>CAJQOT010000020.1 GCA_905480015.1 uncultured Rickettsiales bacterium | reverse complement strand
TAAGCATATTTTCGGTGTGGTCTCTAGTTTTTGTATTTTCAATGATTGTTGTTCTTCCTTGAATTTGACACGATGCAAGTAGTATTGCACTTTTGACTTGTGCCGACGCAACCTCCATTTGCCAGTCTATTGGCATAATATCACCACCTTTCATGTAAAATGGAGCGGTATTGCGTGATGTTGCAAGGAATTCTACTCCCATTTCGCGCAAGGGTTTGAACACTCTATTCATTGGTCTTTTAGAAAGTGATGCATCGCCAGTAAAGAAGACGGGAAAGTGATATGGTGCGAAAACTCCTGCAAGAAGGCGCGCTGAAGTGCCAGAGTTTCCAAGATACAAGTGTGCTGAAGGTTCTAAAAGAGAATTTAAACCCTTACCATAAATAAGCCATTTTTTTCCTTCTTTTTCAATTTTTACCCCTGCAAGACGCATGGCATCAATGGTATGAAGAACGTCATCACCTTCAAGTAGATTGGATATTTCGCTTACACCCTCTGATATTGCAGGGAGTATAATTGAACGATGCGATAGGGATTTATCTGGAAATATTTCAGTAATTCCCGTTTCACCGTGAATATTAATGCTTTTATGTGCGGTTCTTTGAGGCATTTTAAACAAAATATTACGAAGATAAAAATTTCTATACGAATAAATTGTCAAGAAAAATATTAGGTATTAACGCTACACTATAGACCACTATAAAATGAGTTATACAAGTGATTTATACAAGTGATTTAAGTGATGAAAAATGGGAAGTGAAAACATTATGTTCGTTTGTATATTATATATACCTCATCTCAATTAAGATAGCAAAAGATTTTAGTGTATAAGTTGTATATTTTCTTGCAAAATAAAATATTTATTATTTATTTTATTTAAATTCTTTGTTAGGTATGCGTTATTCTTCACTTTCTCAGCAAGACAAACAACAAATGCTACAACAAATAGGTATTAATTCTGTAGATGAAATATACTTGCAACAAAATGCTAGTATTGCTAACGATTTCAATTTACCAAATCATAAAAACGAACAGGCAACCCTTGAAGAGATAAAATCATTTGCGAATGAAAATAAAGTTTTCAAAAATATTTTTGCAGGATACGGATGTTATAATCACTTTATTCCATCCGCAGTTGATGCAATAATTCAAAGAGGGGAATTTCTTACATCATACACACCATACCAGCCAGAAGTTTCACAAGGAACATTGCAGGTTATTTTTGAGTTCCAATCTCTCCTTTGTGCAATAACTGGAATGGAAGTTGCCAACGCTTCCGTTTATGACGGTCAAACAGCATGTGCAGAAGCCGCGTTGATGTCTCTTCGTGTTAAGAAAAAGCGTACTAAAGTTTGTGTTGCTGGAAATGTACACCCTGACTATATAAAGGTTTTAAAAACATACCTTACAAACATCGGTATTGAAATTTCTTACCAAAACATTGATGACATTAACATTAACAACGAATACGCTTGTGTAATTACACAGTTGCCAGACTACACCGGAAATGTTAACAACCTTGAAAACATCCGTAAAGTATGCAATGAAAATGACGCTATGATGATAGTCGTCAATAATGAAATTCTTGCATTCGGCATGATAGAACCTCCAAAGGCAGATATTATTTGCGGAGATGCATCGTCGCTAGGTGTGCCATTAAGCTTTGGTGGCCCATTATTAGGATACTTTACATGTAAAAAAGAACATGTACGACAAATGCCCGGACGCGTCTGCGGTGCAACCCAAGATGAAGACGGAAAGCGTAGCTTTGTTTTAACACTATCTGCAAGAGAACAGCACATTAGAAGAGAAAAATCTACATCGAACATATGCTCTAATCAAGGTTTATGTGCAACGGCTTTCACTGTTCATGCAACACTTCTTGGGGAAATTGGCTTTAAAAACCTTGCAATACAAAATCACTACCTTGCACAAAAAATGTATAATGCACTTATATCCTCTGGGTTTAAAGTAATTAATAAAACATTCTTTAATGAATTTACATTTGAATGTCAAAATGCTAAAAAAGTCCTTCAAAAAATGGAAAGCAAAGAAATTCTTGCAGGTGTTGCTAACAATGAAAATCAAATCATTGTATGCGTAACTGAAATGTTATCAGAAGAATCAATTGCAGAATATATAAAGCTTCTTAAGGAAAATACATGATTACCAATTACCACACACGAGACCACTCCAACGGCAATCCACAAAATATAGTTATCATTTTGCACGGGTATGGTTCTGATGGTGCAAATTTATTAGACTTATCAGATATATTCGCACCCTTCTTTCAAAACCCTGTATTTATCGCTCCAGACGCACCATTCCCATATGAATATGTTCCAGATATGGGGCGTCAATGGTTTTCATTACTTGACAGAAATGAAGAAGTTCTTTTAGAGGGTGCGGAAATTGCCAGAAAGATATTACTTCAATTTATAGATATAAAGTTAAAAGAATATAACCTCAAAAATCATAATCTTACATTCATTGGCTTTTCACAAGGCACTATGATTGCTCTTTACACTGCACTAAAATTAGAAGAGAAATGCCGTGCGGTTGTTGGCTTTTCTGGAACAATTGTATCTGCTGAAGAGACAATATCTTCGTGTAAAAGTAAACCACCAATATGCATGATTCACGGCTCGGATGATGATGTTGTACCATGCACACTTGGTAAGTTTACAGCCAAAATTCTCAAAGAGAATAAAATAAGCACTGAATTTTATGAAATTCCAAACCTTGGGCATTCAATTGAAATGCAAGGTATTAAACATGCACAAAAATTTTTAAAGACAGTATAAATTCTGTAAGAACATTTATACTTTTTGGTAGATTTCTAAATTTTTTAGAGACTTTTCAATAATTCTTATGAAAATTTTACCAACAGGGCTAACCAATGCATTAAAGTTTTAAGTGGTGCCTGCGGGCGGACTTGAACCGCCACGCACACAATGTGCAAAGGATTTTGAATCCTTCGTGTCTACCATTCCACCACGCAGGCATTAATACGATGTTCATCTACAAATATTATAAAATCAAGTATAAAAACACTCAATATTCCAAACACTTTGCAAATAAAATATCTTTGAAAGATACATTAACTTTTTTCCTATAAAAATCTTTTTGTATGATATATTTCTCAATATTATAAAGTATTAATGGAAATATGAGAAAACTCTTGAAAAATAAAAAATAAGATACATTGAACTTATAAAAATAATATTAATGCGTTTTTCATGGAAGGAAAAGAACACAAACCTACATTTAGTATTCAAGATTTATTTGAAGCATCAGTTCATTATGGTCACAAAACATCATTTTGGAATCCAAAAATGCGTCAATATATATATGGTGAAACAGACGGTGTTTATATTATAGACCTTGTAAAAACATATCACACTCTTAGCAAAGCTCTTGCGGAATTTTATCACCTTGGGAAGCAAAATAAAAAAGTGTTGTTTGTTTGTACAAAATCTCAATGTTCAAAGTTAGTAAAGAAATTTGCAATCTCATGTGGGCAATACTACATTAATCACAGATGGCTTGGCGGAACTTTAACAAATTCAAAAACTATATCCTCTTCAATTAAAACTCTTGAAGACTATGAAAAAAAGATTCGTGAAGAAAGCACAAGATACACAAAGAACGAGCTTATGAAAATGACAAGAGAGATGGAAAAGCTTGAGAGGAACATTGGTGGTATACGCCAAATGCATGGCAAGCCTGATGTAATTTTTGTTATTGATGCGCAGCACGAAAGAACGGCGATCACGGAGGCACAAAAGGTTGGCGTGCGTACAATATCTATTGTTGACACAAACACGGATCCAAGTGGTATTGACCTTGTAATACCTGGAAACGATGACTCGACCAAAGCTTCAGAGCTATACCTTCGCCTTATATCAGATGCAATACTCATGGGTGTTCAAGATGGTCTTAAGTCAACGGGTATAGATATATCCACTTATGTTAAAAAGCCTAAATCAAAAATATAATGTTATATGTCAAATGTATCTTTTGAGGAAAAAATATCTTTTGAATATCATTCACTGGGAGTACAGGGCACAGATATTCAGCATATAGATCTATTGCACAATGCAACAGGTTGCAAAGTAAGAAATTCATGTGGTTTGCCACAAATGACGGAGCCGCAAGTTATTAAACATTTTACGCGTCTTTCAACACAAAACTTTTCGATAGATGCTAATTTCTATCCATTGGGTTCTTGCACAATGAAATACAACCCGCGATTAAATGAAACGACGGCAAGGCTTTCTGGCTTTGCAGATATTCACCCAATGCAATCTACTGAATCAACACAGGGTGCATTGCGTTTAATTTATACTTTAAAAAATTGGTTATGTGAATTAACTGGCCTTTACGATGCAACACTTAACCCTGCCGCTGGCGCACATGGTGAGTTTGCCGGAATTATGTGTATTAAAAAATATTTTGAAGAAAAAGGGGAAAGTCAGCGAAATTATATCATTATACCAGAGTCAGCACATGGAACAAACCCAGCGACCGCAGTAATGTGCAACTTTAAAATTTTGCAAGTTAAAATTACAAAAGACGGCTTTACAGACTTATCTGCCATTAAAGATATAGTCGATAAATATGGCAATGAAATTGCCGGCATTATGCTGACAAACCCAAGTACATGTGGTTTATTTGAAAAAAATGTTAAAAAAATTGCGGACTTAATACATTCAGTAGGTGCAATGTTTTATTGTGATGGTGCAAATTTTAATGCAATTATTGGAAAAATTAAACCAGCAGATTTTGGAGTTGATGTTATGCATTTTAATCTTCATAAAACATTTTCCACTCCTCATGGAGGTGGTGGGCCGGGCTGTGGCCCAATTGCAGTTTGTGAAAAACTATCACCTTATCTCCCAACTCCAAAAGTGATAAAAAACGACGATGGAATTTTTTCAATTATAGATAGCGACCCAAGGTCATTTGGACATATTAAGGGTTTTTATGGGCAATTTCTTGTTATGGTGCGTGCATTAACATACATTATTAGCGTTGGAATTGATGGAATGCAACAAATTGCCGAAGACTCTGTTCTTTCTGCAAATTACATTCAGCATCACTTGAAAGATTATTTTCATACTCCTTATTTTGACGAAAAAGACAATCCATTTTGTATGCACGAGTGTCTTATTACGGATAAAGTTCAAAAGTCAGAAAATGGTGTAACTACAACCAATGTTGCAAAAGTTTTACTTGAAAATGGGATACATGCAATGACAACATATTTCCCCCTTGTGGTGCAAGGTGCAATGTTAATTGAGCCAACGGAGACGGAATCCAAGGAAACAATTGATGAATTTATTGCCGTTATGGTAAAAATTGCAAATCAGTGTAAAGAAGGAAATATTGAAGAAATACTTTCGGCGCCAAATGGTTTATTTAGAAAAAAATGCGACGATGTTCTAGCCGCAAGAAAACCTATTCTTTCATATCAGGAGTTAATTAGTCAAGGTTAAGCAACATTTTTTTGCCATTATCTAATATGTTATATACTTTTGTAGGGTATGTTGGAGGAATTTCTTTAGAAGCTGACAAAATACTTTTTAACCCAGTTCCAGCATATATTTTTTCATTTTTACCAATGCAGAGGTGAAATAAGTTTGCAAATGATGGCTCATATTCTCCTTCAAATATGCTATCATCCGGTAGATCACCTTTTCCATTGTAATGATATTTTATGTAATTAAAGGAAGCCAAACAACACAATTTTTCTAAACTTACTAAACCTTCTAATATCCAAGCTCTATTGTGTAGGAAAATTTCGTCCCAAATTGCACGAGAAGAGTATTTTAAGCGGTAAAACTCTTTATATTCAGGCTTTTCTTCTTCGGGAAAATTAAACGAAAGTAATTGAGGTAAATGCGAAACCTTTGCAAAAATACGGTCGTGTTCCATGCAAGAAGTAATTGTGTTGTCAACTATCATACCGCAAGCTTGCCAGAAATCTAAAACTTGGTGTGGTGGATGATTTTGCACAACTAAACACTTTTTGCCTTTTAAAATTTCTGGTGATGAATTTTCAAATCCTGTTGTTTCACTCCCAGCAATTGGGTGGCATGGCACAAAATTATGGTACTTTAGTTGAAATAAATTGTTTTGATTTTGTACAGATGAAACATCTACAATATAAGTTCCAAGCTTTGAAAGGCTTTCAGCCAACGCAAACATTTCGTTATATATTTCATATTTTTTACCCCTTGGGGAGCAAATACAGATAATGTCATAATCAATTTGTGGAATATCTTTATTTTCAGTATAAAATTTTATTCCTTCAAAGGTTAATAATTTACGAGTTGTCGCATGAACTTCCCAGCCTTCATTCACAAGAGATTTTGCAATAGATCCGCCAATTAATCCGCAAGAAAGAACTAAGGCTCTCATGTTTTTTGAATAAAATTATGCATCATTTCTGCACCATATTCAGAGCAAATAGATTCAGGATGAAATTGCACTCCATATATATTATATTCATTGTGCGAAACTGCCATTATTGTTTTATCATCCGTTCGTGCATTTACAGTTAAACAGCTCGGAATAGAAGACCTGTCCACAATTAGAGAGTGATAACGAGTGGCATGGAATTCTTCTGGAATGGCATTAAAAATTGGAGAATTATCCAAATGTTTAACAATTGAAACCTTGCCATGCATTGGAATTTTAGCCTCTATAATGCTTCCTCCAAAATAGTGAACTATTGCCTGCATTCCAAGGCATACACCAAAAATAGGAGTTGTTTTATGACATTTTTTTATGACATCTAATACTATACCAGAGTCTATTGGTTTTCCAGGCCCAGGGGAAATAAAGATACCACGATAGCATTTTGATAGTATATCATCAACGCTGACTTTATCATTTCTAATGACATCAATATCTTCGCCGGTAATTTGCCTTACAAGGTGGTACAGGTTGTAAGTAAAGCTGTCGTAATTATCAATTAATAAGTACACAAGGTGTAGTTAATTTTATAAGACAATACTAATTCAAACCAAAAAATCAAGTTTTTATTTTCAGTATATTGTAGTATTTATATATAATTATCAGCACTGTCATATACTACCTGAATACGCAATGTGTTACGCTGGAAATGCTACCATAGTATATTGAGGAAGTTCATCTGTTATTAGTAAGTCGTAAATTTTCCTCATCTTTAATAGACTTCGCAAACGTTAGAACAATTACTGCACTAGCACCAGCTTCAAACAAAACCTTTGCACATTCATTTGCAGTTGCACCTGTGGTGATTGTGTCATCAATTAACAATACCGCCTTCCCTTTCATCTTCCCTTTTTGTACAACTTTAAAAGATCCATCAATATTCTTAAACCTCTCACTTCTTGAAGAAACAGCCTGCCTTTTGAATGATAGCTTCCGCTTTAAAAGCGATGGCAAAAATACTGTATTAATTTCTTTTGCAATTACTTTTGCAATTTTCCCAGAATGATTATATCCCTTAATATACTCTTTTAAGCCATTCATTGGAACGCATGTGATATAATCAATCGTGTTATATTGAATGCAATCAAAGGCAAGCATTGCCATTTTATGGGCAATAAAATTCATACACCTTGTGTTATTATGGTACTTAAAGTTTTTTATAGTTGTAGAAGAGATATCGTCGTACACACAGTAAGCATAAGCTTTGGTAAACAATGGAGGGCTAGTAATACAAAAATAACAAACATCTGCTAAACAGTAACGCCCACACTTCTTACAAACGGTGCTTTGGTCAATTGCTCCTATTTGTCGCTGGCAATCACCACATAAAGGATTTGCCCTTGAATGCTCAATGTCGCACGCAACACATTCATACTTAATAAATGCACTAAAAATTGAATTAAAAATTAACCTCAACATAATTTTACAATACAACATGGTGCACCTGACAGGATTTGAACCTACAACCTTCGCCTTCGGAGGGCGATACTCTATCCAGTTGAGCTACAGGTGCGTTGCAAAATATAATATAGTAATTTTAAGAAAATCAAGAGAAAAAGACTTGACATTTAATTAGTACAACCTTACAAACGGAAAAATTATTTGGTTTTCCTAATTTAATTATGCCAAAAAGAGTAATGGTCGGTAAAGTTGCAAAAGTTGTTGATGAACAAACTGCAACCGTTATAATAACCAAGGTTAAGTCACACCCTTTGTATAAAAAAGTTATTAGGGTTCATAAAAAATATATTGCCCATATTTTCCCTAATCAAAAAGTTGAAATTGGAAAAGAAGTGGAGATTGAAGAATCTAAGCCGATTTCAAAATTAAAAAAATGGGCTATTAAAAGTATTAAATAATATATGATAGTCTTAGGAACTCAACTAACCGTTGCTGATAATTCTGGTGCAAAAGTTGTAGAATGTATTAATGTTCATGGCGGTGCTACCGTTCGTTGGGCTGAAGTTGGTGAAACAATTACTGTTGCCGTAAAAAGTGCTGTACCACATGCAAAAGTTTCAAAATCACAAATTCACAACGCTGTTATTGTTCGCACAAAGCAGAATATAAAAAGATCTGATGGAACCGATGTGTCGTTTAATTCCAATTCAGTTGTATTGATTGATAAAAAAAACGAACCTATTGGTTCTCGTATATTTGGTCCAATTGCCCGTGAGGTAAGAAATGGTGGTTATTTAAAAATTGCATCACTGGCGCCTGAAGTTTTATAAGTTTGTAAAAAATAATATGCTAAATAAACGTATCTCAAAAAAATATAAAGTTGGTGATAAAGTCATCCTTCTTGTAGGCGGTAAGGATTTTAAGAAAAAATCATATACTATTAAATCTATCAAGGCAGACAAGGTAATTCTTGATGGCTATAAAACAATGAAAAGGACTCAAAAAATTACACAAGAAAACACAGAAAATTTTAAAACAGTGGAAATTCCCGTGCATATTTCAAACATTGTTGGTGCAACAGAGGAAAGCAAACCTTCTAGAATTGCCTTCAAATTGGATGGAGAAAATAAAATCAGAGTTCTTAAAAAAACAGGAGAAAAAATATAATTGTAATTTATCGATACAATGTCTAATACCGTAGTACTATCAAAAGAAAAATATACAACAATTGTCAGACCTGATCTTCAAAAACAGTTTGATATAAAAAACCCAATGAGCATTCCATATATTGAGAAAGTTGTGGTTTCAACTTCCCTTGGTGCCGATGCACAAGATAAAAATTATTATGCATCCGTAAAGAATGTATTTCGCTTGCTGACTGGTCAGGAATGTATTTCAATTAAAGCAAAAAAATCTGTAGCCGCCTTTAAGTTAAGGGAGGGCATGAACTCTGGATTTAAAGTTACACTACGCCGTGAAAATATGTATAACTTTATTGACAGATTGGTATATGTCAACCTTCCAAGAATTAAAGATTTTAAAGGATACAGTAAAAAATCCATAGATTTAACTGGGAATTTTAATATTGGTATTAGCGATTGCACCGTATTTCACGAAGTTGATTATGGAATGGTTTCACGCCCATTTGGCATGTCTATAACATTTCATATAAAAAACTCCAACAGCAAAGATCTTACACACAAGCTATTGACGGGTCTTGAAATTCCTATAAAGTAGAATGAAAAATATTGATGTTATAAAATATAAAATATATATTTTCACATTCACTTTTTGCCTCATACTTTCTTCGTTTGCCATAATACTCTTTGTACCTTTGAATAAATCTATTGAATTTGTTGGTGGTACAGTTTTTGAAGTGGACATTTTAAACAAAGATAATATATCCAAGCTATACACCACCATTCCTCAAGGTAAAATTACTCACTTATCTGGTGAAAGATACTTCGTAAAATTGTCGCACAATACATCTTATGATATAAACTCTGTGAAAGATAATTTATCAAAAATATCCATTATCCAATCATCTTCGACGATTTCACCAGTAATAACAGGCAGTCTTGTGAAAAAATCGTTTTTTGCGGTAATATTTTCACTATTAACAGTATTTATATATATATTACTCCGTTTTAATTCATACTACAGCCTTGGTGCGTTGCTCACAATTATTCACGATGTTGTCGTTGTCATTGCTTTCATAAAAATATTACATATTGACTTTGGCATAACAATCATCGCCGCAATTTTAACAATCATCGGATACTCAATCAATGATACCGTTATAATATACGATAAAATTCGCTCCTCTCTTACGCCGACATCGGACTTCATTACAACATTGAACCATTCTATTTCCTCCACTATACCACGCACAATTGGCACATCTATTACAACTCTTTTGGCAATTATACCAGTAATTCTTTTTGCAAATGGAGACATAAGAAGCTTCTGCGTAATTGTTTTTTTTGGCGTTGCAGTGGGCACTTTTTCATCTATTGCAGTTTCAGCACTTACATTAATGCCATTTAAAGGTAAAATCATTGATATTCTTAAATTAAGACAAAGTATCAAGCGTTTGTAATATGTTTAAAACACCATTATTTTTGAATAATCGTTATAGTCTTGTCAGCATTGTGCTTATACCACTTTCTTGGATTTTCACCATCCTTACCACTGTTAGGCAGAATTTTAGCAAAAAAATAACCGTTAAAGATAAAAAAATAATTTGCATTGGTAACGCAACTGTTGGCGGTACAGGTAAAACACCCATTGCCATTGCAATTGCAATTGAGCTCAAAAAATGTGATAAATCGGTGTGTTTTATTAGCAGGGGGTACAGAAGGAAAACTAAAGGTTTTGTTACGGTAAACACCGACGATGCATCACATACTGGAGATGAACCACAATTGTTAAAACAATATGCACAAACATATCTTTATTCATCAATAAAAGATATTTTGAATAATATTCATAAAATAAAAGAAGATATTATAATTATGGATGATGGACTTCAAAATTCTATCCATAAAGACTTCACGGCCCTTGTCATTGGAAGAAATGGATTTGGCAACGAGAGAATAATGCCCGCCGGACCTTTGCGGGAAAGTAAACATAAGGCACTGTTAAAATCTCACTGTGTATTAATGTATACAACACATAATATTGTGCACCGTCATATTTTTCACATTAAACATCATTATACGCACAATATTAATCCTCAGTCAGTCATTGCATTTAGTGGGCTTGGAGATAATCAAAAATTTCTCTATTCACTGGAAAATTTAGGATTTAAAGTAGAAAAATTTTATGACTTTCCCGATCATCACCCATATAAAGCGAAAGATATTGTGAAAATCATTAATTATGCTCAAAAGTTAGATTTGAAAATTATAACTACGGAGAAAGATTTTGTAAAAATACCATTATTTTATCGTAACAGTATATCAACGCTTAATATTGAAGTTCATCTTGATGAAAGATTTATAGAAATGGTACGAAATGCAATTTATACTGCTTGACTGCCCGCCACAATTTCTAAAATTTCCCTTGTAATATTTGACTGCCTTGTTTTATTGTATGTTAATGTAAGGGACTCAATTTTTGTTTGTGCATTGTTCGTTGCATTGTCCATGGCAATCATTCTTGCACTATGCTCACTACATAATAATTGTGAAAGCGTGGCTTGTATAGTGGAAGATATAGTTTCTGTAAGTGCCATTTCTAATGTTTCTGATAAACTTCCTTCAACGGTAAAGTCTGCATAGTTGGGCTTTTGTGGAAGGTATTCTACTTTGGGAGTTTGCAACATGACGGAGATAAATTCTGGAAATATAATTTTGATTTTACCAATACTGTGGGTTTCAATAACATTGAAAACATTGTTTATGATGTCAGAATAATATTCTGGCTTGGCAGTGAAAATTGGAGTGCTTGTGGCAATTTTAAAGCGAGATTTAGTGTAATCAAATGCTTTTCTACCAAGTGGTAAAATAATGTCGTTGCTATTAATGTGATTGTGGAACTCTTTAAAAAGAAATGTATTGAGTGCTCCGCATAAGCCTTTATCTGTTGAACAAATTACTATTAGAGTTTTTGGATCTTCATTCTTCACAAAATTATACGACAGTTTTTTGGTAATGTGTGTTTCTTGATTGACTAAAGGAATAATAGAGGAGAGAAAAAGTCCCATTGCACTTGCATATTGCTCGTGGTTGTTCAAAGCAAACTTTGCTTTATTCAGCCTTGCGGTTGAAATCATTTTCATTGCTTTGGTAATTTTTTGTGTTGATTTTACACTTCCTATTCTATTTTTAACTTCCTTTAGGTTTGCCATAACTCTGATGATTCAATTAAATTGAATTAATTGAATGGGTGAGGTTGTCAAGAAAATTTATGAAAAACCTTGATTTTTATTTCCATTCTCATTATATTTTATACTATATTTTTTCACGCATTGGTATGAAATTTTGCATAAGGTTTCTTGTGATATGTAAACAGTTTTTATTGCTTGAAATTCTTACTGGTATGGCAAAAACTTTTACTGCAATGTTCAAACAAAAGTACACCATTAACTACCCGTTTGAGAAAGCCCCCATTTCCACACGCTTTCGCGGAGAACACGCCCTGCGTTTATATCCAAACGGAGAAGAGCGTTGCATTGCATGTAAACTTTGTGAGGCAATATGCCCAGCACAAGCAATTGTGATTTCCGCCGAAGAAAAACCTGATGGTTCACGCCAAACAACACAATACGACATTGACATGACAAAATGCATATATTGTGGGCTTTGCCAAGAAGCTTGCCCTGTTGATGCAATAGTTATGACATCAAATTTTGAATTTGGCACAGAAACAAGAGGGGAGCTAATTTATACAAAAGATCGCCTTATTCATAATGGGAAAATCTGGGAACCGAGCCTTGCTCACAATATTAAAGAAAATGCAAAATATTGCTAATAAAAGATGAACGAAATAAAAGATAAAAAGCAAAGTTGCAAAGCACATAAATTAACAAAATGTATTTAATAAATAAAAAACAAGACCATCTATATCGCCCAAATGTCGGGTGTGTTTTAATGAAAAACAATAAAATTTTTGTAGCAAAAAGAATTGGGCACCGTACTGATACATGGCAAATGCCACAAGGTGGCGTGAATAGTGAAGAAGAATATGAAGACGCACTTTTGCGTGAATTAAAAGAAGAAATAGGTACAAACAATATAGAGATAATTAAACAATCATCATATTATAGGTATTACAAAATTCCAAAAAATATGTCATTACAAATGTGGGGAGGCAAATATATAGGGCAGAAACAACGGTGGTTTCTCGCAAACTTCATAGGAGGAGACGAAGAAATTAACATTGATACCGCAATTCCTGAATTTGAAGCATGGAAATGGCTTGATGTTGACAGTACCATCAATAAAGCGGTGTTTTTTAAAAAAGACATATACATCGATGTTCTTGCTGAATTCAATATATAAATCTCTTTTTCGCATTTATTACCATAACGGATTGTTGCAATAAAGGCGATATAAATTTAAAATCCCCCATCAGATTCCCACTCCAACAATGCATCTAGAAAACCATCTAGCCTTAATTCCGTTGCATTCATCTCTTGTTCGGTAACTCTAATGTTACGCAGAGTTGCCGTTTCTTCTGCAATGGCGTCTTGATCAGTGCGTGAAGGGTTTTGAATTGAAAGTAATAAAGGTAGTGGGTTGCTTGTGTATTCAGGGTTTAAGTCCGTCAATGCTTTGTTGGCAAGTGTATCAACGGTGCCAGCTTGTTCATCAATCAGTCCATATGTTGAATTAACTTGAGCCTGCAATGCTTGTAAACTTGAGCCTGTTATGGCGTTTGCTATAAGTGTTTTTTGTTCATCGGTCATGCCTTTTGTTGCTACTTCACTATATTTAGTAAAAATTGCTGAAAGAAAACGATCCTCTATAAGTCCTATTTTATCGCTTCCTTTCGCAGTATTATTGGCGGTGATAGCTTGCTTGATGTCACTCTTTGCATTTGTAATATATGTTTTATTGGGTATTGCAGTACTTTCATCTATTAACATTACATTGGAAAATGATCGACAGAAAAAGTGCATTGGTGTACTACCTCCTGACAATATTTCAGCATCCATTTTTTTAATTTGAGCTTCATACAATTGCACAATATTTGCTGATGTATTAGGGAAAGCTGAGCAAAATGCGTCTATTTTTGCAACACTTGCACCGCCAGTAGCTATGTCGACAATATCAATGAGTTTTTGACATTCAGGATTTTTTTGGAAAAAAGTATCCGCCATTTCGTATACATTGTTATCAGTTGGTGAGCAAAATTCTTGCATTGCAAGGTTATCAATGCTATTGGTGGTGGTTTGGTTATCGTATTTATTGTTTATATTGTCAAGTACCTTGCCACATTTAGGAGCATCTTTCAAGAGATTCAAACATTCAGGGCTGGAGGAATTTTTACATTTCTGCAAAAAAGGCACAATCTTGTTATTCTTGGGCTGTTTACATTTTTCTTTTTTATTTGTATTGTCTACAGTGCTTTGACGACCCTTTGCAAAGGAAATTGGTTTGTTTTTTGGTTTGTTTTTTGGTTTGTTATTTAGCTTATTAATTGTTTGTAAATTATCGTCCACACCTTCAATAATAATAAACTCTGGGGTTGTAATTTGCGGTAGTGTGCGTATTGTATATGAAGGGTGATCTTCTTGTTTACTTTGAAAGTCACCCTCCACAATGATATTGCGAGGCTTTGACATTTTAAGCTCTAATGCTTCTACATTTGCAACCCAACAAAGTAAAATAATTAAAAAATTCTTCATACTACATGCTTGTAAGTGGCTCTATGTTGAAAATATCAAATATATGGTCAAACACTTTTATTGCCGCAAATACAATATTAATACTTGCTTGATTGTGATTGTTATTGCCATCTATTAAAAATTTTGCTTCTAATGTAGAATTTCCTACAGTCCATGCTGTGTGCAAAGTGGATGCAAGCGATGATGCATAAAATGCTAAATGGTGTGGCTCGTACTTTTTTACTGACACTGCAAGTATTGATGGAAATTCTAAGAGCTTCATTGTCAGGTTATGTAGGTGAGGGTTATGATGATGATTTGTAAAGTCTACACTTTTTATTGTAGACTTCCTTAATATCGATGAAAGGCGAGAATACGCATATTGAATATAAAATATTGGATTATCCCTTGTTTGCTCTTTTACTTTTTCAATGTCAAAATCCATATGAATATCATTTTTTTTTGTAAGCATAATAAAGCGAAGGATATCAGTGTGAACATTTTCTAAAATATCATCAACTGTGACAAAGCTTCCTGCTCTTTTAGACATTTTAAATGTTTGGCCATTTTGTAAAAATTTTACGATTTGGCAAATTTTAATATCAAAATTAATTTCATCATCTGAAATGGATTGCGTCATAGCTTTAAGGCGAGATACATACCCAAGGTGGTCTGCTCCAAGAACCATTATTAGCTTGTGAAATCCACGCTTAAATTTGTTACGGTTATAAACCATATCTGGGACGCAATATGTATAAGACCCGTCATTCTTTTGAATAACCCTGTCGTCGTTATCACCAAATGCTGTGGACTTAAACATTAAGCATTCCGTTGGCTTCCACTCTTCTGATGCATTATGTGGCTTTGGTGGAATGCCTGTATAAGTAAGGTTTTTCTTTTCAAGGTCAATAAATGCCTCTTTAATTGCATTGGAGTTCACTATCTCTTTTTCGGATGAAAATACATTATGTTGAATTTTAAGCTTTGCAAGGGTGGATTTAATCCACTTCATATTATATTCTACTGCGTAATCCGTAAAAACTTTATCATCGTCTTGTAGTGATTTACCGTGTTTGTAGATAATTTCTTTTGCGATATCAATAATATATTCTGCTGGATAGCAACCCTCTGGAACTTCGGCGTCGTCTCCAAGAAGTTGGCGATAGCGTATCCAAACAGATTTGCCAAGAATACCAATTTGATTGCCTGCGTCGTTTATGTAGTATTCTTTTGTAACATCAAAATTTACCTTTGAAAGCAGAGATGCAAGGACATCGCCATATATTGCCCCCCTTAAATGACCAACATGTAATGGGCCAGTTGGATTCGCAGAAACATACTCAACATTAATTCTTTCTTTATTGCCGTAGTTTGGCAGTTCTTTTGCAAAAAAAAGACTTTCAAGCATTGTGGTAAAATAACTTTCGTGTATACAAATGTTAATAAACCCAGGTTTCGCAATGGTGGATGTTTTAACAAAATCAATGTTTTGAATTAGCGGAAGTAATTCTTCTGCAATGACCATTGGCGATTTTTTGAGTAAACGTGATGATACCATTGCAACATTAATTGCAAATTCCCCATATGATGGATTGCGTGTATATTCACAAACAAATGGTATATCTTTGGAAATATCGCATACCTTTGATACTTCTCCCTTAATATATTCCAAGATATTCTTCATCGTATATTATATTTTCCACAACAGTATTGCTTCGTTTAATAATTTCAAGATAATTTTTTCACACCTTAGTCACTATGATAATAGCAACCGGTATATATAACAATGTTCTTCCACCATTGTACTTTGCACTGGTTGATGTGTGTGGCGTATATTAGTATACTTAATTTACTCGTAATACAGAATACCTTTAAGGGGCAGTACAGTAATGAAAAGAAATTGCTTTATTCTTGTGAAGCTAGCAAAATAGGAGAAAGCACCCTTCGCTTTGTTAATGAATATTCTTACCTACGAACTACAAGATAGAGACATTCTACGAGTTAATGTCCAGACTGGTGGTATTAAGATGCACGGTAGAGGTTGGAAAGGCAATTTCTGCTCCATGTTTTTTAATAATCTTGGCAGTGCCAAGTAAAATTCCATGCTTTACTTGGGAGTAATCAAACAATTCTAGGGTTGTTGTAAAACAGTATATCATAATATCAACCGAAGATGCGGAAAGCTGCAAAACACTAACAACAAGAGTCTGACTGTTATCAACCTTTACATGTGCAACAAGCAACTCTTTAATATCCTCTACAATTTCATTTGCTTTGCCAATGTCATCGTATCTAATTCCTACAACCTCATTTAACCTTCTGTGCGTCATTCTTGAAGGGTTTTCTACAACAATTGTGGAAAAAACAGAATTTGGAACGTATATAGGTCTTTGCTCGAATGTTATAATTTTTGTTTGCCTCCAACCAATGGAATCTACAACGCCTTCAATTTCCTTATCTGGAGATCTTATCCAGTCTCCAACTTTAAACATCTTTCCCATGTAAATCATAATGCCTCCGAAAAAATTCGCAAGTAAGTCTTTTGCTGCAAAACCAACTGCAATTCCAGAAAAACCACCAAAGGCAAGCAAACCTGCGAAGTTAACCCCCAAAACCTGAAGAACAAAAAGCACGGATATTGCAATTATTATTGCAATTCCAATTTGCCCAAGAGCCAAAATAGCTGTTTTATCGTAAACTTTTCGTGAATAGTACAGCATACGCTCCTGTGTAAGCTGGATAAATCTTATCATGCACCATGCCAAGAACACTACAAATATTATTTTACTAGACTTACCAATAGCAAACCAAGAAATAAGCATAGTGTTAGTATTGATGATATCGGCAATGATAACACAGCACAACGCAACAAATAAAAAGCGTAGTGGTTTATTTAAAGACCTAAGACACATCTCTATTGTCCAGTGGTGACCAACCCTAAAGCGACGCTGAAAGCTCTTTAAAGCAATAACAATAACTTTGTATATCAACACAAACAACAGAAATGTGAGAAATATTTTTACCACCCACACATATTTTCCAAACCACAACAACGCCGTTACAAACAAAAGCTTTATTTCCATAAAATTATACATTAGTGTTAAAATCTAATTAGTAATTTATAAAAATACAAGGTTATTTTATAGATTATCTTGTGGTAATTGTATGTCTTAATAATGTGTATTATTTACTGACAATAGGTGTGTCTAACGCCTCTTAAGGGATAAAATATAACCATATATCCCTTCCCAAGTAATGACTTTTTTTACATAAGTCCTTGTTTCTCGAAATGGTATAAGTTCAATCATTAAAATCATTTCTTGGTAGACCTCAGCGTCTAAATATCTTTTTTCCCATTTTGCAACATTTCCATGTCCAGCATTGTAAGCAGCAAGTGTGCGAACATAAGATCCATTATATTTATCTAGTAAATACTTTAGGTAAATTGTTCCAAGTTTAATATTATATTCTGGGTCGTGTTTTAATTTTGTATAACTATATTTAATATTAAATTTAGAACAAATAAACCGTGCTGTTGAAGGCATTACTTGCATCATGCCTTTTGCGCCAACATTACTACTGGCACTAATTTTAAAATTACTTTCTTTTTTAATGACGGCATGCAAGAGTGCTAGATGATGTTCATTAATTTCCTTAATGATATTATCACTCTTGATAGTTTTAAAGGCCTTGATTGAAATAAAACCACTACGCTCTGCCGCCCTGTATGCATCTGTGCAGATGTACTTATTATATTTTGTGCAGATGTTATCTAATAATGACTTCATATATGTAAGATCTTGCACCTGTTCAACGGCATTGATGATAAATTGCTTTGCATATTCAAGATATCCATATCTTTTTAGAATATTTGCAATTTCAAGCATTTCTTGAAAATTATCCTGTAATTCCGTATAAGGTTTTTGCTCACTGATCAAATTTTTGTATATAAAGCTATCAAAATGCTTTTTATAATAATTTTTTCTTATTTGATTGCGTTCCATCCACGACGGAGAGAGATATTGCTCTCCACCGAGAAGGAAGCCTCCAGATACAGAAAAAAGCTCGTCAATTGCTCGCGATCCATAGAATGTTGTTGGGTTTTGAAGTGCTGTTTTAAGCCAATACTTATATGCGTTGTTATTGCCCATTTTCAAGTAACTTTGTGCAATGAAGTAAGCTCCCTGAGATTTTTCATCTATAGTTTCTGCATTGCTATATATACTATAAAAATGTTCATATGCATTGTATGGATTGTTAATTAACATTGCAATGGCACCAGTTAGCATTTCTTTTCTACGATAACTTGGATGCGTAACATTTAAATGCACCCTGCTTAACAAATCGTATGATTCATTTTTATATCCATTGCCAAGTAAATCAAGCGTCATAGATTGCATAGTTTTCCACCATACACCTCCATTATGTAAAGTTGCTGGTAAATCATTGATATATGAGATAATTTTTGCATAATTTTTATGCTTGTAATGATATGATATTTTATCATATAGAAGCATTTCACTTGTTAAGTTTTTTTTATTTGTAATGTTGTAGTACTTGCGATATTTCTTATTTCCACGAACATACAATCGCGAATAAAGTATTGCCCGTTTGTCTGCATCTTTGATGTGAGAAATACTTTTCACAATGTTAAGATGTTTATTATTGGTAATTGCTTTATCTATTTCATAGTATGTAGAATAATACTGAAGAATATATTGGATAAAGTCACTAGAAATATGATTGTTACTTTTTGCATCTTGTACAATTTTTTTAAACTCTACCATTGGCATATTATTGTCATTAACGTAGCTTTGTGCAAAATGTGTATAGTTTGTAATATAATTTATTAAAAGGTATTTATCTTCAATTTCAAGAAAGTCACTTTTTTGTAAAATATATTCATTCACTTTGTTTAAAAGTGGAAAATGTGGTTTAAAAAGGAGTTGTTTTATTATGTGTTCAATGCTACGAACCCCAGCAGACGAGCGAATGCCCATTTGGGGGAAAATCCATAACATTGAAAATTGCTCATTAGTACTTAATGTATTGTATGAATCCATACTTCTACGAGATATGGATTCAGAAAATGATAAGTCATATGCATGAGAATGCAAAGATAAACAAAAGAAAGATACAATAAGATACCTCAATATACTATGCAATTAGCCCTTGAATTTTTTGAGTTGCATCTTTTGCTTTTTCTAGTAGTTTAAACATTGTTTGCTTAAATGAGTTAATGTCACCATTGGTATCTAAAAGTTTTTGATATTCATCTACAATTTTATCTATCACTCTATGCATAAAGCGTGTATACTGTGTAACACCTTCCACCGTTCTATCTCCACGCTCTGGAGACTGCTCGACAAATGCTTTTGCTGATTGTATAATTGCATCAATACGATTGTACATTTTTTCTACAGTCGACTGAACTACTTGATGGACTTGCTCGTATGCTTCTTGTTGGTTTGCTTGCATAACAATTTAAAATAAATAATGAATATTTCATAATGAATGTATATGCAAAAGTCAAGGTAAAAATATCGACCCTAAGGCAATTGCACACACACAATAGATAGTTATACAGCTAATCAAGATACAAACGCAGATAGCGAATTTTACATTAACAATTCAGGGGGTAATTTCTCTTACAGTGTCGTATAATTCAGAATCAAATTGTATATTTCATTGGGTATATTTGCTTACAAATATTGCATAGAAATACTACATCCACTTTCTTACATCGGTAATTTTGCCTTCAATTGCACATACTGCGGCGGTTATTGGGCTTGCAAGGTGGGTAATTCCACCTCTACCTTGGCGTCCCTCAAAGTTACGGTTTGAAGTTGAAACACAACGCTCACCGCTAGATAGCTGATCGTTATTCATTGCAAGGCACATTGAACACCCAGGTTCTCTCCATTCAAATCCTGCTTCAACGAAGATTTTATCAAGACCTTCCTCTTCTGCTTGTTTTTTTACTAACCCTGATCCAGGCACAACCATTGCAAGCTTAATATTTTGTGCAACTTTTTTACCTTGAATAATTTGAGCGACTGCACGAAAATCTTCAATTCTACCATTCGTACACGAGCCAATGAATACCTTGTCAATTTCAATACCTTGAATTTCTTGACCTGATTGCAAATTAACATATTCAAGGCTACGAACAAAAGACTTTGCCCTTTGCGGAGAAAAATCTTCTTGTGTAGGAATGTTGTAGGAAATGCCACAAACATCCTCTGGGCTTGTACCCCATGTAATTTGTGGCTCTAGTGTGGAAGCATCAATTTCAATTTCCACATCAAACTTTGCATCTTCATCAGTTTTAAACTGTTTCCAAAAATTTAACGCCTTTTCCCAATTTTCACCCTTTGGTGTGAGTGGTCGACCTTTCATGTACTCAAATGTTGTGTCATCTGGTGCAATTAAACCTGCACGAGCCCCTGCCTCAATGGACATATTGCAAATTGTCATTCTACCTTCCATTGAAAGTTTTGTGATTGCAGCACCTGTATATTCAATTACGAACCCTGTACCGCCGGCAGTTCCTATTTTTCCAATAATGGCCATAATAATATCTTTTGCTGTAACGCCCTTTTGAATAGAGCCATTGACGGTAACTCTCATATTTTGTGACTTCTTCAAGCGAAGTGTTTGAGTAACCATTGCATGCTCAACTTCACTTGTTCCAACTCCAAATGCTAATGCACCAAATGCACCATGTGTTGCGGTGTGGGAATCTCCACATACGAGTGTCATTCCAGGTTCAGTAAATCCTTGTTCTGGGCCAACAATATGCACTACTCCTTGTTTTTCATGTCCAAGTGAATAACAAGTAATGTTATGTTTCTTTGTATTTTGCTCAAGGCATTCCACCTGTGATTGTGAAGACTTGTCATATGCACCTTTTCTCCAAGATCCATCGGTGGGAACGTTATGATCTGCTACTGCAAGGTTTTGATATGGATTTCTTACATTTCTGCCTGCAATTTCTAGAGATTCAAACGCCTGCGGACTTGTAACTTCATGAATTAATTGACGATCTATATATAAAATATCTTCATTGATTTGATGATAATCCCAGATTTTATCGTAAAGTGTTTTCATTTTAGTAAAATATTTACCTTATAAAAGATTTTTGATATTCGCTTGTCAAGTTTTTAGTTTTAAACAAAGTAATCTCCATCAAAGCATGCAAGGCAGAATTTCTCCCCAACGCAGGCTTTTTTTAAACCATCAATTGAAATATACTGTAAGCTATCCACACCTAGAAAAACCTCCATTTCCTTCAGAGTCATTTGATTAGCGATAAGGTCTTCCTTGCATGGGGTATCAATGCCATAAAAGCATGGGAATTTTGTTGGTGGAGAAGCAATTTTTAAATGAATCTCACTTGCACCTGCACCTCTCACTAGTTCTACAATTTTGCGTGAAGTTGTTCCTCTCACAATTGAATCATCAACTAAAATAACTTTCTTCCCTTTAATGATATCAACATTTGGAGCGTGCTTCATGTTAACATTGCTTGCTCTTGAGTTTTGAGATGGATCAATAAAAGTTCTGCCAATATAATGATTTCTGACAATGCCGAACTCAAACGGAATGCCAGATGCGTCTGCAAAGCCCATTGCTGAAGGAATTCCTGAGTCTGGCACAGGAATTACAACGGCGTTATTAGGAATTATATGTTCACCCTCTAAAGCAAGATGTTTTCCAATATTTTTTCTAACAGTATATACACTTTTGCTGTCTATGTGTGTATCTGGGCGAGAAAAGTAAACGAATTCAAAAATACAAAATTTTTCTTTAACATTGGGTATAAACATTTGCTTTTGTTTGCCACTATTATAAAGAAATAAAACCTCACCTGCTAGAATATCACGCTCAAGCTGACCACCAATTGCTGTAATGGCACAAGATTCCGAAGAAACAACTGCCGAGCCTTCAAACTCACCTAAACACAATGGTCGAATTCCATTGCAGTCCCTTATTGCACAAATAAAATTCTCCGTTGCGATAACAATGGAGAATGCTCCTTTAATTTGCGTCACCGCGTCAAATATTTTCCCCTCTAATGTTTTTTCATTTGAACGAATTATAAGATGTAAAATAATTTCTGTATCAACATTTGACGCAAAAAGAACATTGTCCTTCAATAATTGTTGTTTAATTGAGGTGTAATCCACAAGGTTACCATTGTGTGCAATGGCAATGTTACCATATTCTGTTTTCCCATAAAATGGCTGAATACAACTTTGGGAATTTTGGGCATTTTTGTCTCCTGATGTTGAATATCGCACATGACCAATTGCCATGTTACCTTGTAATTTCTCTATTTCTTGTGGGGTAAATGTTCTTGAAACTAAACCTTCATGTGTTGTGACGGCAATATTACTGCCATCAATTGAAGCAATACCACACGATTCTTGCCCCCTATGTTGAAGGGTGTGTAAGCCAAACATTGTTAAATGCGAAGCATCACGGTGACCAGTAATGCCAAAGACGCCGCATTTATCTTTAAATGATTGTATCTCGCTCAATGGAAAGTATAAAATTCTTCATATATAGCTATATCACTTCTTGAATGTCAATTAATTTTAGGTTTAGTATTTTTCTTTGTAAAATAAACATTAATATACCTAGCGTCCGCTTTTCACTAAACACTGTAAAGTGCTAACGAAAATAGTAGAATGAGATAAATTTAAGATTTGTTTTGTCAGCTCTAAACATCAAATCTTTATTGACATCACGCCATGTTGCCCTGCGGCGGGAGAGAGAGTTCATTGTTATTATATGCCTCCTCATCAATTAGTTTTTGAAATTCCATAAATATGCTCCATTTTAAGGAAAAGTGTTTTAAAATATGTGCTTTTTTTAATGAAAAATAGGGGGTTATTTAGCATAATTATGGCAAAATCTCTCACTACTCATAGGGTATTGAAAAATTTAAAAAACATATACCTCGTGCTTTTATTCAAACATTATAAAATGTTGTTGCATAAGTGCAAGTGAGCTTGACAAGACTCCATTTTACAATAAAATTCAAGGGATATTATTCTACTAATCAACACACACTCTCGACTTCACACCATGAATGCCATTTGTGGTATTCATTCCCCATAACAATATGCCTGTCTGTCCGTGGGGTTTTGTCGTAAACATATGGTTGTCGTATTGGTTCTCCATGTTGCATTCTATTTGCCTTTTCTACAATTGCGTTCCTCATAAACATTATATATTCCATTTCAAGGTATGCAATTTTATTTAATTCATTGTTTGAGTTTCTTTTTCTTAATTCTTCAATGTATTTAAGATTTTTCTTTGGTAAAGTTTCGACTTGAATGTTTTTAATTTTTTTTATATCATTTTTTGCAAGAAATCGCAAATAATTATTGTTATCTTCATATGTCTGCTTTCTTTTGTTATATTCTACGACATAATGTTTGTAATTTGTCTGTGCAATAATACCCCGTTGCTTCACTGCAAAAATATTGTATGTTGGCAATATTTTGCCATGATGTTTAAAATGTTGATTAAACAATAAGTTATTTGCTGACGCACTATTATTATTTTTTGAACAGCTTCCCAAAAGAATAATAATCAGCATAGTTGCTAAATATTTTCCTAACATACCCCTTTAACCTCAAGTTAAGAAGAACCTTAGAGGGGGTAAAAAATAAAGTCAAGATTGTTGCAAAAGTTAAACCTCCAACAATTGCTGAAGATAATTGCACCCACCATTGTGATGTTGGAGAGTTAATCGTTAATACACCAGTTGTAAAATCTATGCCAACTCCAAACATTGCAGGTAGTAAGCCTACAATAGTTGTGACACTTGTTAAAAGTATTGGTCTTGCACGAAGCACGGAAGCACGGATTAGTGAATCTTTAGTTGAGCTGTCATCGTCGGATTGTAATGTTTGGAAGAAATCGAGGTAAATTAAGTTATTGCTTACCACAATGCCTGCAAGGGAAATAATTCCAATGCCAGACATTACAATACCAAGGGGGCTTTGTGATATTAAAAACCCAAATAAAACACCAACTATTGAAAGAAAAATAGAACTCATAATAATGAGTGCATAGCCAAATGAATTAAATTCTACAAGAAAAACTAGGAATATTACCACAAGTGCAATTGCAAATGCAGACATTAAAAAGCTCATAGTTTCTTTCTGGTCTTCATCTGTTCCTCCTGCGTAAATATTTACATCGTGCTTGTTTGCTATTTTTTGTAAATGGTGAAAAATTTTGCTTTTTTCTTCTGACTTTATAACAGATATCACCTTGCCGTCGTCACCTGTGTATGTCTCTTTAACTCCTGCTTTCAAGGCAATCATAGGCTTGCCATTTTTTCGTACAATTTCTACTAATTCTGGAGCTTGAACAACATTCACAAAGTTAGCAATCGGTATTGATTTTCCATTCTTGATAATAAAGCTACTTAATATTTGTGATATACTTCTCTCTTCTTTTGGGTATCGTAGAATAATTTCAGACTTTTCATCAAGATATGATGGAGAGTATTTATCAATCAATACGCCATTGGTTGCAAGTTTAATATATTTAGATAAATCTGAAGAATTTACACCATATTGCATTGCAAGCGACTTATCAATTTTTACTTGATATTCTATTCTTGGTGGTGCCCTAGTATCTTCAATATTTTGTAGGTATGCAATGTTGTCTAGGTATTTTCTCATTTCTACAATGGCTTTCTCAAGCTTTTCAATAGAATAATCAAATACTTCGTAGTAAATATCTGTGGACTGTGGTGGGCCATCCTTTTCTTTATCAAAATTTACAATAAATCCATCTTCGGTAATATTATTTCGTAAGTGTTTAATAATGCTATGTGCTTTTCTGCGTATTTGCCAGTCCACCAGTTGAATATCTATGGTGCCAATTGTGTCTTTTGGTGTGTTATCAGAATTGCCTGCACTTGTACTAGAAACAGTATAGTATACGTCTACTTCTCCACCTATTTCTTTAATAACTTTTTGAGTAACGGAGTTTAAAGCCCTCTCCCTTTCTTCAAGTGATATATTTCCAACTCCTCGTACAAAGCCACGAATATAGTTTGTTTCAATATTGGGAAAGAATTCGACCCCTTTGTTGTAAAATATATAAACAATAACAATTGATGCCACTAATATTATTAATACAACGAAAGAGGTAAGTGGTCTTGTTAGTGTGTGTAAGACCGTGCGTGCATACCAGCCTACAATTCCCTTCATTTTTAGTATATCAACAATAGGTTTATTTTCCAAGTTTGTGTGTGTATCTTTCTTTGATGGTCTATCAAAGAGGGCACCAAGCGTTGGTATAATAAACAATGCTACAAACAAAGATGATATTAAAACAATTATTAATGTTAATGGAAGGTATTTCATGAAACCACCAACTATACCTGGAAAAGCAAGAAGTGGAGTGGATACAATCAAAACCGTTATAGTGGATATTGTTACAGGTACAAACATTTTCTTAACAGACTCAAGATATGCCTTGCCAACTTCCATACCTGATGAAATTTTTTGGCTTGCATATTCTACAATAACAGATGTAGCATCTACTATTATTCCAACAGAAAGTACAAGACCAAACAATACAACAATATTTAAACTAATACCGAGTGTATATAGCACCCAGATTGCGATAAAAAATGATAAAGGAACTGACAAACCTATTAAAATTGCTTGACGAAAGCCCATAAGGTTCATTACTATGATAAACACAATTATTACGGCAAGAATAATGTTATTCTGCAAATTACTAAGAGAGTTCCTAATTTTTTGTGATGCGTCTCTAGTGTAGCGAATTTGAATATTATCGCCAATATTTTTTGTATGTTCTTTGACAGTATTGCGAACTTTAGAAATTGTGTTAATAATATTTTCCCCTGAACGCTTTGATACCTGTAATACTATTGCCTCTTTTCCATTAATTCTTGCAATGCTTTCTCTATCTTTGTGTGTCTTGATGATTTTAGAGATGTCTTTAAGGTTTATTGTGGAGCCTTTAAGGTTTATTGGCAGCTCTCCAATTTCACGATAATCTTTCACAAGAGATGGAACATTGATGGAAAATTCTCCAGATTGTGAACGCATTACACCAGAAGAAATGAGCTTATTATTATTTTTTATTTGTAAGATATCTTCAATTGAAATATTGAATTGACGTAAGGCAGATGAAGAAATTTGAACTTCAACTGCTTCAATTTGTTCGCCTCGTATTTCAACTTTTAATACTTCGGAAATTAACTCTATTTCGTCACGAAGGCTTCTTGCAAGAGGCATTATAGATTCAACATTGCTGGCGAGCAATATAACATTCAGTACTGGCATAGCACTTAAATCCACTTCAGAAATTATAGGGTCTTCAACTTCTTTTGGAAATTCTATTTTTGCAATATCTACTTTATCGCGTACTTCGTTTATTGCGAAGTTTGTGTCCATACCTGCATCAAATTCTATGGCAACGGAAGCATGGTTTACATATGAGTATGCTGTGATATTTTTAACGCCTTGAATTTGAGATATCTCTTTTTCAAGGGGTTTTAATATCATTCTTTCACTGTCTTTTGGTGCATACCCTTCTGCAATAATTGATACAAAAACATATGGAACTTTTACTTGTGGGGCACCTTCCTTTGGAATAATGCTATAAGATTTTATACCAAAAATCAAAAGCATTATAGAGAGGAGGATCGTAAACCTTTTTTTATTGAAAAAAAGGGTAATTAAGTAAAACATTGTATACTATATCACTTTATTTTCTGCGTATGTAATATTATATATTTCAACGATGTCTCCATTCTTTAAATCTTCGGTTTTTTCTATCTGCATTCCACACTCCTTACCTTGCTGAACGGATTTTACGTCTTCTTGAAAGTGCTTAAGTGTTTTAATGATGCCCTGCGTAACCAATGCTCCATCCCTTATAACCTTGGCCAATGCTCCTTTCTTCACGGAACCATCTTGAACTATCATACCTGCAATTTTTCCTGTTTTGGAAATATCAAATACTTGACGAACCAATGCTTCGCCAATTTTTGTTTCTACGGTAATGGGTGAAAGGGATTCAGAGAGTAATTCTTTTATTTCATCAATTAATTTGTAAATAATGGAATGTTCGCGTATTTCCACTGTGTTTTTGCGAGCGAGCAATTCTTCACTTGAGCCAACGCTAACATTGAATGCAAATATTGTTGCATTATTTTTTGCAAGAAGTATATCTGCCTCTGTTACATTTCCTGATAAAATATGTATTATGTTAAGCTTAACATCGTTGTGATCAATTTTTGCAAGAGAATGCTTAATTGCGTCAACACTGCCTTGCATGTCACAGCGAATAATAACATTTACTTCATTTTTTGTTTTGTTTAACAGCGATGCAAATGGATCTTCATTTGATTGATCCTCGCTGATTTCATCTCTCGCTCTTTCAATTCTGTGTTGTACAACTTCCCTTGCGGACTTTTCATTTTCAAGCACAAAAAACCTTTCACCTGCTTGTGGAACATTGCTAAAACCATAAATTTCAACAGGCATAGAAGGTAATGCTTCTGATAATTCTTGTGCCCTGTCATCAAGTATTTTTCTAGCTCTGCCGAATGTAGTTCCTGCGAGGATAATATTTCCTACTTTTAAAATTCCATGTTTTATTAAAACAGTTGCAACTGCTCCTTTTTTGTTATCAAGGCGAGATTCTAATACTATTCCTCCGGCATGGCCTAAATAGTTTGCTTTTAAATCTAACATATCTGCGTGTAAAAGAATTTGTTCTTCTAAAACATCTAGACCTGTTTTTTTAAGTGCAGAAACTGGTATTACTGCGATATCTCCACCAAAATCTTCGGGTATGAGGTCGTGCGAAAGAAGGTCTTCTTTTACTTTCTTAAGGTTTGCTTCTGGTAAGTCCATTTTATTGACGGCAACAATAATTGGACATTGAGCTGCCTTTGCATGGTGGATTGCTTCTATTGTTTGGGTGTTAATTGAATCATCTGATGCAACAACAAGTATAATGATGTCTGTTGCGTTTGCACCCCTTGCACGCATTGCTGTAAAGGCTTCGTGCCCTGGTGTGTCAATAAAAGTGATTTTTCTTTCAGACTGAAGTGTTATTTGATATGCACCTATTGCTTGAGTAATCCCGCCCGACTCTCCAAGTGCAACATCAGTTTTACGCAGTGCGTCTAATAATGATGTCTTACCGTGATCGACATGTCCCATGATTGTTACAACTGGCGGAACTGTTTCAAGTTTTGTTTCAGATGCTTTGCGACTTAAAACATCTTCTGGTGTTTTTTCTTTTACTCTTATTACCTTGTGCCCAAACTCTTCAACAATTAATTCGGCAACATCTCCGTCAAGGATAGTATCGTGTTTGATGTGTTCGCCAATGTGGTGAGCTTTGTCTATGATTGACTTTATTTTCAATGCCAATCTATCTGAAAGGTCGTCTGCGGTGATAAAGTCAGGAATGTGTATTTCTCGTATTGATTGAGAGTGAACGTTGACTTGTCCAGATTTTCTCTTCACTCTACCATATGTATTTGTTTTTTTACGCCGTCTGTTTCTATCTTCTGTGTTGAATGTAGAGATAATTTCAATTTCCTCTTCTTGTGTTTTTTCTCTTTGTTGAGATAGGATTTCTCGAAGATTTTCCCCTGATTGTAAGCCTTGTATTTCTTCTTCGTTGTCAAATTCAAGGTACTTGTAATGCTGAAGGTGTTTATCAATGATTGATTTATCGCGAAGATCTTCTTTTTTTTCCTCTTCTTCGGCGTTGTCAACTGTAATAACTATTCCGCGTTTTTCTTCATCAGTGTTTGCACCAAAAAGATTAACATCTTCTTTTTTTGGTAAATCTTTTTTCTTCTTTGGAGTTATATCAGCTTTGATTTCAAAGCGTGTAGGTATTTTAATATTGGTTATTGCTTGCTGTTGTTTGCCAATTTTGCGTATTTTTTTAACGGTAGAGTCTGCAACTGGTGGTGCTTCATTGGTAAAGTCATGATCTATTGTTTGATTTGACACTGTATATTGAGACGGAGTATGATGTGTTTCTACTTCTTTTGGGCGTACTTGCTCAACATTTTTGTGTACTATTGGTGAAGATCCTTCGTTGTGGATAAATTTCTTTAAAATATCTTCTTTGCTCATTCCAATGCTGGAAAGTGATATTTTGGTAGATTTCGTAGAAAGTGATATTTTTGTCTTGTCTTCTATTGACATTTAACCAGTAATTAAACCATATTTTCCTCACTAAAAACAAAAACATAATAACAGTCAAGAAATTCTTGATTTTATTTTTATCTTCATAAAGATAGTGCTACTTTACTCATAAAACTATACAATGCAACATTATACACATAAACTTTCGCAAATTTCAGAAACTATACTTGGTGCAGAAGTGCAAATTGCAGGATGGCTTCACAATAAACGAGACCACGGCGGAGTATTATTTTTAGATATTCGTGCCTTTGGAGAAAAAGTTCAGGTTGTTGTGGAAAAACAAGAGATGATTGACAGTTCATCAAAAATTAAAGTGGAGTCTGTTATTAAAATTAATGGAATTGTAAGAAGTCGTCCAGAAGGCACTATAAATGAAGATTTAAAATCTGGTAAAGTTGAAGTTGTTGCAAGTGATATTACTATTGAAAGTCCCTCACAGCAAATTCCATTTCAAATTAACATCAATGAAGAGGTTTCGGAAGATCTTCGTCTTGAATATCGTTTTCTTGATCTTCGAACTAAAAAAATGCAAAAAAATATCCTCCTTCGTTCACAGGTAATTTCATACATTAGAAAAATCATGGAAGGAAATGGATTTGTTGAATTTCAAACTCCAATTTTAACTGCTTCCTCCCCAGAGGGGGCGAGAGACTTTCTTGTGCCAAGCCGTCTTAACCCAGGAAAATTTTATGCATTGCCACAGGCACCACAACAATTTAAACAACTTTTAATGGTCTCTGGTTTTGAGAAATACTTTCAAATTGCTCCATGTTTTAGAGACGAAGACGCAAGAGCTGATCGCTCACCTGGTGAATTTTATCAACTTGACGTTGAAATGTCTTTTGCAACGCAAGAAGATATATTTTCCGCAATTGAACCTGTAATGCACGATGTTTTTACAAAATTTTCTAACAAAAAAGTTTCATCATTTCCATTTAAACGCATACCATACATTGAATCAATGTTAAAATATGGCTCTGATAAACCCGACCTGCGAAACCCCATAGAAATTTTTGATACCTCCGAAATTTTTTCATCATCAAAATTTAAGGTTTTTGCAGAAGCTATTACACGAGGTGAAGTTGTGCGTGCAATTCCAGTGCCAAAGCATGGGAAGTCTACGGAATACTTTAAAACTGAAATGCAAAACTTTGCAAAACAAAATGGTGCTGAATTTGGCATTGCTTATATGATTTTTGAAGATGGGACGGTTAAAAACTGCCCAATTCGCAACGCATATAAAATTGACCGCAAAAAGGAGGAAATTCACGAAGAAGAATTTAATATATTGGTTAAAAACATTAAAACTTCTGGAAATTTACAAGATGGTGATGCAATATTTTTTGCCTGTGGAAAAGAAAGTGTTGCCGCCAAATTAGCGGGATTAGTTCGCACAAAAGTAGGGGGAGACTTAAACCTTATTGCACAAGATTGCTTTGAATTCTGCTGGATTGTCGACTTCCCATTCTACGAAGAAAGCTCAACAGAAAAAAACGCGGACGGCACTCCTAAAATTGAATTTTCCCATAATCCGTTTTCAATGCCACAAGGGGGAATGGATAGCTTGTTGTTGAGCCAAAAGGAGTTTTTTGAGCAATGTATAACAATACCACGTGAACATGTAGTAATGGGTGAACATTTTAATATTAGATATAATAAATGTAATTTGATAAGTGAAGAGGTAAACAACAAAATAGTGAGCTATTTTACACATTTAATGCAACAAGTCAATATAGAGAGCCATTCAAATGATGTGGGTGGTAAGTTAGAAGAGTCTATAAGGGAATGTAGAAGATGGATAGTAGAAAAGCTAAAAGAAAAATTCTACATAGACCCACTCTCAATAAAAGCATACCAATACGATATTGTCTGCAATGGAATTGAGCTTTCTTCGGGGGCAATTCGTAACCACAAACTTGATGTAATGTTTAAAGCCTTTGAAATTGCAGGATACAGCGAGGAAGTTGTGCGTGAGCAATTTGCTGGAATGGTTGAGGCGTTTTCTTATGGGGCTCCTCCCCATGGTGGAATTGCACCAGGAATTGATCGCATGGTAATGTTGCTCGCAGAAGAGGATACAATTAGGGATATTATCGCCTTTCCATTGAATGGAAAAGGGCAAGATTTACTAATGAAAGCACCAGCAACAGTGGAAGAAAAACAACTGCGTGAGCTTGGAATTCAATTGCGAAAAAAGAATTTAGATTAATTAATGGAGTTCATTGGCAATTGGGTTATGCCATTGGAGTCGGAGAGACCTCATTAGTAAAAGTTTAGAAGTAACGGTTAGGATTTCTTTTTACCGTAAAGGTCAAGCCTGTGATGAATTAGTTCGTAACCTAAATCTTCTGCAATTTTAATCTTCAATTTTTCAATTTCTTCATTGTGAAATTCAAATACTTCGTTTGTGTCAATATCAATAAGATGGTCGTGATGTTGGCATGTTGCAGCTTCTTCATAGCGAGCCTTACCGTCTTTGAAGTCTAACTTTTCAATAATACCAACTTCTACAAGAGATGAAACGGTACGGTACACCGTGGCTATACCAATTTTATGGTCAGCAGACCTTGAGCGAAGATATATTTCATCAATATCAGGGTGGTCGTCAGATTCATATATAATGCGGAGGACTATTTCTCTCTGCGATGTAATGGTAAATTTTTTATGAGAAAAAGCTTGTTGGATTTTCTCCACAAACTGTTCGTAAGTCATGTTTTTTTTCATTTTTTATACTACTACTTTTGCACAAATTGTTGCTTCTGCAACTTTCTTACCCTTCACCAATGCCTCACATTCAAATTTGCAAATTGAAGATTTATTGGTAAGTATTTTTGAATGAATTTCCAAAGTATCTCCTGGTTCAACGGGCTTTCTAAATTTTGCATTATCAATTGAAAGAAAGTATACGAGAGGATTTTCACCAATATCAACCATTGTTTCTAGTGCAAGAATACCAGATACTTGTGCCATTGCTTCAACAATTAAAACGCCTGGCATTACAGGCTTTGATGGAAAATGACCATTAAAAAACTCTTCGTTTATTGTAACATTTTTTATTGCAATAATACTTTTGCCTTTTTCAACATTCTCGACTCTATCCACCAGTAGCATTGGGTACCTGTGAGGGAGGAGTTTTTTAATTTTTTCAATACCAAAGGAATAAGACATTATATACTGATTAATCAACCATTTTCATTCCAATGGTGTGGTATCCAGAGTCAACATGAAGAACCTCGCCAGTTACACCAGAAGCAAGGCTAGAAAGTAAATATGTTGCAGTACCGCCAACCTCGTCAATTGTTGTGTTTCTTTTTAACGGGGTATTTTCTTCCATCCAGCTAAATATAAGTTTAAAATCCCCAATTCCAGATGCCGCAAGAGTTTTAATTGGACCTGCCGAAATTGCATTGACGCGAATTTTCTTTTCTTTGCCAAAATCTACAGAAAGATAGCGAACAGAAGCTTCAAGTGCCGCTTTTGCAACACCCATAATATTATAATGAGGGATATACTTTTCTGCACCATAATATGTTAGAGTGAGTAGTGAAGCATTTTCATTCAAATAAGGTTGAGCGTATCTACAAATTGCAATGAATGAGTAGCAAGATATATCCATTGTTAAATTAAAGTTCTCGCGTGTAGTATCGTAAACATTACCTCTTAATTGGTTTTTATCTGAATAAGCAATGGAATGTACAATAAAATCAATGTTTCCTACTTCTTTGTGAATTTCTTTAAATGTTCTTTCGATTGTCTCATCTGTTGAAACATCACATTCTATAATTATTTTTATACCAAGCTCTTCCGCAATAGGCTGAATTCTTTTTAACAATACTTCGCCTTGGTATGTCAAAACAACTTCAGCACCGTTTTCAACTAGTGATTTGGCAATTCCATAGGCAATGGACATCTTATTTGCAAGTCCCATAATAACGCCCTTTTTACCTTTCATCAAATTCGACATATTTTGTGTAAATCAATAAACAAATATATTTTTTATAAATGATGATAAGTCAAGGTTTTTTTCCGTTATAAAATCTTGTGCACATTTCTTATTAATGCTTCAAATTTTTGTACAGCAAATAATAAATCTGCTATTTCAACATTCAGTGGTGGCATCATGTACAATGTTCGGCCAATAGGGCGTACCCAAAGTTTTAATGTTGAGATATTTTCTGCAATATACCCCTTGATATCGCACATTGGGTTTAAGTCCACAGCAATAATTGCCCCAAGTGACCTTGCGGATAAATTAAGATTTATTTTTAATCTTTTCTTTAGGTCGTTAAATACCCCTTCAATTTCTTTAATGTGGTTTGAATAGTTAAATGTATTAAAAATATCAAGCGATGCAATTCCAGCCGAGCATGCAAGAGGGTTGGCCATAAAGGTTGGCCCATGGCGGAAATGCCCATTCGTGCATATCGTAGAAAATATTTTATTATTTGTTGTAACACCAGCAAGCGATATATGTCCACCTGCAAGAGCCTTACCAAGAACAATAATGTCGGGGGAAATTTCTGCATGGTCAAATGCAAAGCGACGACCAGTCCTATAAAAACCAGTCGCACATTCATCGACAATAAAAGTGATATCATATTTCTTAATGGCGTTAAAAATATCTCCTAATACTGATGCACCATACATTTTAATGCCAGAGGCACCTTGCATAAGAGGCTCAATTATTGAGCAAGCAATTTTACGGTGATTCTTTTCTAAAAATAACACCAAGGTACGCATCTCTTCGCTATTTTGTGGAAGCTTTATGTTTATAACATTGTTAATATATGGTGACAATGGAGATGTTTCATCGCTTGAAAGGTTAGACGCCATAAATGTTTCCCCATGATAACAGTCGGAAAAAGTTAGTATATGGGTTTTGCAAATATTTTTTCTTTCTTGGTAATATTGGAGTGCCATTTTAATGGCAACCTCTACTGCAACGGAGCCAGAATCGCAAAAAAATGTTTTTTGAAAGTTTCCAAGGGAAAAGTCACAAAGTTTTTTTGCTAAATCTTTTGCATACTGATGTGTTATGCCAGCAAACATCACATGCGGCATAGCATTTAGGCATTGCTTCATATTGGATATAATTTTTGGATGTTTGTACCCATGACACATTGACCACCAACTTGAAATTCCATCAAAAATTTTATTTCCACGGTCGTCGTATATAAAACAGCCCTGTGTGTTATTTATTGTTATGGGGTTTACTTTGTCGCTCATACTCCAGTAAGGAGGCCAAATATTACTTTGCATTTATAGAGAATTTACCTTTCATTTTATGGGTAATATCATTGTTGATTTTTTTGTCAACATAACATTTTCTTTCATACCCAATAAGGGCAATTAAAAATAGATAATATACCACAAATATACATAACGCAAAGTATAGCCAAAAACACCAAGATGTCACAAAGAAAATCTTTCCTAAAAATGTATTCCAATAGTAATGATATGTCACTATGGCAACATCATATATTGCAATTGCGATAGAGTACATTTTTATTTGCCTTCAGCTTCGTCAAGAATTCTGTTTGTAATTAAACCAGTTCCGGCAGGGATAATTTTACCCATCACAACATTTTCTTTAATTCCAACAAGGTGGTCAACTTTATTTGATATCGCAGCATCAGTTAAAACCTTAATAGTTTCTTGAAATGAGGCAGATGATATAAATGAATCTGTTTGAAGGGCGGCTTTTGTAATACCTTGCAATATAGGTTTAGCAGTAATTTTATTACCTCCATCTGCTGAGATTTTTGCATTCATAGATATCAATTGACGAAGTGATATTTTTTGAAACCTAAATAAAGAAGAATCTCCTTGATCAACAACTTCGCACTTTTGAAGCATATATCTAATAATTACTTCGATATGTTTGTTGTTAATTTTTACACCTTGCAATTTATAAACAGATTGAATTTCATCTATCATATAATGTATTAAGGCATCTAGTCCATTGATATCGAGTATATCGTAAGGGTTTTTCTCACCAAAGATAATAGTTTCACCCTTTAATACATGTGCACCGATGTGTACGGCAATTCTTGCATTACCTGGGGCAGATATGCTTATAGTTTCGCCAGTATCATTGTCTTTAATAGCAATTTTCTTTTTTGTTTTGAAATTTTTAATTTCCATAACAACGCCAGCAAATGGTGAAATAATTTCTGGATTTTTAGGTTTACGAGCCTCGAATATATCAACAACTCTTGGAAGACCACCAGTAATATCTTTTGTTTTTTGTGCAGATACTGGTAGTTGTGCAAGTATATCACCAACATTAATTTCGTTTCCATCTGGAATAAGTAATTGTGCGCCTACCGGAAGG
>CAJQOT010000019.1 GCA_905480015.1 uncultured Rickettsiales bacterium | reverse complement strand
ACTCCGAACTAAATATCAAGTAGAAGTTATAAACTTTGGGGGTTATTTGCAAGGAGTTCAAGGGTTTCAAGTGGCAGTTTAGACTTCAAGTCAATAAACCAATCAATTATTTTTGTGCGTGAAATATTAATCATATTTGATAACAATAACACAATAAACACATCATTAAAAAGCGGTAAATTTTAACAAACAAACCCACAAACAAGAGGGCTTGACCCCACGCACATAAAAACCCTTAAAACAGGTTCTAACGCTATAATAAGTGATATTGTAATGTAATTCCACTCCCTGCGTGGTAGCACTAAAAATGAACTGCTTGATTTTTAATTAATTTGAAAATAGAGTTTGTATAAAAATAAGAAAAATGTAATGAATACAAAAGAACTTCAAAAGCTGTGGCAATCACAAAATGATTTTTTTAAAAGCCACGAAAAAGGTATGAATGGAACGGAGGGTTTTGTTGCAAAAGTTTTTCTTTCAGCAATTTTCAATTTGAAAGAGGGTTATGGAGAGCCTACCGTTGAAAGTGCAAAGACCCGTTCAAATGAATTTACAAACCAAACATCAAAAAAAGGGGAAGATGGAAAATGCAGATTTGCAGATTATGTTATATTTATTAATTCAAATATTGTTATTCCTGTTGAGGTTGAGAAGTTTGAAAATATCAAAGCAGGTGAAAAGCAAATTATAGCATACCAAAAAGATTGGAGTAAAAAATATGGCATTCTAACGGACGGCTTCACTTGGCGTTTTTATAATAACAATGAATACAAAACTTATTCAATAGATTTTCTTCTTCAAAATACCAATGAATTTCAAGCCTTTTGGCGTGATTACACAATGGAGAAAAAATACTATTTAGAGTTTTTAAATCCAAACCAAAAAGAGACACTACTTCAAGAAAAACAAACAATCAAAGTGCAAGAAAATAGAGATATTTTCTTCGAGGAAACAACTGCCTTGATAGAACATTTTATTAAAAAACTTAATCTTGCGGAACATTATAAAGATAAAAAGGAACAAACAGAGATTGCTTATTCTTATTTGATACAGTTTATTTTGGTTAAGGTTTTGGTTGATAGTGGTTTTGAAAGTTTTATAAAAGATTACAATGAAAAGCTTTTAAATATTGTAATTAACCTTGAAAAAGACAACTTTTCTAAAATACTTGCAACGGTTCGCAATCTTTCTTCCGCAATTGAAAAAGATTTATATAAGCCATTCAAGGAAGACCAAAAATATATAAATCATAAACTTGATGACTTATTAAAAAAAGATAACGAAGAAATTGGCGATATTTCAATATGGCTTGATATTGTTTGCTATATTCATAAGTTCAATTTTGGTGGAATTACAAACGATATTTTTGGAGATATTTACGAAGGTTATTTGAAGGTGCTGTATTCAGGAACAAACCTTGGTCAGTTTTTTACGCCACCCGAAGTTGTTGATTATATGCTTGATGAAATCGGCTGGACGAAGGAAAATATGGAAGAGCTTGCAAAACAAGATAAGCTTTCAATTGTTGACCCTTCTTGTGGTTCAGGAACTTTCCTATATTCCGCAACAAATATTTTAATGGAAGGCTTGCAACACGAGGCAGAGGAACAATCAAAGGCAGTTGAAAAACTTGTTAATGATAATATTTTTGGGCTTGATGTTGAGGAGTTTTCACTATATCTTGCGGAGATGTCAATGTTAATGAGGCTTTTACCTTGCATTATAAATGAAAAATATAACAATCCTATTGACAAAAAACTCAAAATTTTCAAAACAAAGGATTCCATTGCAGAATTTTGGTGGTCTTACACAATCAACCGAGCAACACAAAAACAAACAACACCCGATTTATTCGGTGATGACTACACGGAGATTGGCTACAATTCGGGAATTCGTGATGAAGGAGATTTAAAAGACACAAAATATTCCATTTTAGAAAACCACGGAGAAAAAATCCGCAGTAGATTTGATTTTGTTATTGGAAACCCTCCTTATATTGGTTATAATGAATGTTCAAGCACAAGGAAATTCCTTGCGTTTGAAATGTTAAAAGGAAATGTAAAAGATAAAAACGGAAATATAATCAAGGTTGATTTGAATGATGTCTATGGCGTAAATTTGCATTCAGTTCCACATAACCGCAAGAAATATGCACCAAAGCCAAACCTTTATGCTTTTTTTATTGCACTTGCAAACGGGCTTTTAAAAAAAGGTGGTAAAATGGCTTATATAATTCCACAAACGCTTTTTACATCAAGTGATTTAGATGTTATTCGCTACCACTTGGCAAAAAATATGACAATTGAAAAAATTGTTACTTTTTCTTGCAAAATGTTTGTGAACCGTGGAATTGGACACATTAAAAAACGAGATATTGCAACTTCAAGCTTGATTTTGATTGTAAAAAAAGAAGAGCCAACTGCCACGCACAAAGTTGAAATTGTGCATTATGAAAATGCTGATGCAGGCGTAATTGAAGCTTTAAAAGATATTAAAAAAAGCAAAAATGTTCTTAAAAAATCAATCTTACAAACCGAACTTCTTGAAAATGTAGATAACTGGAATTACATCAAGCAAGGTAAGGAGTTTTTGAAGTTTTATAAACTCTATAAGAAAAACACCGAAGACCTTTCTTGTTATTACGAACATTCAAAAGCAAGGGAGCGTTTTGGTGAGGAGTTTTGGCTTGACGGTGGAGCAATTATTGATGAAGGCAAAATAACAGATAGAGGAAGTATGTCTGATTGGAATGTTATTCCATATAATCAAAACATTTTTACAAATTATCAAGCAAAAACAAAAAATACTTTGTACTATGCTCAAAAATGTAGTATTGCCTTTCCACAAGGAAGTCAAGGAATAAATATCATTTTACCAGAAAATAGAATTGTGATATGGAGATTGAGGCGAAGTGATAATTTTCAAATATCATTCGGTAAAAAGATATTTATTAATAATCAAGTTCTTACCTTTTCATCTAATAATAAGCAGGAAATAATATATATTTATAGTTTATTTAATAACAATATCAATGCTACTATATTGCACAATACGATGAGCGTTGGCAATGAAAAGAATGTTTATATTTCAATTACAAGTATCAAATCCTTCATACGAATACCACTTATAACGGAAAAGAACCAACATATAAAAGCAAAAGTAATTGAGGAAGCTGAAAAAATGCTTGCTTTGGAAACCAAAACTTTAAAAGATTTTGTGAGTTTTAAATCCAAGCTTGCCGTCTTGCCACAAAAGTTTGAAAAAGTTGAAGTAAAAAATGGCTTTTTAGTTTGTGATGGAATTGAATTTGAAATTTTAGAACAAGAACATTTTGTGCGTGATTTAATTTCAAAACAAAACAAGGAGCTTTTGAATGAGCCGATTTCCTTGCAATCATTAAAAGAACTTGAAGCAATTGATTTTGATTTGCGAGACACAATGAAACACTACATTGACCACCTTGTTTTTGCCTTATATTGTGATGTCAACTTGCAGAAAATAGAATTTGAGGATTTTGATAAAATCAAGCAAGAGTGCGGTAAAAATGAGTTTTATAAATTAATTTTTCCACAAAAAGAGGATAATCAAGAAGAAGAATGTAATGAAGTTGAAAATGCAGAAGAATGTCAAGAAAGCGAGTGATACAACCCAACCAACCCACTTTTCAAAGCATTTTAATATTCCAAAAGAAAGGTTGAATGAACTGGGAGTGTTTGACCCTATTTTAAACCAAGACACCAAAGTTTTTGTTGACCCACTTATTTTAAAAGATAACAAAGACGAATTTTCAAAGCAAGCATTTACAGTTTTTAATGATTTTTTTACAACACTGTTAAAAAAATTGATGTTGTCAAAACAAGAGGGAGACAACGGATACATACAGGCAAAAAGAATGATAAAGTTTCCTGAATATCAATATACTTGCATTGGTTATGCGGGAACTTCAAACAGGGGCAGTGGTGCGGGAGGCAAAATCAATGATATAATTTTTGAAGGTGCAAGGGAGATTGTTAATAATGCAAAGAATGACAGTGAGGCTTTTTTGTTGTTGCCGTTGTTTTGCAAGGGAGATATAGGCGGAGATAGAATCTCCGATATGACACAAAACATCATTGATAAACTTATTTGTGAATACACGGTTGAAATTATGCAAAAGCTTGATTTGAAGGGAAATTACACATACAAAACAACCCCACGCACTCATAATGACACCGTTCAAACATTCAACTTACTAAAAAATCCTTACTCAAATTGTGCAATAAAGTTCATTCCGCAAAACATTTTACGCACCCTTCCAGATTATGAAAACGATGTTTTTGAGGCGGTTTCGGTTAATCAAGAGTTGCGAGACGCAATAAGCACGCACATTGGCGAGGAATGGCACAAAACCACAAAAGAAGTAAAAAAAGAAGCACTAATTGACTTGATTAAAAAAGACAAAGAGATTTTTTACCAAGTGTTGAGGGCAGTCAAAGAAGTAAGTTTTATACATTACGATATTGAAAAAGACACCGAAGGGCTTTATAGGTGGCTTGCGGATAGTGAAAAGTTCTTTAATGCACCAAAAATCATTGAAAGTGAGGACACGCTGGACGCAATAGAAAACGCAGTTCAAAGCATAATAAACCACTTTCAAAACCTCATAGAAAACCAAAATCTATGGCGGATATTTTTCACAAAAGATAACGGTAAAGTCAAGCAAGTGCGTGAATTTTATTCGCAAATGTTATTTTATATGGTTTGTGATTCTTGGCTTGTTTCACAATCAAGTAATATCAAATTCACAAAAGAACACAACCAAACCACCAAACAAATTGATTTCATTTTTAGAATTTCAAACAAAAACACGGTGCGAGTGAACATCAAGCACACAAATAATACAAAACTACTTGACGCTTATGAAAAACAAATGAGGTTCTTGACAACGGAGCGTTCAACACAGGGTTTGTTTGTAGTTTTGAATTGCAAAGATAAGACTATTCCGCAGTTTATAGGAGTAAAAGAAATTGAAAAAGATTTGTGTAAAATCACAAAAATTGAAGCCAAAATGCAGGAAAACATTGGCGAATTGATTGAATTTGAGGGAGACGATGAAGAGGAAACTATGCAACAAAAAGGAGCAAAAGCCCGCCATAACAAAACGGATACTATTAAAATTGAGGTTATCAAGCCAATGTTTTTACACATTCAAAAATCAAACACAAAATATAAAGTCAATGCAATTGCAAAAAGCATAATTGAAGAATTATTTGATTTGCAAAAACATAAGCACTTGGAATTTATACAAACATATTCAATTCAAAGCAAAGAACACTTGAAGCACGCACTTGAATATATTGCAAAAAAAGAAGACGGCGGGCAAATTCAAGAGTGGTGTTATCATATTTCACAAGGAAAAATCTAACATAAAATTCTTTTTGCAAGCATAAAGAATAGTTATGCAAGCAGGCAAATTGTGGATTAAATAACATCATTTACACTCACTTACAAATAAAAAAGTAAGGAATGAGTGAATTAACACAAACCATAAAAGAACTTTACAAAGACACCCTCTCCGATGGAGAAGTTGAACTTGCAAAAGATAATCTTTTAGGCTTTTTCAAGTTATTGCAAGAAATAGACACAAGACTTCAAACGGAAGCACAAACACCACAAAACACCCCTCAAAACGCAATACAAAGCACATTTCAAGGCAAGTCTCCACGCACAAAATCAAATACATTCAAATCCACAAGTAATAAATCACAAAATGAATATAACAGAAGTACAAATTGAGTTCATAAAACCACATAATGGAATGATAGGCTTTGCAAGCCTTGTTATTGACGGCAATATATACCTTTCAAGCATTGCAATTCATAAGAAATTAACCGAAGAAGGCTACCGCATAACTTACCCAAGCAAGGGGAATTTTTCAATATTCCACCCAATAAATAAAAGCACTTCAAAGCAAATTGAGGAAGCTATTTTTAAAAAATTAAAAGAAGTAATGAGTAAGAGGAGTTTGTATGCGTGGGAGGAATAAAGAAAGGAAGAAGCCAACAAGAAAATTCAATGCAAACCATATAAAACACGGGGTTTGTATGTCGGCGGACGATTTACACAATGATTTTGGAATTGATACTTCTTGCGTTCACAGATGGCAAAGGGAGGAAGGGTTGATTGCAATTGATAATAAACAACCCGCATTGTTTCATTGGCAAACAGTCAAGCAGTTTGTAGAATATAAAAACAATTCAAAGAAATATCCAAAAGGCAAAGAGGGGGAATTGCCTTGTTTTAAATGTAGACTTAAAAGAAGACCATTTAAAGACGAAGTGATAATTGCAAAGAAAACAAAAGTATTAATTAAACTTCAAGCACTTTGTGAGTGTTGCGGTACTCAAATGAATACAACAAAAAACAGTGCAACGGAACTTGAAATACACCTTACTTGGAATTATAAAGTTGTTGAAATCTTGCCAAAGTTTATAAAATCAAATAAGCAATTTATTCAAAGAAAAGACATACCAAAGGAAACATTTCAATTGCAAAGTCCTGTTAAAATCCACCCTGAAAACGAACGAATAAAATATAAATATTATGATAGAATACTTATGATTGAAGGCTTGAATGAAAAAACTCTTGATTCAATAAGAGGTTCAATGAATATATTTGATTGTTTTACAAACCACGCACCATATAAAGAGTTTAACTATGAAAAAGCAAAGGAATTTGTAAAGTTCCTTATGGTGGAAAATAAAACAACAAACACAATTTACAGAACTCTTAAAAACATAAAAGAATTTTTTAAATGGCTAAAAGAAAAAGACGGATACAAAAAAGCAATTGATATTGACTCCATTGATACACTCCGCCTTTCAAGAAAAGACCAAGCAAAAATTAACTTTACCGAACCAAAAGAAGAGATACCACTTGAAGAAATGGAAGCCATTGCAATGGACTCCAAACCTCAAAATGAAATGGAAGTAAGAAGCCAAGTGTTGCTTGTGTTTTTACTTGTAGGAAAT
>CAJQOT010000018.1 GCA_905480015.1 uncultured Rickettsiales bacterium | reverse complement strand
AATTCCTCTGGTAATTCTTCTTCAAGTTCAAGACTTACCAGAGGAATTTAATAAACATACACTTCACTTGCATGATTACATCATACATCATAAAATAAAAATCGCCATTCTGACATGTGGGATTTTAACGCTTTTAATATTATTATATTTCAGTCAGATTGGTTTCAAATCTCACTCTGTGCCGACTTTTGCCAATGAAACGCTTAAAATTGAAGATGTAGAATATATTAATATAAAGTACGGCATCGGAAAAACTATGACATTTCATAACACAAAGATGAAATTTACACTAGATAGTAATACTACATTGGACATATCTGGGGACTTTACAATCGCCACAAGCTTGTTTGCTATGGTGTCTAACAATATAAAACACGCACACATCAAAATTAAAAATGCCAATATTACCGTTATACAAAACCAACCCACGTATACAATACAAAGCACTATTATGAAAATCATCACAAGTGATTCAAGCACTTTTTCAGACATTAGATTTTTTGACACACAAGTAACTGTTCTTGACATAAAGGGCAATAAAACAGATTCCTTCACATTAAGTGACTTTACGATGCAAAATCTTCCACATCAAACCACAGCAAGCGGTATTGTTAAAATTGGCGAACAAACTATCAATGTAAGCTATATACACGGCAAAGACGACGCTACGGTAGAAAATAAAAATAATATTAAACTGACGGTAAAATCTCATATTTTTGATCTCTCTCTTATTGGTAAGCAAAAAACATATGGCACTGCAAGTAAAGAAAGCACATTAAATGGAGATGTAGAAATTGTCATACGCAACCCTGAACAATTTGCATCACTTGTTACACATTCGGAGAATCTGCCCAAGTACTTTGCAGGGCTTCAACGCCTTTCTATGAAGGGTCAGCTTGAATATGCTTCGTCTGGACATCTTATAAAAATCAACAATGGTAAAATTGACTTTATGGGGTCTCTTGGAGATTTTGAGTTTGTAACCATTGACGCCAACAAACGCTATAAAGCAATAGTTAATTTTAACTCTATGTCTTTTGCAAAAATTACTGAATATTTTCAGTCTTTAAAATTCCTCACCGAGGAAGAGGTGAGTCAAAAAAATGTACAGTACAAACGCAAAATATCGCAAGAGTCAATTAATTTATTCTCTATAATCGGGCCATCGCATATTCTGGAAATAGATCTCACATCTAAACAAATTGCCTCTGGAGACACAACCTTCTTTAAAGATGTACAATCAAACGTTAGAATTACTAGCAATAAACTCGCAATAACAGACTTCAACGCCACGGCCAATAAACTTCAAATTAATGGAAATGGAGCATTTACAGACCTTAATACAAAGCACCCAAGTGGTTTATTTGCCATAAAAATCCACGGCACAAATGATAAAAACAGCATAGCAAAATCTTTTTTAAAATTCTTCACGAATATAAAGCTACAAAAAACTCTCACAAATGAAACAATTGACGCCGGATTTAACATAGCATTTAAATCCCCTTCAATTATATTTGACACAATACACCTCGATATTCAAGATACTCTCAACATGAATGGAAACCTTCAATTTACAGAAAACTTTCAAAATTCTGCTCGTTCTACCTCTCAATTCCGTAATATCACACTATCAAACATCAATCTTTCAGATTTTAACCTTCAAACTCTTAATGTAAATAAAAGTGACACAGTATTTCAAAAGGTAATGGGAGCAAAAAAAGCATACATTGAAACCAATTATCACATTCGCAATGCAACACTTGGCAAAAATATCATCAAAAATGCCAGCATAGAAACCATTATGCACAAAGGCAATTTCAGTATAATAGCCAATGTAACATCAGACAAATACACACTTCATAATAATATTGCAATACAAATTGCAAATCAACACCCTATATTTAATGCCAATATTGTATTAAACAATGTAACAAATTTTTCAGAATTACGCAACAATATTTCTGAGCTATTTCAAGATAAACACATATTTCTACCAAAGCTAGATAAATTCAAAGGTCACACTAATATTGCTGTATACAATTCAATGTTACTAGGGGAGTTAGTTCCTAAAATGCACATAAAAGGCAACATCACAAGCGGTGTAATGGAGTTCGCAAATATGAAATTTTCCGCCAAACCAAATGCAAACAAAACGCCACTTTCTGGTAAAGTTTCTGGAAAAGTAGACTTCAACTACCACTCACCATCATTCAATTTACAGCTTGCGTTTATTAATGCACACACGAAGGAATTTCAAAAAATACTACCAAAGCTACCATATAATTTTGAGGGAACAATTTCTGGAGGAGGAGGATTTGTATTTTCTGGAATATCCTACAAAGAGTTCTTAAATTCCCTGCAAATGAACACAAAATTTGTTCTGCAAAAAACAAAAATACCAAAATTGAATCTTAATTTTCTTGCAAAACACCTGCTTGCAACACACGGGCACGATATTTTCAAGTTTGATAAAAAATATATAGAGTCCAACCTCTCCGACAATCAGGAAACTTTATACAATATAATATTTTCCATTGCAGGAAAAAACCGTCAATTCACAATAGACTCATGCAACATCAAAACGTCTTACACAGCAGGTGTGTGTGCGGGAAAGTTACTATTTTTAAAAGACGGAGAATTTTCATTTGAAACAATGACAAAATTCGCCATTCCCGCCCTTGACATTAACAGCGACTTAAAGGAGGTTATGAAATTGTATATATCAAGTAAAGAAAAGTATAACTCCTCTACAAAGGAAGGTGATATATCAACCAATCTTTCACAGATATATCAATATATTAATTATCGTAGAGCAACTTATGGAATATAACAATGGCAAAAATCACTCTTGAAGAAAAAATTCATAAGCTTGAAGCACTGGCATTAAAAATTGAAAATGGTAATCTTTCAATTAACGAAGTTGTCGCCCTACATAAGGAAAGCGTAAAAATTATAAAAGAATGTAAGGATGAGGTTTCTCAAATTGAAAATACAATTATTTCCAATGATAATGACAATTGAAATTATAGGTATAATTGGTGGAATACTCACAACATTTTGCCTCGTACCACAGGTAATACGCATTTGCATTACAAAAGACACACACTCCATTTCATTAATACACAACATAATGTTAACAATGGGTGTATTGTTATGGGTGGTATATGGCTTTGCACAGCATGACAAAGTTATACTATATGCCAATGTTGTCACATTTATCCTTGCCTTCGCAATGATGTCTTACAAAACTTGGAATGTCGTCGTACATCAAGAAAAAATATAAATAAAAATATAAATTGATGTAATGTCATGGGAAAACTCATAAACTAGACACTTTCTTCATTTAGCAATGCAAGGCATTGCAGTTTAATCACTGGCAACATTTTATTGCTATATTGTAGTCAATGATATTCATACATATCCTTATAAAAAGTATGTAATAAAAATCTAAAAAATCATTATCAGTGAGAAATTTCCGAATATTATCAAAAATCCACTTGACTATTACAAAAATCACCTTTCTTCTTACAAAGAAAATTTGACTATTTAAATAAACAAGATGTCTGTAAAAATTAGATTATCAAGAAGGGGAGCAAAAAAAAGACCTTTTTATGATATTGTTGCAATCGATTCACGCAAAAAAAGAGACGGCCAGCCTATTGAAAAACTTGGATATTTTAATCCAATGGTAACGGTAGAAACTGATCAATGTAAAAAAGTTGTATTATTGCACGATCTCATCAAGAAATGGCTTTCAAATGGTGCTATACCAAGTGAAACTGTGGCTAAAAAACTTTCTGAAGCTGGGTACAAAGGTTTAGAAAAATTCCTTCCAACAAAAAACTCACAAGACATCGGTGTATCTAAAAAAGAACGCTCTAAAATTAAAGCAGAACAATTGGAACTTGCAAAGCAAAAAGCAAAGAAAAAAGCAGAACTTGCAAAACAAGCAACGAAAGATTAAATAATATTGTGACTGCATTGTATAAGTTTTTTATATTTATTAATTTATTAGCAATGTTGCAAATAAATTTTGTTGCACATGCACAGCAAGCATCACAACCTCCGGTTGCACTTTTTGGTCTAGACTTAACCTACGGCGAAGCAACTTCAGCCGAATATGGTATTGCTTGCTTTAATAGCGATCTTTATTTGGGCAATGGCTATGTAAATGCTAATTATAAGAACGTTAAAGGTCGTACATTTGATGTCTCTGGTCAATCTCCAGCTAATGCAACTGTAGAAGTAAAATGTAACACTGAGTCATCATACTTTACTAGCAAAGTATCCGCACCTCACTCACCAAATAAATACACTGTCACATGTACCAATGGACAATGGAGCAATAATCTTAAATGTATCAAACAATGTAAATTTAAAACTTCAGAATTTGAACTAGAATCAATAGTTCAAGGTCGAGATGTATCCGATCAAACAAACGCTGAACAATTTGAGATAAAACCTTTTGTCACGGCATCATACTTACCATCAGATCTATCCGTTCCACAATCTAATAGTTATTATTATGCGCACGTTGGAAACTCTGTTAAAATTACATGCCCCGATGGCTACCCACCTTACACATCCGATGTAACCGCCGTAAGGCAAGTGAACTACGCTAGCAATTCTTTTGAAACGACCTGCCTTCCCGAAACAGGTGCAAATGGAAACAAGTGGTCAAAAGAAATAGCCTGCTACAATGGCTTTAAACCATGCAATAACAGCGAAGTAACGGTTGTTCAGTCAAGAAAGCAAATTATTATGGATGACGGCAACACATTTCCAGAAACTGGTGGTAGTAAAGATGCACCAACAGGTAAAACAATGCACGGTGCAATGCTTAAACTTGCATGCAATAAATACCCTTGGTATCAAAAATTTAAATATCACGCACCCAAATGTCACGATGGAAAGTGGTCCTTTAATGAAGCGTGGTGTAATCCACACACATGCACTCCAAAGAAAATATTCTCACTTGCTAAAATAGAAAGAAGAAATAGAGTGGGGTATGATATGAATTCTACAAATGCTGACCCAGAGCAAACAATTTATTATAACCAAACATATCCTTTTCGGTGTAAAGATATTAACCGCGTTGGCGGAACAGATGGAAAAGCTTTTAGATGTAATTTTGATGACTATGACAGGGCAGAAAGTGTAACGCCAGTGCAGTCTTCAAGGCCGTGGAACCAAAGATATTGCACCGAGGCATGCAATGTTAACAACATTCCACTTTACAAACAACCTCCACATCAAGATCTATTACTGGGGTTTCCATACCTTGGTCGAGCCGAAGGTTTTCACCGCAAGGACCATGATGCTAGACGGATAGGTGTAGAGGGACGGATAACGAATGCGTATGTTTGTCCAGATGATACTGTAAAAGTAAGGTGTTACCCAATATTTCCTGTATGGGTTATTTTGTGTGACTGTGACATAAAAAAAACATGGTGCACCAAGATTGAGCAGTCTGCAAAGTGCAATGCAGATCGTACATTTGCAGTATCACGAAAGGTTACAACAACAAAGCTACGTAACTGGGTTCAGTGTGATAAAAGCAGTACATTCAGAGAGAACATTTTGGACCGTTAACTGAAAAATACTTTGATCGTCACCCTGTGGGTTAAAATAACGGATTTATCCATAACAGCTTGACTTTAACGGACAAAACTACATTTGACGGGCTGTAGATGAGTTTTTATATATAAACTTCAATAAAAGAGATCTTTCTAAGGGATTCTAAAATTTGCATTGTTTGAGATTCAACCTGTTGTTGAATAATTAAATCTTTAACTTGTTCTTTTGTATGCTTTTTTTGCTGTGCGTGGATTGTCTCAAGCATTGAGTCCGTCACATTAATTGTGGGTCTGATTGTTTTTTCTGTAAATGCTTGCCATAAAATTTCCTCCTCAAGAAAGTCTGGATATTTTTTTACAAATGAGTTTATATTTTTAATTTTCATACTTGCAAGAGTTTGCAATAAATATTGTGTGTATTGTGCTTTTTCTTGTGCAGTGATTGTAAAGTTTACACGCTGGATATAACTTTTTTTTAAAATTCCCTGTATAAGGCTTTGTAAGGCAAACATATGTTGTTTTTCACGCTTGTACTGTTGAAAGTTTGGGATAAAACTTTGCAAAGTTTCTGTACGAGTTTGTAAATCAATGTTTGTGATTGGCTCTTGACCAACTTTTGCCACAATATGAATTTCACCTGCAAATGTTATATGTACAAGTAATAAGCTACCGGTTAATAATGTAAGAAAATACTTCATCAAGGTTTGCATCTTTAATTGTTATGTCTTGAATTTCAACACCTGCATTTTTAATTCCTTCAAGTAAATCTATCGTATTTGTTTGCGATGGAGCGTAACTAACTTTAATTGTTCCGTCGTGCTTGTTTTCAAAATGAACGCCCTCAATTACAAGATGTTCAATATTAGTGTTAGTTTTTATAAGTGCGGTTTTTTTATCGATTAATGAAAGGACATTATGCTTTTTGTCCTGTAATACAATTTTACCATTCTTCATAAACGCAATTTCTTCACATAGCTCCTGTGCTTCTTCAAGATAGTGTGTAGTGATTATAACAGTTTTCCCGCTTTTTTTAAGCTTGCGGATAAACTGCCATAGCGTTGTGCGTAATTCAATATCTACGCCCGCCGTAGGTTCATCAAGAATAATAATTTTTGGGTCGTGTACTAGTGCTTTTGCAATGACAAGTCTTCTTTGCATACCGCCCGAAAGCATACGAGATTTTTTATTGCGTTGGTCGTAAAGACCAAGATTGTGAAGCAATTCATCGGTTTTGCGGTCTTTCTTTGGAATTCCATAATATCCTGCTTGATATTCAAGAGATTCGTATACATGGAGGAATGGATCGAGCTTGATATCTTGTACTGCTGTACCAATACTCATTTTTGAAAATTCAATATTGGACGATATATCTTTTTCAAATATTTGCACATTGCCACTTGTCTTGGTAACGAGTGAAGTAATAATATTAATTAACGTAGACTTGCCCGCACCATTTGGACCCAAAATTCCAAAAAAACTACCTTCTTTAATTTGAAGGTTGTCTACATCGAGAACTTTTGTTATTATACCAGATGTTGCGTATTCTTTAACTAAATTACTACATTGAATAGCATTCATTATTTAAATGTGAGTTGTTTATGAGAAAAAGTATTGAAAAATAAAATGCAAGTATTATATAACATATTATGTGTAGTTATTTTTAATGTCTATGTTGCTAACACACAATTTTAGTATAAGTTCCAAAACCACGATATCCCAATATATATCTTATGTTAATTCACTTCCAATGTTAACGGAACATGAGGAAAAAACACTTTTGCATAATTTTATTTACAATGGGGACAAAATTTCAGGTAAGAAAGTTGCAGAGGCTCATTTAAGGGTTGTTGTTAAAATTGCAATGGAATTTAAACAGTATTGCAGTCATATATGGGATATGATCTCCGAAGGAAATATTGGCTTATTAAAAGCTTTAAAAAACTTCTCTCTTGAAAAGTCAGTAAGATTTGTCACATATGCAATGCTTTGGGTGCGTGCATCAATTCAGGAATATGTTCTTAAGGCTTCGTCTCAACTGAAAATTAGTATCGGTCAAGTTCAAAAAAAAATACTCTTCAATATTGGGAAAGTAAAGCGTGCATTAAATAAATATTCTGAAAACAATTGCACTACACAGGAAATTGCAAAAATTTTATCAGTGCCAGAAAGCGAAATAGTTAGCCTTACAAATGTTGCGCTGGAAAACTCTCTTGATGTTGCGGTGAAAGGTGAAACCAATACTACATTGCAAGATATTACACCATCTACAATTCCCACACCAGAGGAGCATTTTATTACAAGCCAGCAAACTTTAGAAAAGAAAAGTTTTGTATTTCACGCATTTGATGCTCTCAATGAAAGGGAAAAAATTATTGTTACAAAGCGTTTTTTATCCACCAAGCAATCAACTTTACTTGACTTATCAAAAGAATTTAATGTCTCCATTGAAAGGGTTAGACAAATTGAATCTACTTCTCTAAAAAAAATGAAAAAACTTTTACAATCTAAATGAGAATTAATCGCCAAGCAAATGCCTTAAGAGAAGTTAACATTGAGCATAATCAAGCCCCTTATGCTGAAGGTTCATGTTTTTTTAAAACAGGTAAAACGCATGTTTACTGCACTGCAACCGTTGATGAGAGAGTTCCACGCTTCTTACGTGGTAAGGGCTCAGGCTGGATTACAGCAGAATACTCAATGCTTCCACGTGCAACGCATACAAGAAATGATAGGGAGTCTGCAAAAGGAAAGCAATCTGGCAGAACACAGGAAATACAGCGATTAATAGGGAGGTCGCTGCGAATGCCCGTAGATATGTTCCTTCTTGGTGAGAGACAAATAATTATTGATTGTGATGTCATTATTGCCGATGGTGGAACAAGGACGGCCTCCATTAATGGCGGATTTCATGCAATGTATATTGCTATGGAAAAGCTTGTAAAAAACGGAATGATTAACATTAATCCAATTCAAAAATTTATTGGAGCAATATCAGTTGGTGTTGCTAAAGATGGAGAAATATTACTTGATTTAAACTACAACGAAGACAGCACTTGCATTGCAGATGCTAACTTCGTTCTTGATGAATTTGGCAACATTATTGAATCGCAAATTACATGCGAACAAAACGAAATAATTACAAAAGAAACGTTTGATAAAATGTTTTACCTTGCAAAGGAAGGTATTCTTTCGCTTATTAAACAACAAAAAGAAATGTTACTATAACAAACACATGAACATACATATACCACTTGGCAGTGCAAAGGTTACTTACCCAAATAATAAAGTAATAGTAGAAAAAATATGTAATGGACCAGCTGTATGTATTGGAAGCGATGAGGCATCACGGCACCCAAAAGTTTTTCTTGCATTGAAAAATGGTAATGGTAAGTGTCATTATTGTGGGACAATTTTTAAACAAAACACATGAAAACTCGCACAATATTAAAAGTTTTACTATATGTCATTTTGTGTGTTACACTTTTTTTGACTATTTATCAGTCTAAAAAATACTTCAATACACACTATCATAAACACCAAACTCTTGAATCAAATAAGAAAATTTACAAAGTTACTCTAAGGGCAGAGGAAGAAAATTTAATTCGACATCCAAAAGTAGTTGAGCAAAATGCAGAAGCACCACACTTAGAACCAACAGAAGTTATTATAGATAATACATTGCTTGATAATTTTGATGTAGGTGTATTAAAAACTACCAACAAAGTGAAAGATAAAAAAAACAATATCATTAACAAAGCCATCGTTGCAAAGAAACCTAACGTTGCAAAAAAAACCATCAATAACATTGCTAACACAGTTAAAAAACCAATAAAAGTCATTACATTGAAGAAAAAGCCAGAAATTCAAAAACCCAAAACTCTTGAAAAAAAGTTATCAGTGTCTCAGTCGGTACTAAACAATCCATTATTTCAAAGTTACATCGTGCAAGTTGGGGCATTTAAAGACAAAAAAGACGCAATACAGCGTCAAACTTTAGTTGCTCAAAATAAAATAGCTTCAAAGTATATTACCGATATACATCAAACACATAATTTATACAAAGTGTTTATTGGGTACTTTGAGGAATCACAAACCGCAAGGGATATTTGCACACAACTGAAAAAAGATAATGTACAGTGCTTCGCAACTAAAATATGATTACAGCCAAAGAAAAATCATAGGAATTACTACGGGAATTAATATTATAATTTTATTATTATTGCTAAAAGTAAATAGCTCATCACCTTCGGCAAACTTTTCACAACCAAAGGCTCAAAAGCAAGGAAGAATATCTATTCAAAAATATAAGATTATCACACAAAGCTTATCAGATAACAACACAAATGATACATCAAAGGCAAAAACTCCCCACAAAGATCAAAAAAACACCAAGACCAAAAAGGTAAACGAAGAAAATATTACACCAAAGCATACAACATCACAAGCTAAACAAATAATACCTGACCAGCAAAAAGGCGTCAATGCACTAAGTGGTGAAAATAAGAACGATACACCCGTAACAGAGCCAAGTCACTTTGGCTTAAACAATAACCCACCAAGGTATCCAATTATATCCTTTCAACTTGGAGAATACGGTGCAGTTATACTTGAATATTCTGTTGCAAAAAATGGAACCATTTTAAGTGTCAAAGTTGCCAAATCAAGTGGATATACAAGGCTTGATAAGGTTGCACTGATGGGTCTTAAAAAATGGATATTTAAACCATCAGTTAATTTTGCTGGCCAACCTGTTGATTCCAATCTAAAACAAATTACATTTGTCTTTAACATAAAAACAGAACAAATACAAATAAAGAAATAAACTATATTACTCTCTAAAAAAATACCTTGGTAATTTTGAATATTTGCATATTTTTTAGCAAAACACTTGTGATATTTCACAAAAATGGACATTGAGAAATATTAAGCTATTTGTCTATAATTAATACTTTTTGCCCTGGGATTTTACCACCTAAGATATCATCAAAAGCTTTTTGTAATTGAGTAAATTTATATTGGGTAATATTGGGGCGAAGTATACGCTTTTTCATTTCATCAAAAACACCGATAATAGTTAGTGCGAGATCGGAAACATTGGCTTTCGAATAAAAAGTAGATGGAACAGTAAAAAACAATGCCTTTGTAGATAAATGCTTCGCAGACATACCTTTTATTGGCCCAGAAAGAGAGCCATAGTTAACATAAAGTCCAAATGGTGCTAGGGATTTAATTCCTAGTGCATACGCTTTAATTCCCATAGAGTCGTAAAATGCATTAAGTCCAAACCCTGTTGAAGAAAGTTTTTTTGCCTGTGAAATAAAGTCTACTGCATCGCTGTATGTAAAGGCCGAGCTACAGCCATTTTCCATTGCAATAGCCTTGTGCTGCGAAGAAGAAGTTAAGCCAATCACCTTGACACCGTTGTTGACTGCCCACTGTGTTAAATATGAAGCAGTTCCACCTGATGAAGATGTTATTCCAAGTGTGTTTCCTTTGCGAAGTGTGTATGTACGAAATAAAAGCATATGAGCCGCAAGAGCTTTAAATATTGTTGCGGCGTATTGGTCTGGGATGGTGTCCGGTACAATAGAAAGAAAATTTTCATGAATTGATATTTTTTCACAAAATGCTCCTACTCCAAATGCAGTGGCATAACAGACTCTTTGCCCTACTTTAAATGTTTTTACGCAGGATGTGTCAATTTGTTCTACAATTCCAACACCCTCAAACCCAAGAAGGCGTTTTTTTCGTATAAAATCTGGGCTTGACATTGATTCGATATCGATATGATTAATGCCTGCAACTTTATTTTTGACAATAACATGGTGCTTTTTTAGTGATGGCTCTGCTATATTTGTTAACATTGGTTTGCCATCTTTTATAATATAGCCCTTCATTGGTGTTATTTATTGTTAGCGTGTGGCCTCCAATGTAAACATTTTATTTTCATTGGGTTCTTTTGTTAAATCTGAGACAAAAAACAAAGAAACCAACAGAATTAACAAAGCAAGCAAAAAATTGATGTAATCAAACTTAATAAACTGTGATACGATATTACCAAAAAATGAGCCAACAACGCCACCAAAAATTAAACACACCCCAAGAAGTAAGTCAAGTGATTCTGTTTTAAAAATATTCATCATTGTAACAAAAATCGAAATAATAAATATTTGCATTAATGAAGTGCCAATAATTTTGTTCTTATCAAGTTTAAGGGCGTATGTCATTAATGGAACCATAACAAAACCACCACCAATGCCCATAACACCAGTTAATAAACCTACAAACATCCCAAGAATTGCAAGCGGTATAATACTAATACTTGTATGTGAATGAGGAAAGATAATTTGTAATGGCAAAGATTCTATCCAAGTATTTGATTGCGGTGTTTTTTTACTAAATGCAAAGTGTAAAAGAATGCCGAAGGCGGTTACTGTCATTACAATGATATATGCAAGCGATATTAAAATATCTGCCTGCCCAATGTTGTTCAGATTATTGATAATTACAACACCAGTATATGAACCTATAATCCCAAATAGTGCGAGTATAAAGGCAAGCTTTGTGTCTAGTGCAAGGAATTTGAGTTTAGTTAAAATACCCATCAATGATGACCCAACAATTTGCTGTGTCGCACATGCGGTGGCAATATATGGAGGAACCCCAATTATAATTAGAAACGGAGTAGCAACAAACCCACCACCAATACCGAGAATATTTGAGAGAAATCCTGCAAAAATGCCTATACCTATAATAACAAATACATTGGCACTAACTTCAGCAATTGGAAAATATATATGCACACATTAAATATCAATTTAATTATACTATAACATAATTTATGACTTTTTACAAGAAGAAATTGACTATTTGGCGGGAGTGACGGGACTTGAACCCGCAACCTCTGCCGTGACAGGGCAGCGCTCTAACCAATTGAGCTACACCCCCGCTTATAGCAAGCTTTTGAAGCTTTATTTTATAAATGTCAAGGTATATTTTAACTGTAATACTTTTCACACGCTAAACATTGCGTAGGTATTTCATTGCGGTATAAATATCTTTATCTCCCCTGCCACATAAATTGATAATAACGATATCGATTTTTTGTAACTTTGGAAGTAAGTTATATAAAAAAGCTAAAGCATGGCTTGGCTCAATTGCTGGAATAATACCTTCAAGTTTACTAGTTAATTCCATTGCCTTCAAAGCTTCAACATCATTCACAGGGTGATACTGCACTCTTCCAGTATCTTTTAAATGAGCATGTTCTGGGCCAATTCCTGGGTAATCAAGACCTGCAGCAATAGAGTATGTTTCTTGAACTTGCCCTTCTTTGTCTTGTATTACATAAGTTTTGTTTCCATGAAAAATACCATGTGAGCCAAGCGTTAGCGTTGCCGCTGTTTGCTTGGTATCAATACCACTTCCCCCCGCTTCTATACCATACATTTTGACGGTTTCATCTCTTAAAAATCCACTAAAAAGACCAATTGCGTTACTACCTCCGCCCACTACTGCCATAATATGTGTCGGTAATTTTCCTTCTATCTCAAGAATTTGTTCCCTTGCCTCCTTTCCAATGACGGATTGAAAATCTTTGACAATTTTTGGATAAGGGTGTGGACCTGCCGCCGTTCCAATTAAGTAATAACATTCTTCTGGTTTTGAAGCCCAAAAACGCATAGCTTCACTCATTGCATCTTTAAGAGTACATGACCCTGCATTGACAGAAATCACTGAAGCACCGAGTAGCTTCATTTTAAAAACATTTACCTCCTGCCTTTGAATGTCCTTCTCTCCCATAAACACTGTGCATTTAATGCCAAATTTTGCACAAACACTTGCGGTTGCTACCCCATGTTGTCCAGCACCTGTTTCGGCAATAATATGCTTCTTCCCCATTCTTATTGCAAGTAGAACTTGTCCGATACAATTGTTTAATTTATGAGAACCAGTATGGTTAAGTTCGTCTCTTTTAAAATAAACCTTTGCTGTTTGAAAGTGTTTTGTTGTTCTTTCTGCAAAATATAATGGGGAAGGGCGACCAGTGTAATGCTTTTGGTGATAATGAAACTCTTTCCAAAACTCTTGATCTTGTGAATATTTGTTGTAACATTCTTCAAGATTTTTAATAAGTGGCATTAATATTTCTGGCATGTATTGCCCTCCAAATTGGTGTTTACCAAATTTACCATCAACCATATATCTTTCTATAAAAAGAGAAATAAAAGATACGCAATGTGTTATTGAATGTCAAGTTGAACATCTACCTAGTAAGAATATGTAAAGCATATAAAGTTTACTTCTTTGTATTGCAACGACATTAAATTTAGGATTAATATCCTTGGGATGGCTGTTCCATATTTTTTGTGAATG
>CAJQOT010000017.1 GCA_905480015.1 uncultured Rickettsiales bacterium | reverse complement strand
CAACGGTTTTTTGTTCATCAAGGTTATTAATCACAACTGCATTTGCACCTATTTTAGTATTGTCGCCTATTTTAATGTTACCAAGAATTTTTGCACCAGCACCGATAATAACATTATTGCCAATTGTTGGGTGGCGTTTTGTAGATTTATTATTCCTGCCGCCTAAAGTCACACCTTGATAAATTACCACATTATCGCCAACAATAGCCGTTGAGCCAATGACAACACCTATTCCATGGTCTATAAAACATATTTTACCAATTACCGCACTAGGGTGAATTTCTATGCCAGTTAAAAACCGACTAATATGTGCAACAAGCCTTGGCAATATTGGCACTTTGCATTTGTGTAAATACCACGCAATTCTATGAAAAAATATTGCATGAACACCCGGATAACACAAGATTATTTCAAGATAACTCGTGCTAGCTGGGTCCTTTTCTTTGATGTTTTTTAAAAACTCTATCATGCTTCAATGTCTGCAAACAAAACACTGCTTAAATATCTTTCACCAAAAGATGGTACAATAAATACAATTTTTTTACCTGTATTTTCCGGTCTTTTAGCAACTTCATACGCCGCACAAAAAGCTGCACCAGAAGATATACCGCATAAAATACCCTCCTTTAGTGCTAATTCGCGAGCATATTTAATAGAATCCTCATTGCTTACTTGAATTATTTCGTCAATCAAGGATCGATCAAGGATATCTGGCACAAAGCCAGCACCAATTCCTTGAATTTTATGCGGAGCAGGCGAGCCACCCGAAAGAACAGGGCTAGCTTCAGGTTCAACTGCAATTGCCTTAAAATCAGGATTACGCTTTTTTAGAATTGAAGAAACACCTGTAATTGTTCCTCCGGTTCCAACTCCTGAAATTAGAATATCAACTTTTCCATCGGTGTCGCTCCAAATCTCTTCAGCAGTAGTTTTTTGATGCATTTCAACATTTGCCATATTTGCAAACTGTTGCAACACAATGGAATTTGGAGTGTTGTTATGAATTTCCTGTGCCTTTTCAATTGCACCTTTCATTCCTTTTTTTGCCTCAGTTAAAACCAATTCAGCACCATATGCTTTAAGTAACTTACGCCTTTCAACTGACATAGACTCCGGCATAGTAAGAATTAATTTATAACCCTTGATAGCCGCAACGAAAGCAAGAGCAATACCAGTATTACCTGATGTGGGCTCAATTAATGTTGTTTTGCCCGCTTGAATTTTACCTTCTTTCTCCGCAGATGCAATCATATTTACGCCAATTCTATCCTTTATAGAGCTTGCAGGGTTGTAAAACTCAAGCTTTGCAATGATTTCAGCCTTTGTATCATTAAGTTTGTTTATGCGAACTAATGGTGTATTTCCAACCAATTCCGTAAGATCGTTGTATATTTTCATATTATTATTAATGAGTTATTATTAGTTAATAAGTCCAACAGCCAAGGTTTCATTGTCATTTTTATCAATGATTAAAAAAGACCCAGTAAATTTATTATCTTTAAATGTATCAAATACAATATTACAAGAGAAATGTATTTGAACATCCGCAATACTATTTTGGTTAATCACCTCTATATTATTTTGAGATAAAGTATCTATATCAACACCATAATTTACTTTACTGATTTTTGCCTCAATATAATTGTGGCTAATTTTTATATACAGTGAATTATTAAATTGAGAGTTAAACTCTTTATCGGAAAACCACACTATTTTAGCATTAAGTTTATTGTCAAACTGTATATTGTTATCGGCAAATATACTGCCTCTATCAATGTCAATATCATGGTCAAGAACAATCGATAGGTTGTTTTCCGTTGCCTTAATAACATCTTTCACGATGGCAGTTTTTTTTGCTGGGTACACCTCAACTTTGTCGCTAATATTAATTTTCCCACTTACAATTTTTCCTTGGTATAGCCTTTCATCGTTATGTTTAATAACATTTTGCACCAAAAATCTTAAACTATCTTGATACAAGTCATCAATTTTAATTGACGACAAAGTGTCTAAAAGTGATTTGCCCTTATACCAATTAGTGTTATCAAGTGACTTGATGATGTTATCTGAATTAATTGCAGATATTGGAATAAAATAAGCATTTTCAATGCCAAGAATTTTTGTTTTACTTAGGTAGTCACTTTTAATTTGCTCAAAAACTTCTTCAGAGTATCCAACTAAATCCATTTTGTTTATTGCAATAATAAAATGCTTTATACCAAATAAATGTGCAATGTATGTGTGGCGAATAGTCTGAGTTTTTACTCCATCTACTGCATCAATTAAAATTACCGCAACATTAGAATTCGCAGCTGCAACCGCCATATTTTTAGTATACTGTTCGTGCCCTGGTGCATCTGCAATAATAAATTTAGTATTGCCATGTACAAAATAACGATATGCCACATCTATGGTAATTTTCTGCCTCCTTTCCGATTCAAGACCTTCGACAAATAAAGAGTAGTCTATTTCTCCATTTCCAAGTTTCTTTATAGACGCAATTTGATCATCAGGAATTGAATCTGTGTCATAAAGTAATTTGCCAATTAAGGTAGATTTACCATCGTCAACATGCCCTGCTGTTAAGAATTTTATTATATTGTGTGTCATATATTTCAGTGTTAATTATTGTTTGATTAAAAATAGCCTTCTTGTTTTTTACGCTCCATAGAGCCAACTTGGTCTGAATCAATAAGTCGACCTTGCCTTTCAGAATACCGTGAACTCTTCAATTCTGAAACAATTTTATCTAGTGTGTCCGCCTCTGAAGGTACTGCTCCAGTTAAAGGGTAACATCCAAGTGTTCGAAATCTTACCATTGCATCTTGTGGTTTTGTAGTCAGTGGTAACCTTTCATCGTCTACCATTATTACCGACCCATCTCTTTCAACGACAGGACGCTTCTTTGCAAAATACAATGGAACAATATCAATTTCTTGTGCTTTAATGTATTCCCAAACATCAATTTCTGTCCAATTTGAAAGTGGGAATACTCTCATAGATTCACCAGTATAGACTTTAGTGTTAAAGTTGTTGAATAATTCTGGGCGTTGATTTTTTGCATCCCATTTATGAAAACCATTTCTAAAAGAAAATATTCTTTCTTTTGCACGAGACTTCTCCTCGTCGCGTCTTGCACCGCCAAATGCAACATCAAATTTATATTTCTCCAATGCTTGTCGAAGAGCGGCCGTCTTCATAATGTCGGTATGATTGGGGTTGTCAATAGGATTGATCCCTTGCTTTATTCCATCTTGGTTTTGATGGACTATTAAATTTAAACCATGTTTTTTAACGGTTGTATCACGAAATGTAATCATTTCTTTAAACTTCCAGCCAGTGTCAATGTGTAAAAGTGGCAACGGTGGCTTTGCAGGGTAAAACGCTTTCAATATTAAATGTAAAAGGACTGAGGAATCTTTACCAATTGAATATAAAAATACAGGGTTATTAAATTCAGCCACTGCTTCCCTTATTATATAAATCGACTCTTCTTCAAGGTAGTTTAAGTATTTATTCATATACACATTATTAAATTATTTTTTTCCTTACAATATAATCTCCAAATCCTTCATTTGCATTCCTGTTGCCAACAAAGCTATCAAACATAATGTCTAATTCAGATAAAATCTCTTCTTCCTTTAAAGATTCTTTATATAACTTATTCAGCCTTTGTCCCAAGGCATCTGCCCCAAGATACATATTATACACGCCTAAAGCTTTGCCAACGAATGCAATTTCCGCTAAATATGGTCTTGCACAACCATTAGGGCAGCCCGTCATTCTAATTGAAATTGTCTCTTCCGCTATTTTATGCTTCCTTAACAATTCTTCTATTTTTGTTAAAAGAGAAGGGAGGTATCTTTGTGCTTCAGCAAGTGCCAATGGGCAAGTATTAAATGCAACGCATGCCATTGCAGCCTTGGTAATATTAGAATAATTATTATGCAAATTGTATTTATCTAGTATTGTTTGTAGTTTTACCTTGTCGGTTATTTCATCAATAATAACATTTTGATTGTTCGTAAAAGTAAAGATGCCAACCCCCTGTTCTGCTATTTCTTTCAATGCCTCCTTAACATTACCAAGGACACGCCCGTTTTCAACAAACAAAGTAAATGAACGCTCATTATTGTCATAGCCAAAGTTATCTGCTCTTTGTGTAAATTGAAAAACTTTGCTCTGCTCAAGTTCATACCCAAGCCTTTTATGTAATTCAGCAACAAACCATTCGAGGCTCAATCTGTCTATTGTATATTTTAATCTTGCTTGCTTACGGTTTTCACGGTTGCCAAAGTCTCTTTGAATTAAAATAATATTTTTTATGACATCAAGAATTTTACCTTCATCAATATAGCCAATTGCACTTCCAACGCGGGGATAGGTATCAGCATTGCCATGTGTCATTCCCATTCCACCACCAACTAGCACATTATACCCACCTTGCACCTTAATTAACCCTATATCGTGTGCGTATACATCGACATCATTAAATGGAGGGTTTGCAATTGCTATTTTGAACTTTCTTGGAAGGTACGTGTCTCCATAAAGTGGCTCACTTTCTTGCTCTATTTTTTCTCCATCTAGCCAAATTTCTTTATAAGCATTGGTCTTGGGTAAAAATTCTTCACTAATATTCACCGCTAACTTGTGTAAGTCGTCTGTATTTTCACCAAAAACGGAAGCAATAACATTTCTGTTGACATCTCCACATGCTGCGATGGAATCTAGATTGATTTTATCAAAAGCTTGAATTGTGGGTCTCATTTGTGATTTAATCACGCCATGCAACTGAACGGTTTGCCTTGTGGTAATTTTAATTGCACCTGTTGAGTAATCATCTGCTGTTTGATTTATTCCAATCCACTGTTGTGCAGATATCCTACCACCAGGAATGCGAAGGCGAATCATAAAAGAATAATCTTTTTCGAGTTTTTTCTTTGCACGAATGTTGCGACGGTCTCTATCATCTTGTTCGTAAATCCCATGAAACTTAATTAACTGGTGGCTATCTGATGTCACACTGCCAGTAACTTGATTTTTTAAATCTTCTGCAATTGTACCCCGAAGGTAATTACTGTTCTTTTTTATTTTTTCAGTCATATTTTAATTATTAATTTTAATATACATCCTTTAAGTATCTGCCTTCCTCTACAAGGCTATTGAAATATTCTTCTCCAAGCATTTCAATTAAAATTTTCTCAACTTCCTTCGCCATACCTTCTTTATCTCCACAGATATAAAAATATGCTCCATTGTCAAGCCAGTTTTTTAATTCTTTTTTTTCTTCATTAATGCGGTGTTGAACATAAATTTTTTCCTCTTGATCGCGAGAGAAAGCCAAGCTCAAATGTGTTAATACACCTGATTGCAAATAATCTTGTAATTCTATTTGATAGAGAAAATCATGTCTTGCATATTGTTCGCCGAAGAATAACCAATTTTTACCAGACGCACCAATGCTGTCTCTTTCTGCGAGGAACGACCTGAATGGTGCAACACCAGTACCAGAACCCACCATGATAATATCTTTATCATCATTTGGCATTCTAAATATATTGTTTGGTGATATATAAAATTCCATAGTGCTACCTTCTTTAAGGTCTGCTAAATAAGGGGAGCACAGACCATTTTCCATTTTCTTTACTGTGACATGTATTTCGCCCGTATGAGCTTCTGGCGATGACGATATAGAATAAAGTCTTGGGGTGTTGTTGTCAATTTTAATACCTATGGAATCACCAGGTAAATATTCAGCATCCGTCTCTATTTCTATATGATGCACTTCCTTGTTTGAACCCTCATCATTTAAAATAATATTTGAAATTATTTCCCCCGTGTAATTAGGTTTTGATTTCCTTTTTATAGGATTTGATACGGCATTGTTACTTTGTGTGGACTGTTGTGCACCAATGGTATTTGCTACATTTGTATACCAATCGTTAATGTATTCGTCAAAATCAAGGTCAAATTCTACGGTGTCTATCCATTTTTTAGCACCAAGATCTGTTAATTTATTATGCAGAATGTTACCTGCCTCACAAAATAATGGGTAATTAGAATCCCCAAGTGAAAGAATTGCGTATTGCATTTTAGATAAATCTGGCGTTTCTTTTTCTAAATATTCCCAAAAGTCTTTAGTAGGTTCAGGTAGTTCGCCTTCCCCGTGCGTTGCAACAACAAACACAATGTATTCTTCTGTTGAAAACTTACTTGTGTTGTAATGTTCAATTGCTTTGATATTTACTTTTACACCAAGTTTTTTAAGTTTTTCACCCAAGCCAATTGCTACTTTTTTGGAATTCCCAGTTTCTGTTGCGTAGATAATTGTAATTTTGCTAACACTTAAACTGACTTGCACCGAAGGCGATGAAGGTATATCTGTCTTGCCAGTAATGTAACCGCTTACCCATATAATTTGCTCTTTTGATAGATCTGCTAAAAAATTATCTAGAGTCTGTTTTTTTTGTTCGTTTAACATATTTAATTTCTTATAATTTTACCATTAACAATATGAATTCCGCACTCTTTGTGCCCTTCTTCCCACCACCACCTACCGCTTCTGCCTTCTCCTGATTTAGTGCAAGGAGCACAGCCGATTGAATTAAATCCATTTTTATATAAAGCATTGTATGGAATATTATTTTTTTCAATGATATTCCATATATTTTTTAAGTCAATGTCTAGTAGTGGGTAGTATTTTATTATATTTAAGCTATTATCGCGTTCTAAATGTTGTTTTTCTAACCTGTCATTTGAATGTTCTTTTCTTAAGCCGCTAATCCAAATTTTTTGGTTTTTTAAAGCCCTATTTAAAGGTTCGACTTTTCTAATGTTACAACATTCTAAACGCAATTCTTTTGTATTGTAAAAAGCATTTACGCCGTTTGTTGTTACAAACCCTTCTAATGCCTCACATTGAGGATAGTATGTTTTAATTTTAACGCCATATTGTTTTAATGTTTCACTCCAAACTTTGTATGTTTCTTCAAATAGCCTCCCTGTATCAATGGTAAAAATTTCTATATTGAGCTTATTGCTGACGATGTAATCAGTAATTACTTGGTCTTCTAAACTAAAGCTTGTAGAAAACACAACGCCTTCTATTTTAGAAAAAGATTCTAAAGTTTCTTGCCAACTTAACCCTTTGGTTGCTTCCAATAATTCCTTATATTGCATAATCAGTTTTTTTTAAGTCATCAAAATATGTGCCAGAATTGCCCTCTTCTCGCCATTGGTAATGCGGTGCAAATTTTACAACATCGCCAATAATAATTAACGAAGGTGAGATAAAATTTTGTTGTGTAAAGTCTGCCAATGTAGAAATATGCGTTTTTTGGTATGGAGTCGTTGCCTGTTCGATAACAGCAATAGAAACATTGCTATTTTTGCCATATTGCAACAAATTATTTACTATAAATTCTGCATTTGACGATGACATATAAAATACCAGTGTATCGGCTGTTGTAGCTAAATCTTCCCAATATTTAGCATTTTCCATGTCCTTTTTATACAGTGTAAGCAAACGGACAGAACGAGATGTGTCCCTTAAAGTTAATGGTATTGCACTGTAGGCAGCGGCTCCTGAAAAAGCACTAATTCCCGGAACAATATGGTATGGTATTTGCAAACTTTGTGCTACATCAATTTCTTCGTACAAGTGTGCGAACAAAGATGGATCTCCTCCTTTTAAACGCACAACAATATTGCCATCTACAAGGTATTTTTTAATAAGATGGTTCAGTTCATTTTGCGTAAAGGTGTGAAAATCTTTTGTTTTTCCTACATTAATTATTAATGCATCTTTTCTGGCGTAATCAAGAATTTGTGTTGAGACTAGTCTATCGTGTAAAACTATGTCTGCCTTTGAAAGCAAATTAATTGCTTTTATTGTGATTAAGTCGGGGTCTCCAGGGCCAGCACCTATAATATACAATGCAGATTTTGCATTATTTTGACTGGAAAGCAATTTCTTTTCTAATAAAATTTGTGCATTATTAACATTGTCACTAAGCACTTCTTGAGCAATATTTCCATCTATTACTTCTTGCCAAAATAACCTACGAGACTGTAAATTTGTAAGTAAATCTTTAACTTTACTGCGATTGTTCTGAATGAATGTATCAAGTATTTCTAAATTGTGTGGTATTATTTTTTCAATTTTTTGTTTTATCATGCGAGACAAAACCGGCGAAACGCCAGAGCTAGAAATGGCAATATTCACATTTCCTCTGTTTACTGTGGCGCCAAAGATAAAGTCTGAAATTTTAGGGTTATCAACAATATTTACTAGTTTATTCAATTTTTGTGCATCTTCTGATATTTGGCTATTGACTTCATTGTCATTTGTTGCGCCAATTATTACATCGTAGTTTGATATGTGCGATTTGTCATATTTACTATGAATGACTTTAATGTCTTTGTCTTTTATAAAAATAAGCAAATGATTCAGTATATTATCGGCAACTATTGTTATGTTATTTGTATAATAATACAGCGTTTGTAATTTTGCTAACGCAATATTTCCACCGCCAATAATCAGGACGGATCTATTATGTAATGCTAAAAACAAGGGGAAGTATTTCATATTTAAATAAGCAAATGATACTAAATAAGCTTCAAAAACATGAAGCTTACATTAAAAGAATGTTAAATAATAATTAACAACAACAGGCTACACAGCAAGGTAAAGTGCAGATTGTTGTAAATATCTTTTTTTGTATACTATGCATATTTGTAATTATTAAACAATATGTAATTTAATTACAACACAAAAGGGAAATAAAAATATAAGTCAAGTACTTTCTTAATGAATGTGCGGTAATTATCAAGAATGTTACCCTAAATATTACCAAGGTTAGCCCATTTTGTAAATTCTCCCATATTAAAAACACCGATTAATTTGTTATCTATTTGTTTTTTCATCCATTGTTCTGCACCACTTTTATAACCGCCTCCGTCAAGTAAAATTATGGCAGGGTATGGGCTTTGTTCTTTTATATTTGCTACTGTGTATGGGTATTTTTCATCAACACTACCACCCACTTGTTGCCATTTACATTCTATTATAAGGGAAATTGGTGTATTGTTTGGATTGTGAATTGTAAAGTCTACATTCCATTTTGAATTATATATAGTTTGTGCTATAACTTGTTGCCTTGTGTATATTTTTTGATTTAATGAAAGTGAAACTGTAAATTTATTTTTTGGTATAAATTCATAACCTTTGCGAATTAATGTTTGTTCTACAAAGTTTTCAAGTATATTTCCTGTTTCATTTGCAATTGAACCACCTGCTTTTTTAGTCATAAATGTTAATTAAATGTATGGGTTTTGAGTTAAAATTTTACCGTTTTGTTTGTATATTATATCTGGCAATTTACACTTCAATAAAAGTGCTTCCGATGCTTTGTAAATCTTTATATCAGAATTTGAAACTTTGTTTTGCGATAATAGCTTTTGATCTACATTGTAAAATTCACATAGTGCTACCCTTAAATGATGTACCGTAGCTCGTTTATGTGGTGAATAAAGAAAAATTTCTACATCAGAATATCTCTTTTTTATCCATAAAATTAGAGGAACAAAATCACTATCATTTGTAATAAGAAAAACTTTTTTAATGTTATTAAATACTATATCATCAATAATGTTAATGGCAATATTAATATCTGTCTCTTTCTCTTGTCCATTTTTTTTGTTATTGTCAAATCGTCCACGAATTATTTCAACACCGCAATGTTTTTGTGCTTTTTCAAACTGAATATGTCTTTTATAGTTGTCATTCGTATGATTTGGTTGTGATGTAAAGAGTTTTACGCTTTTTAGATTTGTAGCTAAAAATCTATGATTTGCAAGAATTCTTTCTGAAAAAAGTCTCAAATTTGACCACTTATACTGCGATGATATACACGAGCTATAATGACAAGCGTTTCTATCATGTTTCTTAGTTCCTAAAATCTTATTTGGACATAAATCTAAAAGTGAGTAATATAAATTGAAGCCATCAACATAAAAACCTATGCTAATGGCTTCATTGCAGGATACGCTGTGAGTATACCCACTAGCTGGCGACTGCTCGCCCAAGATATTACTATTATATAGTACATTACTCATCTTTGTCAAGCATAATTTTTTTCTAATAACTACAAATTAAAGTTTCAAAAACAGATTGCCTCTTATCTGCCTTGCAATTTACAACTCTTGGTGCTGAAATTTTACTAATGTTAAAGTCTTTTTTATAAATATCAATTATAAACTCCGCATCAGAGTTTGAAATCATAACATTTACGCCTTTATTTTTTAATGATAATGCAAAATCACGGAGCCTTGTTTGGTCTTTTTCTGTGAAGCCACCACTAACATATTTTACAAAGGAGTCTTGAGTTGTGGGGTGGTATGGTGGGTCAAAGTAAACAAAGTCTCCTTTTTGTGGAGTAATTTTAGTGAAATCTTGATATTTTATATCAACGCCCTGTAAAACCTTATTTACTTCATTAATGTTTTCTATATCGCAAATGGTAGGGTTTTTATAACTTCCTATTGGTGTATTAAATTCATTCTTTTGGTTTACTCTATAAAGCCCATTAAAACAAGTTTTAAGCAAGTAAATAAATCTTGCTGAATTTTCAACAGGATTGGCTATTTCTTGCATTTTCCGTATGCTATAGTAATATTCCTCATTATGGTTTTCTTGATGCCTCTCCAATGCTTTAATAAGCTCCTGTGGGTTGTTTTGAATTGTTATGTATGAAATAATTAAATCAATATTCAAATCCGATAGAAAGCTTTTATTAACCTTGTTATGTAGTGAATAAAACAACGCCCCACCACCAACAAATGGCTCATAATAATTGTTTATCTCTTGTGGTATTCTTGCAAGCAATTCTTTTACAATGCTTCTTTTACCACCAACCCACTTTACAAAAGGCTTTGCCTTTGTTAGCTTTGCTGTTGTATTGTTTGGAATTTCTGCCCTTACAATACTACTTAAAAAATCGTGAAAGTTTAAATCTTGAGACATAAATTATGCAATAAGTTCTTTATATGACATTTTACCTTGAATGTTACCAAGAAACATTGTAAATCTCTCGCAGTCTGTTATTTCACGGCTATTATAACGTAATGAATATTCCCCAAGATATCTATTCAAATGCTTCTTACTGCACCAGTGGTATATACCGTTTATACCCCTTTTTAGTAAACCAAAAAAGCCCTCAACTGTATTTGTTGTAATAATAATTGCTTCCATTCTTTTACCATTTCTTACATACTCCTTTGCACTATGATTAATAGACTCGTGATTATAATAATATTTTAACGCCTTATAGCCTTTATATTCGTCAGTTATCAAAGTTGAACCATGTTCTACTTTTTCAAATATCTTCTCACCAAGAGTGTGGTATTTATTATCTTCTGTGTGATATGCTTTTACTTGTTTAGTATCACGGTTAATAATTGCAAGAACAGTTGCTTTTTGTGGAAGAGTTGTTTTTTTAGATGTGTGCATATTTTCATACTTACCACCGATGTATGTTTCGTCTATTTCACAAGTCCCTTGAAATTGGTTTTTAAACATACCATTACTTGCGTGTCTTAATCTTTGTAACATAAACCACGCCGTAGGTTGTGAAACGCCTATGTCTTTTGCAAGTTGTGGGCTTGATATTCCTTTCTTGTGTGCATTAAAAAGATAGGTTGCCATAAACCATTTTTTCAACTTCACATTTGAATCCTCAAAAATAGTTCCCTTGCGAATAGAAAAATCACATTTACAAGATTTGCAACGGTTTCTTTTAATGTCTGTGTATTCCATTACTTCGTTACTTCCACAATGTGGGCAAAATGCACCGTCCTTCCAAAGAATAGACTTTAAATATTTAATACATTCTGCTTCTGTACTAAAAAACTCAATAAGTTCAATCAAATTCTTAAAATCTTTTTTCATAGTATCTATTTTAACCATACTATATTATGATCCTAATTATTTAAAAGTCAAGTGTTTTAGATCGTCTAGGGTAACATTCTTGATAATTACCGAATGTGCGGTAATTATATACTTAACATCACTATTCAAAAGCAATAGATAAACACAAGCAATAGTTTAGCTTGTTATTTATGAGAATCATTGTATAAGTTTGTTTGTTAATGCCAAGTGGAATAATGCGTTATCCATTTTGGGTTAGAATGTTTTGAATCTTCAGTTAAATAATGAATAGACATTAATATTAAAGTGATAGAAATAATATTTATTCTTGAAATCTAATTTTTACAACCTAACTTTTAAAACAATATATTTTTTACTTATGAAGTTTAGGTTTTCAAGTATCATCATTTGGGTTAGTGTGGCATATATTACTGTCACAATGTATGATTTTTACTCTGGTGGTAAAATTACGGGTCGTTTAAGTGGTGAAAAATTTACAATATCGGACTTTAACACCGCACTTAATGAAAATAGGGTTGCTTCCGTAACGGTGACGCCAATGTATATTAAAGGTCAATTAACAGATGACACTCGTTTTAAAGCAGATATAATTCCATATTACACAACTAATATTTTAGAGCGTCTTGAAAAAACTGATGTAAAAACTGATGTAGTCGTGGATACTCGTGGTTTTTTATCAAAACTTTTTGGTGTATTGCTTTCTTGGTTTCCAATGTTATTGTTTATTGGAATTTGGATATATTTCTCTCGTAAATCATCTGGTGGTGGTTCTGGTGGTAGCCCATCTAAACTTTTTGGGTTTGGTAAAAGTAAAGCAAAAATGATTCTACCAGAAAATATTAAAACTCGCTTTAAGGATGTCGCAGGGATTGACGAAGCAAGAGAC
>CAJQOT010000016.1 GCA_905480015.1 uncultured Rickettsiales bacterium | reverse complement strand
TTTGAAGTAAAAACAGGTATTGAAGGCATTACATTTACACAAAATTTTGAAAAACAAATTGCGGAGATTAAATATAAATACAAAACCTCATCTTCTGTTATGGACCTTTTAGAGCAGAAAGTTAATGAAATAAACAAACTTAAAGTAGAAAACCAAGCTTTAAATACAAAACTCATACTTTTCGTTCCTATAGTCACAATGCAGATTGCAAAAATAGCAGTACAAATAAAAACTCTTCAATATTTCAATGGAGATATTCGCCAAATTGCAAACGAAATAGATGGTGAAAATGTATTAATATTAAACCAAAAAGGTGATAACTTTAGTTTTTGCATTACTTCACAAAATAAAGCAGAGGAAATCGCAGAGTTTCTTAAAACAACATTAGATATTAAATATGGTGGGAGTGAAAATTTTATTTCAGGTGGAGGCCGTGGAAAAGTTACTGTAGATATCCAGAATAATACAATATTTTAACCATTGATGTTTTCAAGGAATTTTTGAGCATCAAGTGCTGCCATACAGCCTGTTCCAGCGGCGGTTACTGCTTGACGGTAGATTTTATCTTGTACATCACCGGCAGCAAAAACACCATTAATATTTGTTTGAGTCGTGCCAGCTTGCACGGTAATATATCCCTCCTTATCCATTTGAAGCGTAGTATTAGAGAAAATAACAGTTGAAGGTTTATGACCAATGGCAACAAATACGCCATCAATGGCAATTTTTTCTTCAGAGCCTTCTTTATTCAGAATTATCCCAGTTACATTAAGAGGGTCTTCAGCTCCTATAATTTCCTTAACAGATGCATTCCAAATGACTTTTATTTTTTTATTTTTAAATAATCTATCTTGTAGTATTTTTTCTGCACGAAGAGTGTCCTTTCTGTGTATAAGAATTACTTCGCTTGCATGATTTGTTAAATATAATGCCTCTTCAACAGCAGTATTTCCGCCACCAATCACGGCAACTTTTTTATTTTTAAAGAAGAATCCATCACATGTTGCACAACCTGAAACACCGTAACCTTGAAATTTCTTTTCGCTTTCAAGACCAAGCCATTTAGCTTGCGCCCCTGTTGCAATAATGATAGTTTTTGCGTTTATTGTTTCATCAAGGTCGGTTTTTATAGAAAAAGGTCGAGATACAAAATCTACATCCGTTACCATTGCTTGCATCATCTTCACTCCGACATTTTCTGCCTGCTTTTTCATTTGATCCATTAAGTGTGAACCTTGTACTGCGTGTTCAAATCCTGGATAATTTTCAACATCGGTGGTTAGCATTAATTGACCGCCTTCTTCCCATCCGGAAACCATCAATGTATTAAGATTTGCACGAGCGGCATAAATTCCAGCTGAATAACCTGCTGGGCCAGAGCCAATAATTAATACATCAATCATAATATTTATACATTAATTTTGTTCAATTTTTTATCTAGTGTTATTAACACTTTTTTGACTATCGGCATGGAAACTATGGTGATTTTTTGCAAAAACTTCGTGATTGTTAGAAAACGCAGGTTTATAAGTAAAAAAACTACTAACAACAGCATTCTCTTCATTAATAAATTAAACATTATTATTAATTTCTTTTTTAATACCTGCAATGGCTTTTGCTGGATTAAGACCCTTTGGGCAGGTACTTGTACAATTCATAATGGTATGGCAACGATACAATTTAAATGCATCGTCAAGGTCTGCAAGACGCTCTTTTTTTGCCTGATCTCGGCTATCGACAACCCATCTATAAGCTTGTAATAGTACCGCAGGACCTAAATATTTATCATCATTCCACCAATAGCTTGGGCACGCCGTTGAACAGCATGCACATAAAATACACTCCATCAAGCCATCAAGCTTGCGTCTATCTTCTGGTGATTGAATATTTTCTTTAACGGATGATACATTTTCAGACGAAATCCATGGCTTTATAGAGGCGTATTGTTTGTAAAGTTTGCCAAGGTCTGGAATGAGATCTCTTACAACTTCCATGTGTGGTAATGGAAATATTTTAACCTTCCCCGTTATGTCTTCAATAGGTTTTATACATGCTAAAGTATTTGTTCCATCAATATTCATAGCACATGAACCGCAAACACCTTCTCGACAAGACCTTCTAAATGCAAGTGTTGGGTCTATTTCATTTTTAATTTTTATTAAAGCATCAAGAACCATAGGCCCGCACGTGTCAAGGTCTACATCGTAATGATCTATTCGTGGGTTTTCTCCATCTTCAGGGTTATACCTATAAATATTAAAAAGTTTCTTATTTTTTGCATTGCTTGCAAAAACCATTCCACTGTCTTTAATTTTAGAATTTTTTGGTAGAAAGAAGTCTGCCATTTTTAAATAAAAAATTAGTCCTGCTCAAAAGCATCATCATCGATGTTGAAGTCATCATAGCTCATGCCATCCTTAATGTTTTTTGTTACAATATCTTGTGAAGGAGCTATATCTTCTTCTTCAAAAATTTCAATAGACGCTTCAAAAGATTGAATAATAGACTTTCTTGTACATGCACCTTCTGCAATTTCACGCAACGCAAGGTTGATTCTTGATTTTTCCGTATCTTCCAAAACAGACGGTGCACCAAGGTACAGTAACCTTGCTCTTTGAGAAGCCAAAACCACAAGTTCAAACCTATGAGGTATCACTTTAAGGCATTCATCTATAACGGTATTTTTATTCATTTATCGCAAAATATATCAATAACACACAAAACACTATAAAGTAAATGTCAAGCATTTTATATACTTTATACTTGACATTTAGTACAATGCATAACATTAAAAACCTAAGATATATAGGTATATACAAATGATTACACGAGCTATAGAAAATCTCAAAAATGAGTTTCACAATATAAAATTTCTTAATAAAAGAGAATTACAACAAATTACCATAGCAGTTATTATATCTGGAATGTTTGCTGCCATAGGGTTTTCTCTTCTTGATTTACTCCTGAACTTTATTATACAAAAGTTTTTATTTGTATAAATTTACTAGACTATCTCTAGATTTCTATTTTTTTATGAACATAGAGTGCTAGATTTTTATCGGCGTTCATCGGTGTTGTTAAATCCTACATTATAAAATACGCTTAAACCTAACCCTTGACCTGCGTTGCCACTCCTTCGGTCACGAACTTGCCTGTAAGCAATATCAATTCTATATTGTGGATTCAGTTTGTAACCAAATGAAAACTGACTTTGTATTAATGAAGTATTATTTACTCCAATAGACTCGCCACCACGCATTGTATAATAATTATACACTAAAGCAGTGGTAAATTTATCAACAGAATAATACCCCGAAATTGTAGAATAGATTTCTTTTAAACGATGCAATCCATATGCATTTCCAACATATCCAATTTCAAGAAAAGTGCCTATCAAGCTTGCACCGGCATGTCTTTCATATTGCATAGATCCAATATATGTGTTTTCATTTGCTCCCAAGGTATGGACTTTATGATCAACTGATTGCTTACGATAATAAGCACTATAATTGAATGTATTGCCACTGACAAGTTGATTTTGCCCTATAAAAAGCACCGAAAGTGAGGATGGAAGGGTGGTATCACCAGCAATTGGTTTGTGCAAGATATTTTGCAATGTAGTTGGAATTGAAAAGCCAAGAGCTTTATTATTAGCAAATGCAGAATCGTTCATATCTGTTGTATCATTTTTAAAAAATGCAATCTCAAACACTTGTTTTGAGTCTCTAAACATTTCAAAATAAGAATGAAACTCTAAGCCAATTTTATTAGTATTTGTATATCCACCATTCATAGATGTACCATACACGCCTGCCCAATCTCTATTAAAAACGTTCCGCTTAGACCGCAAAGAGCTTCCAACAGCAGCTGACGGACGAATTTTCCCAACAAGTAATTCTGCATTTTCCTCGTGTATATTAAGTGCAAGAACTCTTGATGTCAGGCCATGGTTGTCAAAAAATGTCTTTACATCGTTGCTTCCGTTGAGGTTGCTCTGCCTTGCATGTTGCCTTGTAAAGCCATTTACCCTGTTAAGAAAGTCGGTTTTTGTATCAATGGATATATGTTTATTAAAATGAAAATCTAAATCAAATGAAGTTTCAGACCATAAAACAGCTTGGGTATCTTCGGGGTTTTGTATACTTTCCGCAACGGTAAAGCCCTGTACATTTGCATCGATATACCTAGTACGCTCTGCGTGAGAAATATACGAAAAAGATAAAAATGCTAATAAGAAATAAAACATGTTATTCGTCAGAAATAATACCGTTCCACGCCGTGTAGTCTTGTATTGGATTGATATGAGACTTACCATAAACATTAAACTGCGTATGTTTATTAGGGTAAAAAGCGTGTAGTGTTCCTGTTAAATTTGGCATATGAGATTTCATCCAAAATAAATGCTTGTATTTAATTGGCTCACTTGTTGTATGATGCATCCAAGAATGCCAGTGTGATGGAATTTTTGATGCCTCAACAATACCATTAAAAATACAAATTCTTTTATTACGACCAAAAGAATCCTTTCTTTTTAATTCATAATATTTATTTTGATATTCATCGCTACCAATTAGTTTTCCCGTAAAAATTAACTTGAAACGAGTCAAAAATTGTAAAATTCTAAACATACACTATTCAATTATATTAATATGCCCAAGCTTACGCTCACACGCAAAAGACTTACAGTACAAGTGAATTTTATGGTTCGGTTTGTCAAGAAATTTTTCAATGCCGTTGATATCATCGCCAATAATATTCAACATTTTACCACTACTAACTAGCGTTGGCTCAAGCAATGGCATATCTACTACTGCTCTTATATGATTTTCAAATTGTGAAACATTGCATAAATCATTTGAAAAATGACCAGAGTTATGCGGACGCGGTGCCATTTCATTAAAAATTACTTCACCGCTTGCAAGAACAAAGTATTCAACGGCAAAAGTACCATTGTGTGAAATATTTTCCGCAATTTTTTGCGTATAATTTTTTACCTTATTTTTAACTGAAGAAATTTTTTGTGATGTAAAGCTTTTTATATTCATGGGAATTATAGATTCCCTTAATATACCACCTTTATGGATGTTAAGTGGGATAGGAAACACAGCGACTTCTTGTCCTTTCTTTGTTGCAATAACGGAGCATTCAAAAGCAAAGTTTACTTTCTTTTCAAGAATGTATTTTTTCTCTGAACTTAATGTTGGAATGTCATTAATTTTATTAATAATAATCTGACCTTTGCCATCGTAACCTTCTGTTGTGGTTTTTAAAATACATGAACCATGTTGATTAAAAAATGCCTTCACATCTTCCACAGAATTGACTTTAATATATTCACCCGTTGCCACACCTAACGCAGAAGTGAATTTTTTCTCTCTTAGTCTATCTTGCGAAATTTCTACAAAAGAACTACCTGTTTTTATTTTGTCTGGAAAATGTTTTTCTAAAAATTGCATTGCACCAAGTGGTATATTTTCAGTTTCAATTGTGATGAAATCACATTCAGTAGCAAACTGACGAAGTTTTTCAAAATGCAAAAATGGTGCTGTAACAACATTGCTAACCATATTTTTTGCACATGGGTTGACTTCCTCGCAGTATATTGATGTTTCAAAACCAAGCTTTGACGCTGCCATTGCCATCATTTGAGCAAGCTGACCACCGCCAAGAATTCCAACTGTAATTGGAGTTGTACCTTCATTAAACATATAAATTGTTTCCAATAACCTTAACATACCAAAGGGAGTCAAAAATTAAAAAGTCAATAATATTCACTTGACATACGCCATACATATGGTAGTTTTAATAAAACTATATAGTTTAAACATGGTTATTAAGTATAAGGCCTTTTCTCCAGAAATTCACGAATCTGTTTTTATTGCACCAACGGCAACCATCGCAGGGAATGTTAAAATTGCTAAAAATGTAGGAATTTGGTATGGCTGTGTTTTTAGGGGAGATGTTTCTAAAATTGTTATCGGAGAAAACACCAACATTCAAGACGGCACGACAATTCATGGAACAAGACCAAACCATGCACAAAATAAAACAGGAGATTACCCCGCAGACGTAACCATTGGTAAAAATGTAACGGTTGGGCATAATTGTGTTATTCACGCTTGCACAATTGAGGACGAAGCATTTATTGGCATGGGTAGTATTATGATGGACTTATCAAAAGTTGAAAAAAACGGTATGCTTGCCGCTGGCTCCGTACTTTCACCGAAAAAAGTTGTGAAATCAGGGGAGCTATGGGCTGGAGTTCCTGCTAAATTTTTTAGAAAACTCACCAAAGAAGAAATTGAATATATCACAACTTCCGCAGAAAATTATTATATTCTTGCACAGGAGTATAAATATGAAACATCAATTATTAAAGAATGAAATTCATTGAATTCCTTCCATTTTTACCGGTCGAAGGAACTTTTGAATATAAAACAGACCTTGCTATTAACAAAGGTGACATTCTAAAATGTCGCTTCGGAGGATTTGATTGCCTTGGTATTGCAATTACAATAAATGATAATCAGCAAACTCAATACAAGCTTGCAAGTGTTGGCTCTATTGTTTTCAAAGAATTAATTTCACAACAAAATTTAGAATTCACCAAAAAACTTTCTCAATACTACGGATATAACCAAGGTTTGTTTGCCAAAATGCTCTTTCCATTCTCAATTAAAAATTATACTTTTGCTAATCAAACAGATATGGTTCGCCTTCGTAGCGATGCTAAAATTGATAGCAGTCGCTCTGCAAAATGGCACACAATTTACAACACACTCCAGCATGGAAATACAGTAGAGGCATCAATTTTTACAGGTCTCTCATACTTTAAAAATAAAAATCTTTTAGAATTTTTCAAAGAGGAAATACACTTTGCAAACTATCAAATGAAAAAAATAATTTCAGCCACACTTCCAGATTTATCAGGTGAACAAAGCCAAGTGCTTCAAAACATTAACATCGATGGATTTCAAACACACTTAATACATGGAAAAACAGGCAGTGGAAAAACAGAAGTCTATGCACATTTAGCTCAAAAAATTCTAGTAGAACAAAATACAACTTCCCCACAAATTCTTATTATGCTTCCGGAAATTGGTCTTGCAAAGGTAATTGCCCAAAGGCTCGAGCAACGCCTAAATTGTAAAATACCCGTATGGCACTCATCTACATTGGAAAGCCTACGCAAGCAATACTTTCAAGAAATACAATCAGGTGCGTGCAATGTTATTATTGGTACACGATCCTCTTTATTCCTACCATTTCAAAACTTACAAATGATTATCGTAGACGAAGAGCACGATGGGTCGTACAAACAAGAAGAAGCACCAATGTATAACGCACGAGACTCCGCCATTTTGTATGGAAAAATTCTTAATATTCCAGTGATATTAGGGTCTGCAACACCTTCGGTAGAAAGCTATCATAATGCACAAATCAATAAATATCAACTGCACGAACTCACTGCACGGTTTAACAAAATACAAATGCCGGAAGTCAAAATTATAAATGAAAAAACAAATGGAATTTTATGCGATACAGTCCAGTCTCAAATTCTTGAGCACTACCAAAACGGCAACCAAGTTTTAGTATTCATCAACCGCAGAGGATACTCACCAATCAATAGATGCAAAGCCTGCAAAGGAGTTTTCAAATGTGACTCTTGCGATGCACACTTAATATATCACAAGAAAAAAAGCGTACTTTCGTGCCACAAATGCGGATGGAATATTTCCACCAATGCAAACTGCACAATGTGCGAAGAAGAGCTTGAAATCCATTCCACAGGCTCTGGTGTTGAAGCTGTTCATGAAGAAGTTACAGCTTTAATTACAAAATTTTACTTAACTCAACAAAACTCACCATCCATTATCAATGAAATAAAAATCTTCAGCAGCGATGAACAAAGCACTGAAAAAAAACTATCAACATTCATTGAAACAATACAAAATGGACAAACTAAAATTATTATAGGTACACAAATTGCTTCAAAAGGCTACGATTTCCCCAACCTGAAACTTGTATGCATTATTGACTTACTTCTTAAAAACGATGAAATAGATTTTAAATGTGACGAAAAACTTATGCAACTTCTCACGCAGGTTTCTGGCAGATCGGGTCGTAGTGGAACTAGGGGAACGGTTTTAATCCAATCAAAAAGAGACGAAGCATTATTAAAGCGTCTTTTAGATGAAAATCAACCAGCATTTTATAAGGCAGAAATTCAATCACGGAAAGACAATTTTCTTCCACCATTTTCTCGTTTCATTAGCATAACCTTCCTTAGTAAGGAGGAAAAAGCACTATCAATTGAAAGTAGGAAAATCACAGAAATTATTCACAAACACATTAAGTGCAATATTTTTGGTCCTGCTCCAGCACCAATTGCATTTATCAAAAATACTTACCGCTATAAAGTTCTTTTAATATCACACAAGTCTCAGCTAGACATACCATCCACACTTCGTAGAATACTCAAAAATGCAAAATGCAAAACAAAAATCGATGTTGACGCTATCAATTTTTACTAAAAATACTTGATTTCCCAATAACTACCACTTACTTTATTTCAAAGTTATTAAACTATGAGGAAAGAGCTTTTATTGGTTTTAGGTGATGAAAAAAAAACCTATATTTCCATTTTAATATACACTGTTTTCATTGGTCTTGCAGGTGTATCTATACCCGTGTCTATTCAAGCATTGGTAAACATCATTCCAAGTACAATGATGTACTACCCTTTATTTTTACTTTCGGGAGTATTGCTTATACTTCTGACATTATCCATGATAGTATACGGTTTACAAAAATTTGTAACAGAAATATTTAAAAGGCGTATATTCGTACGCATTACTTCATTAATGATGACCCGCGCACTTTATTTTGATAAAAAAACCATGCAATCTTCTGACACAGAGCAGATTTTTGATAGATTCTTCGAAATACCAAATATTCAAACATCTACTACAGAAATTCTCATTGGAGCATTTACCGCGTTCGTTCAAGTTATAACGGCAGTAATTATATGTTCATTTTATCATCCATCGCTACTTATATTCAACCTTATTATTGTATCAGTGGTATACTTTATTTTGCGTTCACACGGAGCATCTGCCGTAAAAACAATAATAAAAGAATCTACCGCTAAATACGAAACAGCATCTTGGGTGGCGGAGGTTGGTCGAAAATATTTTTATTTAAAGTCGCATAAAGCAAGAGACTACGCCTCTAAAAAAACAAATACGCTAATTGCTAACTATATTTCTCAAAGGAAAAAGCATTTTCACCATCTTTTTACACAAATTATTTACCTATTAATAGTGTATGCAATTGGCAATGTTACATTACTTATATTATGCGGAGTTCTAATTCTTGGTGAAAAACTTACAATTGGACAATTTGTTGCAACGGAAGTTTTTTTCTCCTATGTATTCACACATGTTTTAAGAGGTGGAAATTACTTAGAAAGCTTCTACAAGCTTGTTGCTTCATGTAATAAAATTTCTTTGTTTTACAACATTCCATTAGAAGATTACTCTAATCATAATGATGATTTTTCTATGACGAATATCCATATCCATTCTTTGACAATGCCGCATATACCTTCAAAAGTCAGCTTACATATCGATCTCAACGGCTCCTATCATACATTTATGAATTTCCACGAAAAAACAAAAAGCTTTCTAATGACGCTGCTAATGGGGTGGGATGACCAATACTATAATAATATTCGCATTGACACTATGCCGTTCAGTGAAATTAATATGGATAAATACCGTGATAAAGTCGCCTTTATTGACTCCTCAAATATTATTTGTACCAAAATTAAAGAATTTGCTACTTCTTCTTGCCCAATGGTTTCGCAAACAAAGTTTGACTCCATAATTAAACTTGTTGATTTATACGATGCCATTCAGGCACTTCCTCAAAAAGAACATACTAAAATTATCTCTTCAAAGTATCCGCTTAACAAAGAGGAGGTTATTAAACTAAAAATTGCAAAAGCACTGCTTGAAGAAGTAAAATTAATTATTATTGACTATCCAATCGCTGACAACATAATATATGACAATAAACCTCTTCTTGATTACATCATAGGAGATCCTAGCATTACATTGGTACACTTTACTAATAACCAAAAAGCTGTACCTTTAGCACAATATGTGTATCGTTACGACCCGCAGTCTCAAAGTATTGTAAAGCACAATGTATAAAAAATATATCAATCTACCAGAAGAAAGGAATTTTACGGTTATGAAGACTCTCGTAATACAGCCTTTTGTAAAAAAAAGTATTATATTAATAACAGTTATCTTTCTTTTACTGCCAATTATAATGTTATTTGCCAAATGGCAACAGACATCATTTGGTAGGGGGCACATCATTGTATTTGATCCAAATTTACGCCAACAAAATATCACAGCACTAGTTTCAGGAAGGATTAATCGCTGGTTTATAACAGAAGGAATAACGGTTAAAAAAGGAGATAAACTCGTAGAAATTATTGATAATGATCCAAAAATTATTGAAAATCTTGTCAGAAAACAACAAACAATTAAACGGCAATATCAAACAATTAAAGTTGCCACTGAAACCGCAGAGCTGAATTTAACAAGACAAAAAAAACTGCTCAACAGCGGCATTGCTTCTCGTAAACAATACGAACAATCAATGATTAAACACAATGATTACAAAACCAAAATGCAAGTTGCACAATCAAAGCTTGCGGATATTCAAATTCAGCTTGCAAGGCAAAAAACTCAAACAATTTATGCTCCAGCAGACGGGCAAATCGTGCATGTGCAATCAGGAGGTTCTTCCACAAGAATTAAAGAAGGGGAAATTATGGCAACCTTTTTACCAAAATCAAAAACAAGTGATTTTGCCATTGAAATAATGGTCGACGCAAACGACATGCCTCTTATTGAGATAGGCAATAAAGTTAGAATACAATTTGAAGGATGGCCAATAATTCAAGTCAGTGGATGGCCTTCAGTTGCAATTGGAACATTTAGTGGTATTATCAAAGTGATAGATGGATACCTTGGCCCCAATGGTAAGTTAAGAATCATAATTATTCCTGACTCAACAGCAAAAAACTCTTGGCCGTCTGCAAGGTTTTTGCGTGCGGGGGTAAATGTAAAGGCATGGGTGTTGCTTCGTCGTGTTGCACTTGGCTATGAAATTTGGAGGAAAATTAATAAATTTCCAAAAAACCGTGAAAACCCAAATGATAAAATACAACTTTCCTCACTTATAACCAGCAATAACAATAAATTTGAACAGGAGAAATGAAGTTATTTTTAACTATTTTACTTTTGACATCGTCCGTCAAAGCAAAAGAACTCTCACATCGTGATATTTACAATGCCGTTAATAATTATCATCCGAAGTTACTTGAAAATCTTTTAAAGGTAGAGGAATATAAAGGAAGAATTCAAGAAAGCAAAGGAGAATTTGACACAAAGTTTCAAGCAAATTATTTTGATAGAACTTCTGGTTACTATACAGGAACTAACCTATCTGCTACACTATCAAAACCTATTGGTGCATTAAATTCTAAAATTTACGGAGGATACAAAAAAGGAACAAATACTCAGCCAATTTACGATGGACAATACCTCACGGGTAACGATGGAAGGTATGTTATTGGGGGAGAAATTAATATTTTCAGAAATTCAGAAATTTATCAAAACTCTATTAATGTTTTAAAAAGCAAAATGGATATGAAAAAAATAAAAATTTTATACGATCTTACTCGTATTGATGTGCTAAAAAAAGCACTTTTTTCATATTGGGATTGGGTTGCAAAAGGAATGAAACTACAAGCATATGAAAATTTATTACAACTTGCAGAAGCAAGACAAGTTACCATGAATACACAAGTAAAACACGGAGACATTGCCCAGTACTATGCCATAGAAAATACACAATATATTATGCAACGAAGAAACCAATTACAAGATGCACAAAATCAGTTTAATATTGCAAGTTACAATTTATCAATATACTTACGCAATTCCAATGGAGAAATGGTATCCGTTGATAAATCAAATATACCAAAGAAAATATCAAGTGTGTATTTTCCCGTTAATGCTAAAAATGATATTCAGGCTGCAAAACAAGTTAATCCTTCTCTTAAAATGTTAAGCATTGAAATTGCAAAAGAAGAAAATAATATTAAAATTGCAAAGGCAAAAACATTGCCTAAGGCAAGCTTGCAAGGTGAATACTATCAAGACATGGGTACTCGTCCAACTTCTAAACAAAATGCACGGGCAAGAATTGGTATAATGTTTGAAATGCCTCTTGAGCGAAGAAGTGGCTCGGGTAAGATTGTACAAATTCAAAATAAAGTTAGGCAAATTAAGCAACAAGCAATATTAATTGAAAACACAATATTTTCTAATATCCAAGGCGGAGCTAGCACAGTTCAAGCCTTTACTACAATGTGGCATAATGCGGAAAAAGAATACAAAATTGCCTCCCAACTTGTGAGCCTTGAAAGGCAAAGTGTTGACGAAGGTAACAGTGACTTCTTTACTCTAAATTTAAGAGAGAAGTCTCAATTTCAAGCAAAAGTTAAAGCAATTGAGTTCCATACAAACCTTAACAAGGCATACATAGACTACTCCGCACTTTTAATGAAGATAGATACTTTATTTTAAAGAATTGCTATGTTAGTATAAAGTTATATAGTGCGTAATATACTATCTTGCGTGATTATTGTTGCTTGATGATTGTATTGGTGCGATTGCTGGAGTGTGTAATGGTTGTGGTTTTTCTATATTTGATGCATATGTGCGACTATCCGCTGGATTACGAATCATTGATAGTTCCTCTCTTTTTATTTGTTTGTTCGCTGCAATGATTCCATCTTTTGTTGCTTGCCTGCCTACTAAGTAGTCTATCAAAATCAATCCTGCAAAAAATAATGAGAATATTCCTAAGAATAGCAAAGCTGGAAACATATTGTTATAAACAATTAATAATAATTATACTATATTATATATCATATTTTTAAGAAAAAAACGGCTTGACTTCTACCCTTATTAATTAATTATATTGAATATATTTTTTTAGAAAGATGAAGGCAAATATTTTGATTATCTCGGGTGATGGCATAGGTTTAGAAGTTACGAATGAAGCGGTAAAAGTTTTGCAGAAAATTGCACAAAAGTTTGGTCATGAATTTATTTTTGATAATGCACTTCTTGGTGGCATAGCAATTGATGAAGTGGGCTCTCCATTTCCGCAGGAAACTCTTGAAAAAGCAAAAAAAGCTGATGCAATTTTACTTGGGGCGGTTGGTGGTCCAAAATGGGAAGGTTTAGAATATGCTATGCGTCCAGAAAGGGGGCTGTTGGGTATTCGTGGTGAGCTTGGTCTTTTTGCGAATTTGCGTCCTGCGAAAGTTTTCGACTCCCTTGTTGATGCATCAACTTTAAAGCCTGAAGTTGTTAAAGGCCTTGACATACTTATTGTTAGGGAGTTGACCGGAGGAATTTATTTTGGAGAACCACGTGGCGTGACCACTCTTCCAGACGGGCAAAAGCAGGGTGTAAATACAGAGGTTTATACTACGAATGAAATTAAGAGAATTGCAGAAGTTGCATTTGAGCAGGCAAAAATTCGCAATAAAAGGATTTGTTCAATTGACAAGGCAAATGTTTTAGAAGCAACAGAGCTTTGGCGTGATGTTGTTGCGGAGGTTGGTAAAAATTATACCGATATTGAACTGACTAATATGTATGTAGATAACGCTGCGATGCAACTTATTCGCAACCCAAAACAGTTTGATGTAATGCTTACTAACAATCTTTTTGGAGATATCCTCTCCGATGAGGCTTCAATGTTAACAGGTTCAATTGGAATGCTTCCTTCAGCTTCACTTGGTGGAATTAATCCATTGACGGGTCGTAGGTTTGCATTGTATGAGCCTATTCACGGATCAGCTCCAGATATTGCGGGTAAACAGCTTGCAAATCCACTTGCTTCTATTTCTTCTGTGGAGATGATGCTGCGTAGCTCGTTTAGTCTTGAATCAGAGGCTAACGCAGTACAAAATGCAATTTATAAAACAATTGAAAATGGTATTGTGACAAGTGACATTTCTAAAAATAAAAGTTATTCTACCGTAGAAGTTGGTGATGAGGTTGTGAAGAATATCTAATTATTTGCATTGTAGTATCAAAGTTGTTTAATAATTGTCAAGATTAATATGAATGTTGTCAGATATATCAGTGTGAAAGAAGATATTCTTTTAGGCGATCTCTATATTGATCAATCTTTACTTTATGATAATATTTTTTTGCAATGTGCATGCAGAGAATGTCTTGAAAGTCATCAATATTAAAATTATTGATAGATTTTGCGTAGTTCGTAGTGTTGAGATGAATTTGTATTACATCGGATAGAAGTTCGGGTAAAATATGAATATTATATTTGCGTAAATCTGTAATAATAAATTCAAGGGCAATAATTGCATCTTGTTCTTTTGCTTGTATTGTATTGTTTGATTGTGGATTATTATTTGTCTGTGCGGACATATATTTTTATTCTTTGAGTGCAAGTGTGTATTTTTTAAAAGCTAAACCACGTTCAATGAAGTTTTGAAATTGATCGAATGATTTGCAAAATGGTGAAAGTATAATGACTGCATTTTCAAGCTTTTTTGCTTCTTGAAATAGAAGTGGTAGGGCTTTTTCAATGTTGCCGTATAGGCAGTATTTAATTTTTTTTGAACTTTTGGTGTTATGTGTAATGAGCTCTTTGCTGATGGTGCCAGATGCAGAACCTATGAGACCTATCATTTGTATATTATGAAATTCTGGTACAGAGAATATGTCTGTAATTTCGTCTTCAAGTTTTCCGCCAGCAATAAGAAAAATATTATGACCTTTTAATGTTTTGAGTGCATTATGAGTGGAGTGAATATTAGTGGCCTTGCTGTCGTTATAAAATTTTACGCCGTCTATTTCAGTGACAAATTCCAACCTGTGCTCGATGCCTTTAAATTGAGAAATTGTATTGATTATTATTGTGGGGTCTATACCAAATTGATGACAAATTCCAAATGCTGATAGAATATTTTCGTGCGGTATATATGTTGGTGGCAGTGAAGCAATTTCTTCATTACAAAATAATATTTTATTCTTTTGTAATGAATATCCTTGGCATTCTTTTGTTGTGGAAAATTCTATTGTGTTTGGGTTGCTGTGTGGTATGTTGTGGTTTATAATACAATTTTTAGAAAGGTTTATAATTTTTAATTTTGTTTTAGTATATTCTTCTAGAGTTTTATAGCGCGCGAGATGGTCAGGAGTGATGTTGATAATTGTTGAAAGTTCGAATTGAATATTATTTGTTATTTCAATCTGAAAGGATGATATTTCTAGAATGCATACTTGGGAGTTAATTGCATTTTTACATGGAGAAACGCCAATATTACCAGAAAGGGATGCATTTATTTCTGCTTGTTTGCAAATTTCATAAACTAATGTTGCGGTTGTTGATTTTCCATTTGTCCCTGTAAGAGCGATATATTGCTTGTTTGGGTAAAATTCTATAAATAGCTGAATATCGGATATAATTGGAATTTGATTATTTCTAGCATACTCTATGAATTGCCATTCAGGCTTTTGTACATTTACATTGTATTGTGTGGAAATACCGGGAGACAGAACAATACCTTTAATGTTTGCGTTGTTGTAAGGTGGGCTATGTATAATATACTTTTGTAATTCAGGTGTAGATATTGCTTGTGAATCGTAGATGTAGTAATTTTCACCGTGCTGTTCTAAAAAATGCTGTACTGCAATACCAGTAACACCATAGCCGAGGATTATATACATTTGTTAAGAACAATTAACTATTTAATAAGTTTAATATTACTTGAATAGTCAAGAAATAGTTTATTTAAATAGATGGTTATTATGGTGAACTTAGTGTATTGTAAATTATTTAATATTAGCTTATAGTGTGGTTGATTTTACTCTTCCATTGGTATAACATCTGTTACCTCGGGAACGTAATATTCTAGCATGCGTAGAATGCCATTTTTTAGTGTTGCACTAGAGGAAGGACACCCTTCGCAAGCACCCTTCATTCGCACATAAACAACGCCAGATTCTTCGTCAAATTTTATAAACTCAATATCTCCGCCGTCCATCTCAACGGCAGGGCGAACTCTTTCGTCTATAAGGTCGTTAATTTCTTTTTCAATGCCTTCAAATTCTTTGGCTGGAGTGTCATCTTTTTTGGCTTCATTGATTGACGTTT
>CAJQOT010000015.1 GCA_905480015.1 uncultured Rickettsiales bacterium | reverse complement strand
CGGAGAAACTGCCGAAATGCCTGATATTTATAAAAATGGTGAATATGACCTTGCAGGCTTTGTTGTTGGTGCCGTTGAAAAAGAAAAAATATTGCCATCAAAAAATATTAAATATGGAGATATTTTGATTGCCCTGCCCTCAAGTGGAGTGCATTCCAATGGGTTTTCCCTTGTCAACGCAGTGTTGAAAAAGACGGGTGATATTGCAAATGAATGGCTACAAACTCTTATGCAGCCTACGAAAATTTATGTAAAAGATGTGTTGAGTCTTTTAGAAAAAATTGATGGAATAAATGCCCTTGCTCACATCACTGGTGGTGGACTTTACTCAAATACAATGCGTGTTATTCCAGAGAACCTGAGTTTAAAAATTGACTATTCTGCCATTCAAACACCGGAAATTTTTCACTGGTTGCAAAAAAATGGTAATATTACAACAGATGAAATGTTTAAAGTATTTAATATGGGAGTTGGCATGGTTGTAGTGGCGAAAAAATCTTCCGTTGAAGAGATTCTTACAATGTATAAAGGTTCTTATGTTTTTGGATCCGTGCAATGAACGAAGAAGCTGATGCCCTTAAAAAGCAAATTGCATATCATAATAAATTATATTACGAAGAAAGCGATCCTAAAATTACAGATGAAGAGTATGATAAATTAACATGCAAATTACGCACCATTGAAGGAGGGGCAAATTCGCACAATAAGCTCTTCTCCCTTGGGTTGGATACGCCTTCTAAATTTCAAAAAATCGAACATATTTCCCCAATGCTCTCCCTTGGGAATGTTTTCACTGAACAAGATTTGCAAGATTTTATCAAAAGAATAAATAACTTCCTTAACACAGAAAATGAAAGCTATGAATTTGTTGCGGAAAAGAAAATTGACGGAGTAAGCTTTTCTGCTCTTTATGAAAATGGCAAGCTGACACATGTTTTAACAAGGGGGGACGGCACAATAGGTGAAAATATTACGGAAAACATTCTAACAATTGACGGATTTCCACAAACAATTTCATTATTGCAAAAGCTAGAAGTCCGTGGAGAAGTTTACATGCTTACAGGCGATTTTGAAGAATTAAACAATGCGAAGGAAGGGCAGAAAATTTTTGCAAATCCACGAAATGCTGCATCGGGTTCGCTGCGTCAACTTGATGCCTCTATTACAAAAAAACGAAATTTAAAATACTTTGCATATTCTTTAATAATTTACGACGATCATCAATTTACAACACAAAATTCACTATATGACGCTTTACAAATCAATGGATTCACTGTAAATGTCTACCGTGTATGTAAAAATTTACAAGAAATGCTAGAATATTACAATGAAATTGCTTTAAAAAGGTTTGAGATTGATTATGATATTGATGGAATTGTTTACAAGATCAACTCTATTCCACTACAAAAACGCCTCGGCGTCACGGCAAATGCTCCACGGTGGGCAATTGCACATAAACTTTCCTCAAAAAAAGGAATTACACAAATTAATAAAATTACCTTACAGGTTGGACGCACCGGAGTTGTGACTCCAGTTGCAGAATTAACGCCAATTAACCTAGGCGGTGTGGTTATAAAAAGGACAACCCTTCACAACAAAGACGAAATTTATCGCCTTCAAATAAATGTTGGAGATATCGTTGAAATTGAAAGAGCTGGAGATGTTATCCCTAAAATTCTCAAAGTAAGCGAAAAGCAATCAGATGGAGTTTTTGACTTCCCTACAACCTGCCCTTGCTGTAATTCTGAATTAGTTCAAACGGAAACAATTATACGCTGTGCTAATCAATTAATATGTACGGAGCAAATTATCGGAAGATTAAAGTACTTTGTTTCAAAAGAATGCCTTAATATTATTGGCCTTGGTGCAAAGCAAATTGAAGAATTTTTTAATAAAGGTATTATCACAAACTTTTCAGACATCTTCCTTATTCCTTCACAAATTGATGAAATTAAACTTTATCAATGGGAAGGCTGGGGAACAACTTCCGTTAAAAAACTATTGGAGTCTATTGACAAAGGTAAGTCTGTTTTGTTTTCAAAACTAATTGCATCCCTTGGAATTTATGGCATTGGATTGGAAAATGCGAAGCTCCTTTCAAAATTTTTCAAAACACCAGCAAATATGCTAAACACCACCACGGAAGAAGAGTTAATGACAATTGACGGCATTGGCGAAAAGACCGCAAAAGAAGTAGCATTATACATTCAGCAAAACAATCATAGTATTGAACAATTGTTTGAACATATCACCATAGAACAAGATGTAACCCAAGAAACAATTGGCTCCATGCTGTTTACAGGTACGCTGTCAATTTCAAGAGCAGAAGCAAAAGAACTAGCACAAAATGCTGGATATTCCGTCTCCTCCTCCATTTCAAAAAATATAAATTACCTTATAGCGGGATCTGACTCCGGTTCAAAACTCAAAAAAGCACAAGCACTTGAAATTAAAATTCTCACCGAAGAAGAATTTATAGCATTGGTAAATAAACAATGACAAAACTACCACACTGGCCAATACACACTGGTCAATCTTCTTTGGATTCCATATCCACAATGAAGAGGATATTAAATTTAATGGGAAACCCTCACACACAATTAAAAAATGTTATTCATGTCTCCGGAACAAACGGCAAAGGGTCAACAATAGCATTTCTCTCACAAATTATTCGTGATTCAGGAAAAAGTGTAAATGTTTATACATCTCCGCATATTTTTGATTTTTATGAAAGATTTACCATTAACGGAGCATTTGCTTCAAACGAACAAATTTTTAATGCACTCGAGGAAGTTCGCGCTGTATGCGAGGCAAATAACATTTACCCAACGGTTATTGAGGCTTCAACGGTAGCGTGTTTTTATTTATTTTATCACAATACTGCAGATTTCAACATTATTGAATGCTGTATGGGAGGACTGCGTGATTGCACAAATGTTTTTGAGAAAGCAAACCTTGTATGCACTGTTATTACATCAATATCATACGATCACATCAAATACCTTGGAAATACAATCGGTGAAATTGCCTTCCAAAAGGCAGGTGTTCAAAAGGCAGGCGTTCCGTCTATAATAGCAAAGCAAAAGGAAGAAGATGCAAACCTGTTACTTTTTAACTATTCTCAAAAATTTAATATTCCTGCTTATTTTTTCGGGGGAGATTACACACTTTCGCACATCGAAAAACCTAACTCTGCCACTATTGCAAAACTTCAAGACAAAGGATGCGACGAGATCTCTTTATTATACCAAGACCAATCAAGGGAAGTACTCTTACCACGACCATCGTTGCGTGGAAGCCACCAATTAGAAAACTTTGCAACGGCATTGCAAGTGGCATTTTTGTTAAAAATTGATATGCAAAATGTGTGTCGTTCTGCTATCAATACAAAGTGGGTTGGAAGACTACAAAGAGTACATAACAAACATTTACCAAAGAATTATGAATTATGGTTTGATGGTGCACATAATGTTGACGGAGCAAGGGCATTAATAAATTGGATTGATGAAACAAAAACAAACAAAAAAGATTATATTGTCATCGGGAAAAGTAAAGGTGCCGACCAAACTTCGTTTATCTCTCAATTCAAAGATATTGATGTAACAATTATTTTTGTGACAATAAAAGGCGAGATCTTCCCTGAAACTTCATTTAATTTACACAATATTGCAACAAATTGCGATGTGCCTTCAATTGATGGTAAAACTTTAAGTGAGGCTCTGCATTTATTACCACCAAATGATATAAGGGTTATATGCTGCGGGTCTCTTTATTTGCTAAAAGATATCAACGATTTATAGCGACAGTGCTTCTTTACACATAACCTTCAAATAGTCCGCTCTGCCTCACTTTTTAATACCATTAATCTAATTTAACGACCAAAGCAACCGCATCTTTTTTTCTCATTTTCAAATTTTTTCACAGCATTTTTTATGATATTCAGTACTTCATTCTCTTTTTCATTAGTAAGAAGGTTGCGATCAATACAAACTCGGCTCTTCCCACATATCCCCGCAAAAAGTACTAATTTGAAAAATCATCAGTCTTATTGTGACTTTCTTTCATCATTTTCCTAACAATGCTATCAATATTAATAGTTTCAGACTTCTTCATAAACTCATATTTGCCATGAAAGTTTATATGTTGCCAAGATATGGGAGATATTGATTTAAACTTACCAGAGTTGATATATTTAATTGTTCTGCATAATCTGTGATATAATTCACCTCGATTAAGAGATTTTTGTACATTTCTTTGAAGAGAAATATTGTCTAAATATTGATAAATATAAAGGCTTGTTAAAATACTATTAAATTCCCAAATTGCTTTTTGAGTCTTGTTTTTTCTTTTGTGTGAGCTTAGCTTGCTGATAATATTGCTCTGTGTTGTTGTTTTTAAAGCAAGAGATAAAAATATTCTTTGCATATTCTCCCATTCATCAACTATCAAATTCTCGTTAACTTTATGACTTGGCTTGATTAAAAAACTTCTATCATAAGAGGATGGAGTTTTAAATCCGTATACATTAGCAGTTTTGCTCTTAATATCCTTATATCTTGGAGCAAATTGATAACCAAAAATATATAAAATTAAGTCATTGGCATTGTTGACTCCGTGTGAATCTGTAGAATATATTTTTGGCTGTATATCACTAGTATTATTATATATGATATCAAATACATGATGACTTTCATGGTCATTTGCTCCGATAATCTTAGCATTTACTGGAATATTGTTTGTTATCATGTTGTATGAAGATACTCCTTTTTGTAAGCCAAAATATTTCTTTGAGCATCGTGAGTTTATAATGTGAATAGATGTTTCAAACTTCTGTCCGTCACTACTTGAATGTATTATATCGTCAATATTATAATATGGGAATATATCAAGAGTAGCAGTATAATTACTGATAACATCATTAGCTCTTTTTAGATTTTCTGGGTAAATAAAATTTTGAGCAGTAGTAGATAGTTCTTGATGGTCAACATCTGATATTTGACCCATTTTACCTAAACCCATATTTGTAGCAAAGGCAATAAGGCAAGCAATGAATATTTTATCGTTATATTGCTTTGCATATCTACCAAGAATATGGTGAAAGGAATCAAGAAAATTACAATGCTTATCTACCGTTTCTAAGATTTCTTGGACAGGTATTTGACCAAGATTATCAAAATAAGACTTACTTATATTTTCTTCTAGACTAACATAATGAAATTTCCAGTCAACTTTTTCACTATCTTTGCCATATTTTCTTATTGTGATACTTGGATTATTTTCGTCCAAAATATTTTGGTTAGTTGTTGGAATTTGATTCTCTATTCTCTCTTTAAAGGATGATAATATTTCTTTTATTGGAGCCTTGAGAATAAAAAGCCTTGTATCTTCAATTAATTGTTCTTTTCTTTCAAATTCTTCATCGGCAATCAAGTCATCGTTAAAATGGCAATATTTTGTGCTATCTTTACAAAAAATATCTCCCGATTCAATATTATTTCTTAATAACTTGTAAACTAGAAATTCGTATCTTGCAGGAATAATATCTTTTTCATATTTTCTTACATAATATATCAGGCTTTCAATTAAATTATCATCTAATTTTCTGTAACGATGATTGATAAAACATAAGAGATGTAAATATGCTGTCCATATATTAAACTGTTTAAG
>CAJQOT010000014.1 GCA_905480015.1 uncultured Rickettsiales bacterium | reverse complement strand
CTTCATCAAATACAATAGAATGTTTTCCATCAATAATTTCCTTCGTAACCTCTTCCCCTCTATGTGCAGGCAGACAATGAGAAAATATAAAATCTTTCTTTGCACCGCTAACCAATGCTTCATTAACTTGATACGGCGTATATATTGCAATATCTTTATCACCATCACCCATAGACTTCCATGTGTCTGTTATAACAATATCAGCATTGTGTACCGCATCTGTTGGGTTTTTTTCATAAGTAATTTTATTATTATTTGCTAATGCTTTATCAACTTTTTTCTTCTGTTGCATATTCATATTTGGGGTTGAAACCACAAATTCAAAGCCAATTATTTCTGCAAGCTCAATATAGGAATTTGTCATGTTGTTGAAATCGCCAATCCAAACAATTTTAGCATTTTTTATATCTTTTTTATGCTCCATAAATGTCATCATTCCTGCAAGAATTTGACAAGGGTGACCTTCGTCAGTCAGTGCATTCACAACAGGAATTGTCGCATTTTCTACAAGTTCAAGTAAATCAGTCTCTTTATAACAACGCAACATAATTGCACTCACAAAACGCGAAAGTACCTGCGCTGTATCGCCAATTGTTTCACCATACCCCAGCTGCATATCATTTGCATTAAGAACAATAGTGCTTCCACCAAGTTGCCTCATTCCAACGTCAAATGAAATACGCGTCCTTGTAGAAGGCTTTTGGAATATCATTGCAAGAATTTTACCATCAAGTGCTTCTGCATACTGCGGACGACCCATTGAAAAAGCATACTTTTCATTAATTGCAACCTGCACAATTTTATATATTTCTTGCGACGAAAGCCGATTAATACTTAGAAAATCTCTCATTATTTTTTAATAAACACACCTTTAATGTAAACAACGCCACTCAATACCGTGAAAATAGAAGATATAACAAGCAACAAAACTGTTATTTCACTAACATAAATTGAAACAAATGCAAGAACTCTTGTCCATTCTAGTAAATTCGTCGCCCAAATTGCATGCTGCCCAACAATAAAACCGCATGCCGTCATTTGAAAGCCCGTCTTCCATTTTCCCAACTTGCTAGCTGGAATTTTAATTTGCTCCTCCGCAAGAATCTCTCTAAGACCTGAAACGGTAAACTCCCTAAATAAAATGATAAATACAAAAATCATATGTGCTGAACCAACATGCAAACCAATTAACAAAACAGCTAAAACAAGTGCCTTATCTGCAATGATATCAAAACATCTGCCAAATTGTGTAATATTATTATGCTTCCTTGCAAGCTTTCCATCAAAATAATCTGTAATTGCAGCAACAATATAAAGAGGCAAAATAAATTCAAAACCAACCTTAGGAAGTATTAAATAGATAGCCACTATTACAAAAGAAGAAAACAAACGAAATAATGTAAATATATTCGGCAACATCAACTTCAATAAAAGTAAAACAACCCCCTAATGGCAAGGTTGTCAAAAATCAAGGAAAAAAATTGACTTTATAAATTTTGCAATACATAAAAGTCCTCAATTTAAATTGCATTGCAAAAAAATATGAAGGTTACACTTGCTATAGACTTAATGGGTGGCGATAAATCTCCCAAATCTACTATTGAAGGCATAAAAATTGCCATAAAACACAACGACGATGTAAATTTTATCTGCTTTGGAACTAAAAATGCAATTATCAAAGCCAAACACACCCTTGGCATCACAAGGTGTAAATTCATGGAATCTAGCAACGATATTAACTCTGAAGAAAAAGTAAATACCGCAATTCGCAAAAAAGAATCATCAATGGCACTTTGCCTTCAATCAACTAAAAACGGAGAAGCAAACGCTAGCGTGTCTTCTGGCAATACCGGTGCTTTAATGAGCCTATCAAAAATATACTTTCGTGCAATGGAAGGTATTAATCGCCCTGCAATTTGCACTGTTATACCAACAGTAGAATCTATATCCGTACTACTTGACATGGGTGCAAACGCTGAATGCACTGCACAAAATTTACTTGAATTTGCCATTATGGGTTCAGCTTTTATTAAAGGGGCATTTGGCATTGAAAACCCAACTGTTGGCATCATCAATATTGGGTCAGAAGAAGCAAAAGGCACGCCACTTGTACAGGAAGCTTATACTCTTTTGAGCAACTCTCAAATTGCTAAAAATTTCATTGGCTTCATTGAAGGTGACGAACTTCACAATGGAAAAGTCAATGTTATTGTTACCGATGGCTTTACAGGTAATGTTGTTTTAAAGGCAATGGAAGGTAGCGGACGCACAATGAAATACTTCTTAAAGGAATATCTTTTTAAGAATTGGCTTGGAAAAATATCTATTGCAATAGGCCTACCATGCTTTAGGCGAATCAAACAAAAGATTGACCCCAACAATTACAACGGTGCAATGTTTGTTGGTTTAAATGGAATTGCAGTCAAAAGTCATGGCTCAAGCAATGCTAAAGGATTTGCCAATGCAATTAAAGTAGCTATCAAACTAGTACAGTCGGACATAAACGCCACACTAAAACAAGAGATTATCAGCATTAATAATGAATAACCTACAAAAACCCAGAGGAACACAGGACATATACTTTCAAGAGGCAGAAAAATTTAACCTTATAGTTGATACATCGCAAGCAATTGCACGAAAGCACAATTTTACTAATATTAAAACTCCAACATTTGAATACTCCTCATTATTCGAACGCAACATAGGGGAAGCAACCGATACAGTCAGCAAAGAATTATACAGATTCGAAGACCGAGCAGGAAGAAAGATCGCACTTCGTCCTGAATTTACCGCCGGCATAGTTCGTGCATTTTGTGAAAATTCAACACTAAACTCATACCCTACCACACTTCGTCTATTTTCACACGGACAACTCTTCAGATACGACCGCCCAAAAAAAGGAAGATATCGTGAGTTTCATCAAATTAACTTTGAGTTTTTCAATGAAAATAACGACATTCCAACCATAGCAATTGCAATTGAATTACTTACAAATTTGAAAATTATTCAAAAAACGCAGCTTCTTATTAACTACCTTGGCGATGCCAAAAAACCATACACTGACGCAGTTAAAGAATACTTTTCCTCACACTATGAAGAGCTTTCAGCATTCAGCAAAACAAGAATTGAGGAAAACCCTCTTCGCATTTTAGACAGCAAAGAACAAGAAGATATTGCACTTTTACAAAATGCACCCAAAATCACAGACTTCCATTCAAACGACGACAAAACACACATCAATAAAATAACTACATTTTTAATAGAAAATAATATTAACTACACCATTGACCAAAATTTAGTAAGAGGCCTAGACTATTACACCGGCCTTGTATTTGAATTTATTGCACCAATAGCAGAAAACGGAGACAGCCTTGCAATACTTGGTGGCGGAAGATACAACAACCTTGTCTCACAAATGGGTGGCAAGGCAACAAAAGCAATTGGCTTTGGTGGTGGAATTGAAAGGCTATTACTTCTTCTTGAAGATACCCCACCAGTGCAAAAAATTTTCATCATAAACACTTTAGAAGACTTTAATTCTTTTGCACTAATTAATAATTTAGCGTCACAATTTAAAAATGCTTCATTTCAAGAGTTAAAACTAGAAAAAGGCAAAATTGGGAAAACTCTACAAAAATTAAGTCAACTTGCAAACACCTTCGCTGTTGTTATAGGCGAAAAAGAAGTTTCTCATAAGCAAGCTTCAATGAAAAACCTTTCATCACTTGAGACAACCTCTATAAATCTATAAAACATCATGAAAAGATAGCATATATCATCATTTTCTTCCTTTTCTACACAGTTTATGACTCCAAAAACACGAGCTAAAGTAGAGTTCAAATATCCATCTTTTGCTTTAATTAAAAATATCCTTGTATTGGAAGAGAATTTATGGTATATTTACTGATAACTAATAAATAATAATAT
>CAJQOT010000013.1 GCA_905480015.1 uncultured Rickettsiales bacterium | reverse complement strand
GTAGAAGGTCCCAAGGGTTCGGCTGTTCGCCGATTAAAGTGGTACGCGAGCTGGGTTCAGAACGTCGTGAGACAGTTCGGTCCCTATCTGCCGTGGGCGTTGGAAATTTGAGAGGGGCTGCTTCTAGTACGAGAGGACCGGAGTGGACATACCACTGGTGTACCAGTTGTTCCGCCAGGAGCATGCTGGGTAGCTAAGTATGGAAAAGATAAACGCTGAAAGCATCTAAGTGTGAAACTTGCCTCAAGATTATATTTCCCCATTAGAGTCGTGGTAGACCACCACGTTGATAGGGCAGATGTGTAAGCACAGTAATGTGTTAAGCTAACTGCTACTAATAACTCGATTGATTTAATTGAAAAAACATATTGTTCTGTGCAGTATTAATACTGTTGTGTGTATTTTAAAATTTTATTTCTCTATGCTTCTATTTTGTTTGTTTAATAAGTTTGGCTATTATTGAAGTTATGGAACCACAAGATTCCATACCGAACTCTATCGTGAAACTTAACTTCGCCGATGGTACTGCTTTACTGTGGGAGAGTAGGTATAGCCAAACTTATTAAGCAGACAAGTGCTTTGTTTAAATATTTATGACATTTTCTACATTATTTATTTGATTTCTTGACATATATTCACCCTAAATATATAATATGTATATTAATATATGTACTATGAAATTAGACAAAGAAAATAATACCATTTATAAGTCTTTATATGCGTTAATTTTTTTTAAATCATATATTGCTCCATTTCGTATTAAGTTTTTTATTGCCATTGCTTTAATGGTTGTTGTTGCGGTAACAATGGCATCCTATGCATACCTTGTTAAGGAGGTTTTAGATAAAGTGTTTATTGAGAAGGACACTCGTATGCTTGTACTTTTGCCTGCAATAATAATTATTATTACTATTGTAAAAAATCTTGCCTTGTTTTTTCAGACACGCATAATGCAAGTAATTATGGCAAAGGTTACGCTTAAAATTCAAGCAGAAATATACAAAAAATATGTATACTCTGATATGGAATTTTTTGACAACAATTCTACGAGCTCAATGGTAACAAAAATTTTTCATACAACAGGTGCAATATCTGATGGCATTCATAACATATTGGTTATTGCTATTAGGGAGTTTTTAACGGTCATTGCCTTGTTTGCTGTGTTATTTTTTCATAGCCCGCAATTAACATTGTTAAGTTTGTTATCATTGCCTTTTACCGTATTTCCGGTGGTTATTATTTCAAAAAAATTGCGAAAATCAATGCGTGAATCACATCTTACTATGGAAAATTTGATGTCTCATGTTGATGACTCTTTAAAGTCGCCGAAGCTTGTTAAGTCTAATGTTGCCGAAGAATATGAAATCATTAAAACAAATAGAGTTTTTGATGCAATGATTCGCTTGGGAAGAAAGATGGCAGTCTTATCGTCCGCATTACCTTCAATTAATGAAACTATATCAATCTTTGGTGTTGCGTTTGTGATTTGGTACGGTGGGAGCAATGTAATTAAAGGAACTATGACATCTGGAGAGTTTTTTGCATTTTTTACTGCAATGACTATTGCATATAAACCCTTAAAGTCATTAACAAGGCTTAACCACACTATGCAAATGTTTGTAGTGTCTTCTGATATTGTTCGTGCAGTTTTAGATCACAAAAATAAAATACAAAATAAGCCCAATCCAGTTGAATTAACGCGTACAAATGGAAACATTGAGTTTAAAAATGTTTTTTTTTCCTACAATGGTAGTAATTCAATTCTAGAAGATATATCATTTAGCGTGAAAGGTGGTAAGACTTTGGCAATTGTTGGGCCTACAGGAGCAGGTAAGTCAACGATTATATCATTACTAGAGCGTTTTTATGATGTGAATATGGGCGTTGTGTCTATTGATGGTAAAAATATTACAGATTACACAATATCTTCGCTGAGAAAGTCGATGGCACTTGTATCGCAGGATGTCCATCTTTTAAATGATACAATTGAAAGTAATATTAGATATACTAAATTAGACGCAACGCATGAAGAAATTATAAAGGCGGCAAACCTTGCAAATGCAGAGGAATTTATTAAAAAAATGCCAGATGGATATCAAACGCAAGTTGGTCAGTCTGGTGTAAAGCTTTCTGGTGGTCAGAAGCAAAGAATTGCAATTGCAAGGGCAATTTTATACAATGCACCAATAGTTCTGCTGGACGAGGCAACATCGGCATTGGATTCTATCTCAGAAAAACTTATTCAAGATGCACTTGATAAGTTTATGAATGGTCGAACAACTATTGCTATCGCTCATAGGCTTTCAACCATTATTAATGCAGATCAAATTATTGTCATGAGAGATGGAAGAGTAGTTGAAGAAGGCACACATAGTGAATTAATTACATACGATGGGCATTATAAGAGGCTTTATTCCACACAGTTTGGAACTTAACATGTGCAAGATCTGTGTATTACTTGACTCCACTTACCACCTTTAAGGCATTCTGCATATAATCTTCTTCCTGTGATATTTGGGCATGTTGCACATGTATCTTGAAAGTTGATTAAAGAGCTAGGATGGTAGTGTGGTGTATGTGTGTATCCTGGAGTTGCAGATTGTGAGTTTGCAGGGATGGGAGTTGAAATCACTGGGCTAACTGCATTGTTGTGAGTATAATCAGTTCCATCTTGTGCGTAATGTAATGAGTGCCGAAAGTCACAGTGAACCATTTCAGAGTTGACGGATACAATATCGCTAATTGCCGTTGTATATAAAATATCATCTAGCTTTCCTCCACGCAACCCCTTTGATTTATTTGTGTAGAATATATTGTCTGTTTTTGATTCCATAAAATTACCATCTTCACCAAGGGTAGTATCTGCGGCGGTTTTGCTATTTTGAGTTCCACTCAATGTATAAGCTCCTAATCCATTTTCTCCGTTACTTAGCAGGAGATATATATTATTATTTGTAAGAGTTGTTGTTGTTACATCTTTATATGATGTTGCAAGGTAGTTTGTGAAGTTGTCAGATAGGGTTTTTGAGTAGTGTAAGTTACCGGCGGTTAAAAAAGTTTTTAATATGGAGTTGCCAAGGCTTGAATCGTTATAAAAGATAATTGTTTGCTTTCCTACGACGTTAAATGTTAGCTCTGTAGGTACAATATACATTATTTTATTACCCCAGCCGTCTTGTAGGTACTCTCTTGATATGCCAATGGTATCTACTGGTATGGATCCATATAGATGATTTGCACTATTAAACGATGATACATTAGTACATTCACCAGATACAATTGTTTCTGCAGTGCTGTCCGCTGTAGGCAGTACAGGGCACGGCAACCTTCCATGTGTCTCAAGATACCTATTGAGTGCCAATTGAACATGTTGCATTCTATTGTGTGTGGTTTTTCTTTTGGAGTAATTATTTAGTGTTAACCCAGGTATGACAAGGCTAGATATTAAAATTGTAATAATTAACATCGCAATAAAGACCTCAAGAAGTGCGAACCCCTTAGATGCTTTAAGATAACTTTGCGGCTTCTTCATAAATATTCTTGCAAATTCTTTCTTCTTAGCTTAATGCAGTGTTTTTGATAAAAATCAATGTTTATTTTGTCTTTTTGTATAGTTGGCTTTGTGGGGCTGTATATTGGTAGTTATATTACCGCAATTTCACTTAGAATTACTACGGGGGAGAAGTTATGTGTTAGTAGGTCAAAATGTGATAATTGTGGTGTGATAATAGGGCATTTTTACCTTATACCAGTGATTGGGTATTTGCTGTGTAGAGGGAAGTGCGGTAGCTGTGGTGGTAGAGTATCAAAGGAATATATGTTATGGGAGGTTATTCATACGACGATGTATTTGATTAACTTTTATCTCTTGAATGAAAACTTATTGGCGTGTGCTTTGCTATGCTGTGTGTCGTCTATACTAATGATGATATCAATCGTTGATATTAAAACGATGTATATTTACGATATTCATATAATTATATTATTTATATTTTTAGTATCTTTTTTATTGCAAATGAATTATTTGAATATAACGGCATTTTCGTTTGTAAAATCTGTCTACCCATTGTTATTTAAATTTTTATATGAATTTATTCGCCAAAAAATTACAAAAGAAAAGTTAGTCGTGATTGGTATGGGTGATGTTAAGTTATTTGCAATTTTATTTTTTTTGCTTGATTTTTATGAAACTACTTTAATAGTGGGGTTGTCTGGCACAATAGGTGTGTTTTATGGAATAGTGAGAGGGAGAGGCACTCATTACCCCTTTATTCCATCAATATCGCTGGGTTTGTACATATTATTTATTTATTTTTTATGAAAATAATTCTTCCATTAACATCAATTGTTTTAATATTTTGTGCACAATTTTTTGTCATGGCATCGGATGGCAAGCAAAACGATGTATACCTTCGTGAAACGCAGATGGATCTTAAAAATAGTCGACACCCTAAATACCCTAAATCCGACAGCAAGCCGTTGCAACATGCACAGGTGGATTCTGCATTAATTTTAGATAGGTATGACAACAAGAGTTTTATTAAACAGAAAATTGAGCACATTGCAAGAGAGATTGTTCACACACCACAGAAAAAAAAGACCATTGCGGAGCAAATGGGTAAGATTGGGCAGAAAAGAGTGAGTGTAAGTATTGATGAAAATGTTGACATTAAAGATGCAATTTTGGAAATTAGTAATCTTGCAGGTGTTGATGTTGAGGTTGATCCAGAAGTTTCTGGCGGTGTAATACTTTCTTTGAAAAATGCAAAAGTCGCTGATGTACTTGAGAGAATTGCAGAAATGTCCGAACTTAATATAAGTGTGAATGGTGGTGTTATTCGTTTTATGGCAAACAAACCTTTTACAGGAAATTATAGTATTTCATTTATTGATAGTGCAAATGGTAACTCTTCAGGAGGTAGCAGCGTAGGCAATAATAACGCGTCGTCTAACAATATGCCATTTCCTGCCGGTGGCAATGGTGGTGCCGTTGTTAATGCATTAAATACAACAAATTCTTTACAGTCAACATCTTCGTGGAGTGGCAATAATTCTATGTGGGGAGAGTTTGAAGAGGGGTTAAGGTATATTGTGGCACAAAAAGATGGTGTTGATTATTCGATCAATAAACAAGCAGGTGTTGTAACTTTGCGCGCACCCTTAACAATTCATGAAGAAGTTGAGAAGTATATAAATAAAGTAAAGAGGCTTGCGACAGCACAAATACTTGTAGAAGTTCGTTTAGTTGAAGTCTCCCTTGAAGATGAGTATGGATCGGGTATAGATTTTGGGTACCTGAGTAACAAATTTAAGGCTTCTGGTACATTTCAAGCTGCACAAATTGCAAGTGCAACACAGTCAGCATTTGTTGCCACACTTGGTAAGGTTGGGCAAGGCATGAGGGGTGCAATTAGTTTCTTGCAAACATTTGGCACAACGAAGACTATTGCGAGTCCACGCTTAAATGTGATGAACAATCAAAGGGCACATTTATCATTCGCAGAAGATTATGTATATTTTTCATTGCAACCACAATTGCAAAACCAATATACGGCACCAGGTGTAACGCCGACGAATCCAAATACACCGGTAATTGTTAACAGTATAATGCAGACTGTACCAATTGGCGTTATATTAGATTTACAAGCAACTGCTGATATTGATACAAATGAAATTACTATGAATATACATCCGGTAATTTCTAGTGTAACGGGTACAAAAGAAGATCCAGCTGCCTCGTTCCTCTCTGCAATAAAGGTTAACAATACTCCAATTGGCAATGTGGTAAATACCGTTCCAATTGTTAAAAAGAAAGAACTTGATTCCACATTGCGGATAAAAAGTGGTGACATTATGGTTATTGGTGGCTTTAATGAAGAGCGCACAACTATAGTTCGCAAGGGTATACCAGTGTTGAAAGATATACCTATATTGAGGTTTTTCTTTGGTTCCGATCAGCAGTATGTGAAAAATGTAGAGACTGTGATTTTTATCAAGGCAACAATTATGGGTGTGGATAACCCTATATCTGAAGAGGATGTAAAATTCTACAATGATTTCGCATAACACACTTAATAATCTTCAATCGCTTATACTTTCATCCATTGGTAATGATGCAACGGTCGCCGTTGCGTGCTCTGGCGGTGTTGATAGCATGTTCTTGGCACGCATTACATCTGCGATACTCCCCAATAGAATGATGGCAATTATTATTAACCATAATTTACAGGAAGAATCATACAGTACTGCAAAGCACACTCAAAATATTTTATTACAATGGGGTATAAAAAGCACAATATTGCACTGGGAACACGATAAAATTACCGTTGCAATTGAAGAGAGAGCACGCAGGGCAAGGTACAACTTAATTACTAGCTATTGCAGGGATAATAATATTAACAAAGTGCTACTTGCCCATCATATAGACGACAAAATAGAGACATTTTTGATGAATTCTATGCGTGGATCAGGATTGAGGGGATTGAGCTCTATGCGATCCAAAGTAACAATGTATGGTATTCAATTTTTACGACCAATGGTCAATATTGTTGAAAAGAAGGATATTTTGCAGTATATGCAATCAAATAATTTTCCATGGTTCGAAGATGAGACAAATAAAGATGCGAAATTTACGCGTAATGGAATTCGCAAAATGCTATGTTTGACATCATTGCAAAAAATGGGCATTATACAAACTATTGCAAATATTGAGTCGGAACATAATTGCAATGTGAGCGAAGTTAAAAAGATAATAAATTATATAAATTTCTCAATTTCCGTTACAGACGAAGTAATTAATTTTGATCGTAGCAAGTTTCAATTGATCGTTAGACAGTCAGTAGGCAGAATCTATCTGTTTAGACATCGTGAATTGCGTATGCATGGTATTGCAAATCTTCAAAAAACTCTTCCACGCAAGGCAACTTTTGCACATTGTGTATTTTTTATTAATAGTAAGAATTTATTTATTGTCCCTGAATATACAAAGCTTCATTCCGTTGCTGCTAAATTAGGGCAATGGGTAATTTGGAATGATATTGTAAAAGTGAAATGTAATATGTTGTGTGATATTATCCCTCTGGGAAAAGTGCCGTTTAGCATTAAAAAAAGATACAAGATTGAGAGGAAATTCATAGAAATTGCTCATTATCCAGTGTTTATGCAAGGCGATAATATCCTTGCAATTCCAGAGCTTAATATTCTAAATATAAAAGATTTTATAGTATTGTATGAAAATTACCATTAAAAATTATGCCATTCACGCCTTTGTTGGAATTTATGATTACGAAAAAGTAAAAAAAGTAAAACTTTTAATTTCAGTTCAAATAAAAGTTAAAGGTAATAGTTTTGACGCAAATAATGTTGTTGATTATGACAAAGTTATTGCAATGCTTAATAGCATACCCATGGCTAAACACTATGATTACATTGAAGAGCTTTCATATTCTTTACTTGCAAGCATTAAAGAGTTGCATACTGGCATTGAAAATGTTATTGTAAGGGTGCAAAAATGCATATTTGGAAATTTGTTAGAAGAAATTTCAGTGGAAGTTGATGGGTAAATCCCTATTTATCGCCCCTAAAGTCCTTGATATTTTTATCTAGACTCTTTTGAAAGTACATATTTATATGGAATTTAAGACAAATAATGGGAGCAGGTTAAAGACTTCTTGCCATCCACATTTCTTCCTCAACAAACTTTCTAAATTCACTTTCATTGCGAATATAAACCTTTCTTACCTTTGTAAATTCAGATAAGTATTTATATAATTGACTCCAAGGATTTCTATTTATTCTTTTTAAGAAAAGTGTGCTTGGTTAATGAAAAGTCAAAACTTTCTAGAAAAATCAAACAAACAAAATAAAGTCTCGCAATCAAAAAACAATACCCTTGCTTAAAGGCAAAAAGCTATGTAAGAAATGACTGAAGACCCTGATGTTGTTATGAACTTCTTTAAAAGCAGCATAAAAATTCTATTAAAAAATAAAATTAGTTAGTTTTTAGATGTAACAAATAGGGAGGTATATAAAAAGAATAAATTACTTCTTGATTTTTAATTTATTTGCATATAAGAATATTTCTTCCAAAAGAAAATTAATAAACTCTTTTTAAGAATATATGGCAGTACCCAAAAGAAAGACATCACCGTCAAAAAAGAAAATGAGACGGTCTCATCATGCACTTGCAAAGGTTAACGTTGTGATAAACAAGCAAACTGGTGAATATCAGCGTCAACATTGTATTGCACCAGATGGCACATATAAGGGTGTTCAAGTTGTTAACAAATGATAATTAATTACTAAAATAGTGTCGGTTTTACTATACGGAGACAACAAGGAAATCATTTATGCAATAGAAGCTATTGCGAGTGAAAAGAATATCAAAAAAGAAGTCTTCTTTGATGCATTGGAGGATGCATTTTTGCAAGTAGCAAAAGATACATTTGGCGATGGATATAGCTTTGCGGTGCGTATGGGCAGAACAAATGGACTTGTGGAATTTATGAGACATCTCATTGTTGTTGAAGATGTTTCTAATGATATGAAGGAGGTGTCTCTTGAAAATGCACAAAAAATTAACAGCACAGCATCAATAGGGGACGTAGTTTCCGAGGATATGCCCATTATTGAATTAAACCACGATATACTATATCGTGTACAAAAAGAAATATCAAGCGTTGTCCTAGATGCTGAAAAAGCAGCTGAATATGAATACTTTCAGGCCCTTCATGGTAAGGTTATTACTGGAACCGTGAAGCGTGCGTCTGTTAATGGTGTGCTTGTAAAAATTGATCGATTTGAATGCTTTATCCCACGCAGAAATTTAATTTTTGGGGAGTTAGACCGCATGCAAAATGGGCAAAAAGTCACAGGTATAGTTGACGATGTTCAAAGAAGTAATTTTCGCTCACAAGCAACTCTTTCAAGAACTGCGCCAGACTTTCTTCGTAAACTTTTTGAGAATGAAATTTCTGAAATATACGATGGTGTAATTGAAATTAAGTCCATTGCCAGAGAAGCTGGATCGAGGTCAAAAGTTGCGGTTTCATCTAATGATAATTCTGTTGATGCTGTAGCAACTTGCATTGGTGTGCGTGGAAGGAAGATTCAAAATATTACCAAAGAGCTTGGTGAAGAAAAAATAGATATTATTGCTTGGGATGAAGATCCTCCAACATTTTTGATTAATGCATTAAAAAATATTTCAATTGTTAATGTTGTGGCGGATCATAAAACAAAATCACTAGATGTTGTTTTAACAGAAGAAAATATTAGCAATGCGATAGGCCGTAGGGGTCAAAATGTTCGTTTGCTTAGCACTCTAACAGGCTGGGCGGTACACTTTATGACCGAAGAAGAGAGTTCACATAAAAAAGTGAAGGAATTTGAGGAGTATGTTGCAACACTTGTAACCGATCTTGATCTTGATGAAATTGTTGCACAGCTATTGGTTGTGGCAGGGTTTAGAAATGTTGAAGATATTGCAGATGCAGACATACATACAATTCAACGCATTGAGGGATTTAACGCTGAAATTGCAGATGCAATCCATAATAGAGCTGTGGAAATTTATAATTCAAAAATTGAAACATTGCACAAAGACGCAGACGAAGCAATTGATGATATATCTACAAAAGCAGATGTTACAAATTGTAGAGATGTCTTGAAGTATATGTTTATTAATGGGTTTAATTCTCAAAATATTGCAGATTTCTCTATTGATGAGATTAAAGATGAGATTGACTCAAACATTGACATTGAAGACTCAAAGCTTGCAGATGTTATTATGGTGTGTCGTAAATATTGCAATATGATATAAATGAATTCTAAAGTTATCGACCTATTATCGCACGCTATCAGTGGGTATAATTATCAAGATTTCCTTAATTTTATTTGCACCATTGATGGCAAGGAGTATGATTACCTTCCAATAATTGTTGAATCGCTTCTTTCTAAAGGGGAGAAATTAACACTCCCATGCAATGCAATAGACATTTGTGGTACTGGTGGAGATGTCAAATCACAAACAACAAATATTTCAACAATATCCGCTTTTGTATTAGCCTCTATGGGTATACCAGTAGCGAAGCATGGTGGCAGATCTGTGTCATCGCAATCAGGTTCAATGGACCTCCTCTCTGCTATGTCAATAGAAGATTGTGACCCTTTGCAGTCTATTAAGAAAAACAACATTTGTTTCCTTGACGCAAGAAAATATCACTCTTTTTTTAAAAATATTGCTCCATTTCGCAAACAATATGGCAAGCCAACAATTTTTAATATGCTAGGCCCTCTATTAAACCCCGCCACAATTACACACCAAATGGTAGGCATTTCTTTTGCAAATCTTAAGGGGTATGCCAAAGTATTAGACAGGCTTGGGAGGAAGAATTTTGCAGTCGTTCAGTCTTGCAGTGGTGCAGATGAATTACTTTCTTTTGAAGATAACCTTATGTACACAAGGGGTGGTAAAACGATAATATCACCACAAGAATACAACTTCCCTATGTCAGTGGATGAATCTATACAAGGCGGAACTCCAAAAGAAAATGCATATATGGCAGTTAGATTTTTTGAAAATCCACAAGAAAATACACTGTTTTATACAGTATCACTGAACTGCGGTGTTGCAAGCTTTGTATACGGTGCATCTCCAACAATTCAAGCAGGTATTGATATCGCAATGGATACTATACTTCAAAAGAAGCCTTTAAATATTCTGCACGCATTAAAGGCAGTCAAGTAAAATATCTTTAATGCCAACGCATAAGTCTTAATTTTGTCACAAATAAAAGCCACCAACAAAACTATTACACCGTCACACTAAAGGAGGCAAGGCATATTCAGGCAAAGTGTCTGAATAACATAATAGAGTATAATCGTATTGGGCTAAAGAGGCACATATGAGTTTAATCCATAGTTTTATAACTTCTGCTAAACTAATAGGGCTGTTAAAGGTATGTATTACATATTAATGATTAGAATAAACGCAGTGTATCGGAGAGTTTATCGGAGGGTTTTCGACAAGGACTGTGTAATAGTCAGGTTAGACACCTCCCTGCAAGGTTCCGTAGAAATGGTAAGTGATATGGTAAGTCACAAGAAATGGCAGGGTTTTCACTGTGTATTTTGTTACAGTGGTATATAGTTATTTGGCAAAGACAGGTCTACATCCACACATTACATATTCACTCTATTAAATTAAAACTTGAAAAATTAGTTTTATATCAATAAGTTGCTATATCACTTAATTTTATCTTTGTAATGGGACTGTCCTCCTTGCCTTATATAATTTTCCTTGCTCCATTAATTGGTGCTTTTTTTGCTGGCATTGTGTTTATTAATACACGGTCTTTTTTTGCACAGCTTTTCTCATCATCATTGGTGCTTATTACGTGCGTTGCTTCAGCAATTATATGTTTTTTTTCCATTGCCAACGGTACTGCGTACGATGCCCACCTGTATGAATGGTTTATATTGGAACACTATACATCATCAATTTCAATTACCATCGATTACATCACCGCATTAATGCTTTTTGTTGTCACTCTTGTTTCTACAGCAGTACACATATATTCTATTGGATACATGAAGGAAGACCCACACAGGCAACGCTTTTTTGCATATCTTTCGCTCTTTACTTTTTTTATGATTGTGCTTGTCACAGCTAAAGACTTCCTTCAGCTCTTTCTTGGGTGGGAAGGTGTAGGGCTTTGTTCTTATCTTTTAATTGGATTTTGGTTTAAGAAAGAATCGGCAAACCTTGCCTCAATAAAAGCATTTATCACAAACCGTGTTGCCGATGTATTTATGGCAACGGGAGTGTGTCTTATATATTATACATTTGGTACTTTAGAGTTTTCTGAAATATTTACACAGATAAACTCGGGTATATCTCAACATTATGTTTCGGGAATGCAAATAAACCTTGCTGGCTACCAATTTGATTCTATATCATTTATAGGTTTTATGCTATTTCTTGGGGCAATGGGGAAATCAGCACAATTATTCTTACATGTATGGCTTCCGGATGCAATGGAGGGTCCTACTCCGGTTTCAGCATTAATTCATGCTGCAACAATGGTAACAGCTGGTGTATTTCTTATGGCAAAATGCTGGATATTCGTCGAACATTCATATTCTTTGCAACAATTTATTACAATCATTGGTGCAACTACTGCAATCTTTGCTGCATCTATTGCACTGGTACAAACAGATATTAAAAAAATCATTGCTTATTCAACATGTAGCCAACTTGGATATATGTTTTTTGCAATTGGCGTACTGGTTCCAACGGCGGGAATTTTTCACCTTATAACCCACGCCTTCTTTAAAGCGTTGTTATTTCTTGGAGCGGGATCAGTTATACACGCCTGCCATCATGAGCAAAATATTTTTAAAATGGGAGGTCTGTGGAAAAAAATACCTTTTACCTTTGTAATGTTTATGATTGGATCTATTGCAATCGCAGGAATATATCCATTTGCAGGGTATTTTTCAAAAGATGCAATTTTAGAAGGAGCATATACATCGCAAACTATACACGGTAATTATGCATTTGCCATGGGTCTTGTTTCTGCTTTTTTAACAAGTCTCTATTCGTGGAGATTAATCGCCGTTGTTTTTCACGGGTCATACAAAGGTAGCGATGCACACCATCCGCATGAATCGCCGTTGGTTATGCTTGCCCCTTTGGGAGTGTTGGCAATACTCTCAATTTGTGTAGGACTTGTAGGTAGCCACCTTCATATTCTCTCAAGTGAGTTTTGGCATGGGGCAATATTTGTTTCACATGAAAGACTTGAAGATATGCACCATATTAGCTGGACAATAAAATACTTACCTTCATTTTTGTCAATTTTAGCAATAGCACTCGCATATGTTCTTTACATAAAGTTCCCTCATATTCCAAGAAAAATAAATTCTGCACTGCGTCCAATAGTTTACATTTTAAAGAAAAAATATTTTTTTGATCAGGTGTATTCTGCTTTATTGGTGAGGCCATTAATGTCTTTAAGTAAAATTACTATTAATATTGTTGAAAAAATTAACGATGCAATACTGCCACACGGTGCTGTTTTTGTTGCAAAAATTTTAGGTAGAGGGGTTGGTAGATTGCAATCTGGTGTAACATTTATTTATTTCCTTTTCTTCTTTGTATTTATTTCATTGATTTTTCAATATTACAGTTTTATCAGTGGTAGAGGTGTAATATATTATGCAATAATATGGCTGAACAATTTATAGATTTAAAAATAATTACAAGGGACGGCATACGCTTTAATGGTAAAGTTTCATCCATTACCGTACCATCTCTTGCAGGAGCAATCACCATTCTTGCACAACACATTCCATTACTGTCTGGCTTAAAAGCTGGCGATGTGCAAATTAAAAATAATATAAAAACTTTAGAGATAATGTCTATCCAGTCTGGTTTTATTCGTTTTATTAACAATACTTGTATTATCACGATCGAAGAATCTAAAATGTCAAAGGCTTCATAATGAAAGCAATATTATTTGACTTTGATGGCACACTCGTTGACAGTCAGCATTGGTATGATGTCGCTATATCTAAACATTTATTACAATTTAACACAAAATACACCCATGAATATTGTTCTAAATTTATAAATGGTCGCTGTTGGTACGATGCCTTTGACATTGTTGCGAAAGAAGAAGGATTTGATAAGAATATTATTCTTGGCAAGGCTTTGGCAGATGCACAAGAATTAATTGCACAAAACGCCAATGTTACCAATGGCACTATGGAGGCGTTGGATAGTTTGGATAAAATGGGAATTGTGTATGCAATTTGTTCAAATGCATCAAAAAATGAAATTGAGTTCATATTAAATAAAACACATTTAGACAAATATTTTCCAAGTGAAAGAATTTTTGCCAGAAATATGGTAAAAAATGGTAAACCATCAAGTGATGTCTACCTTTTAGGGTTGAAATCATTGGGTTTGCATCCGTCTCAAACATTTGCAGTGGAAGACAGTCTAAACGGAGCGAAGGCTAGTATTAATGCAGAAATAAAAACTTTAATATTTACAGGGTCGTCAAGCTTTAATAGTAAGGAGAAATTTTATCAAGAATTTGGTCAGGACACTATATTTTTTGATAATATGCTTTCAGTTGTAGAATATGTCAACAATGCATAATAACATTTATCAGTTGCAATACCTCCTGCGTTACTACTCAAAAGTTTTACAAAGTTTAGGAGATGTCCCAATGGCACATACTCCAAAAATCATTAATGAGCAAGAAAAAATAAATACTATTGCGACAGTTGTAAAAAATGATATAAAAAAACCTACCGTACAAAAGCCTTCCTTGCAATGTGATGTAAAAAAAATAATACCACAAAGGCCTGCTATTAATAACATTTCAAAGTCTAAAATAGAATCTCAAAACACTACAAATGCTATAAATTTAGACAACATCACCACACTAGAAGAGTTGAAGAAAAAGTTAGATAGCATTGAATTGTGTGAAATACAACAATTTGCAACAAACACCGTATTTGGCGATGGCAACCAAGACGCAAAAATAATAGTGATTGGTGAGGCTCCAGGGCAAGATGAAGATGAGAAGGGCATTCCATTCTGTGGAAGATCTGGACAGCTACTAATGAATGCATTTGCGTCTATTGGTCTAAGTAGAGAGAAGAATTTTTTTATTACGAATAATATTTTTTGGCGACCTCCGGGCAATAGAAAGCCATCTGAAGAGGAAGTTATGACATGTAAACCTTTCGTAAAAAAGATATCAGAGATTATTCGCCCGGAAGTCATTATTTGCGTGGGTGCGGTTGCATCTCAAAATATTTTAGAAACCGATCAAACCATTTCTTTAATGAGAGGTAAGCAGTTTAATACAACATTTGGCTGTGATGTAAAAGTTTTTTGTATATACCATCCATCATATTTACTGCGAAACCCTTCAAAAAAATATGAAATGTATAAAGACCTTGTAGGAATTTTACCGCACATATCCCATTTACTATGATTGTTGTCCGTTTTTTTATCATCATACTAAAGTTGACCGTTTGCCTTTCATTTAAAAAATACACCTTTATTCGAACCATACTATTTCCGGTGCATCTCATTTGTTTACCACATTTTCTTTTTATGAATTACCATAAAAGAATTAGAACAGCATTTGAAAGCTTGGGTGTAGTTTTTATAAAACTTGGACAATCTCTTTCGCTTAAAAGCTTCCTTTTTAATAAACAAACTCTTAAATCACTTTCTTACTTACAAGACGGAATTTCCCCTATGGAGGTAGATGTAGCAAAATATATTATGAATTTAAATCCATTGCTTAATTCCATTGAAGTTGATCTGGTGCCAATTGCATCGGCATCCATTGCACAGGTACATCGTGGATTTGTAAATGATGAAGTTGTTGCGATTAAAATTTTGCGTAAAGACATTGCAAGGCAAGTAGACAAAGACTTTAAAATTGTCTTTTTTTGTGCTAAAATAATTAATAAATTTTGCTCACCTGCGTTACAAATACTTGATATTGCCAATGATATCTATTGCAACCTGCAACAGGAAATTAATTTTTTGATAGAAGCACAAAATTTACAAACTGTTAAAAGAAATTTAGCATTAGATAAAAATATTCATATTCCATCTGTTTTTTTGGAGTATTCCAATAAAAATTCCCTTGTGATGTCTTTTGTTGATGGAGTTTCTTTGCGTGAAGTAATTCATGGAAATACAGCAATAAATAAGAAGGAAGTCGCAACGAATATTCTTAATACATATCTTAACCAAGTATATAGAGACGGAGTGTTTCATGCTGATATGCATTCTGGTAATATTATGGTAAAAAGCGATAGCTCTATTGCATTGCTTGATTTTGGTCTAATTTCAAGAATATCAAGGAAAGATAGGCGTGCCGTTGCGACAATGATTTATGCTTTTTTGCATGGTAATTATAATCTCGTAGTTCGTACACAATTTAATGCAGGGTACATTTCACAAGCAATATACTTTAATGAAGGTTATCGCCTTGCAATGAAAAAACTTGCCAATAGATTTCAGGGTAAATTCGAGATGTCTTCGTTTACAAGTGAGCTGTTTTTAATTATGAATCAATTTGAAATTTTTATTCCTAAGCACTTATTAATGTTAAACAAAACAATTATGTATGTTGAAGATTTGGTCAAACAGCTTGATAGTCAGTTTGAGCCATTTAGGGTTATGTCTCCATGGATTAAACATTGGTATTACAAAGAGCAGACTATAATGTTTTTCGAAAAAAATGCTAAATTACTAGTGCATATTCGTAATAATTTTTACAATCCGTCTTCACGGTAATGCCATTTTTGCCCTTCATCGCCCTTCCAACTGATATATTTTTAGAAAAATGATTGCCAATAGACGCCGTAAGGAGTGTTTCCATATGTTGAAGTGTTTCAATTTTATTGTTACTAAATGGTATGAATTTCATTATTCCACTGCCACCGTGTATTAAGCCAAATACCTTGGACTTTTCAGCATACACAGGCAAACGAAAACGAGGATCGTCATACATAAGGATATAATACCTATCACGCTCCTTCCGAAAAATACGCCCAAGAATACATGTTTGATTAATCACCAATCCATTCATAGCAATATCGATATTGGAAGTGAAGTATACCTCTTTAATGCTATTATTTGTAATAGAATGATGAAGCTCTACAATGTTTTTATGTGCAATTTTTTTAGACATCAAGAGTATGGTTCGCAATTCATTGTTTTCAATGCGTGTTTGCATTATATCACCGGTGAATGATGTCATATAAAGCATTAGCCTTGCATTTTGTTCTTTGTGTTTACGAAAGCTGAAGAAATCCACAATATAAACAATGCTATGATATGTGAGTGATGTTAAGTACTGTGAGGGGTTGTACTTAGTGTTTTCAAGGATTGTATATCTAATATTTTGTGTATTATGTTGAATGGCCTGATGATTCACAAGAAGGTATATGAACGCACATATAAATAATAAGTTGCGTATAACAGTTATTTTGTAATATGACTTTTTCATAATTGTTTAATAAAATTTTGATACCCTAGTATTATATCATGGGCGGAGTGTTTATTGCCCTCTATTGTTTGTAACATATTTTTGAAATTTTTATTATGTGGGTTAAAAATTGATAGCTTGTTTACAGGCATTGCATCTTCAAGTTTTACTGTATAAATATCTTCGTCAAACCTAATGGCGGCTTTCTTGCTACCACCTTTTATGAACATCAAGTGTTTCCCAACTTTAGAATTTAATTGAAAAAATAGCTTTGTAAACGCCGCCCCACAGGTAGATTCCATAAATACCCCAATGGAAAATGCAGAATATACATCGGCATAATTAAATGTACGGTTTTTTTCAAAAGATTCAGGTATATCACAACATGCAATAATACTTGAATGTCGCTTTTGATATCCTTGTAAAATATTTATTAACAATGGCTGTGGAATAATATGAGTGTTGAATGTATCAAATGATCTATCCATTTTAATAATATCCATTTTAGATGTTTTGTGTAAATTCGCCAATAAAATATATAGTGATACAAGTGAGTATGTCTCGTTGTCAAGATTGGTAGTGTTAATAGAAAGAAAGTGACAGTTATTTTCTAGCATATCTTCTTCTTCGAAGAAATTCATTTCTTTGGCAAAGTCAAGCATACCTTGCAATACAATGTGTGATGTTAAAGACTTTAATTGTTGGAATGTCATTGTTGATTTAATTTTATGACTAAATGCTCTTGCCTCTGAAATTACATCTTTTAAAGGCGTGTGTGTCTTTTTGCAAAAATACTGCAAAAAGTGTGTAAGAAATTGCAAAAAGTGTGTGGTGTTTTTAGCAAGGAGGTTAAGAATGTTAACTTGTATATGTGGCAAATACTTGCCATTTTTAATCTTATTTAAAGCAAGGCTAGAATAGTGCGAGTCAAGACAAATAACGTTTGAATGCTCCGAAATATGCACTAGAAGCGTATTGACAAAAGCATGCTGTTCTGTGTTTGGTATGCCGTGTATAAGTACATGATGACTTGCCTCTGGTGTAAAAGGTGAAAGTGCATATTTTTGACCGCTTGTTGCCACAAGTGGTAAGAATGGAAAATGTTTAATTTTCTCGATACCAGAAAAAAGCATATTTTTCGAGAGAAGAAATTGCCCAATATGTGATGTAGTGCCATACTCAATTCTGTTTAAAAATGTAGGGTTAGCGGGTAGGCTTGCATAAAATGCTTGTTCAACATTAATGTCTTCTCTAATTGCTACCAATCCAATATTGGAAAGTATGTCATCCATGCCAGCAACATCTTCCTCCATTTCTTGAGTCGTGTGCCCATACAGAAGTATATTTGTTTGAATTGCAAAGGTTTGATTGCTATCAATGACATTATCCCATGAGCATATTTGAGATATATCATTATTGCGTATGGTATTTGTTATTTTTTTTTGGTATTCAAACAATGCCTTAACCTCGCTGTTTTGTGAGCAATGAATAGTTTGCGACATTATAAAAGGATTGGTGGATGTAAAAATTTTTACTATTTCTCCGCTTGCAATAATTGGAAAGTCTTTAATTGTAAGGCATGAAAGAAATTGCTTTTGATCTTTTCTTTTTAAGGTAATATAATTTTTATAATGTTTAATTGATGCTGGTTTAATTTGTTCAGATATTTCCATGTCCGCTATTGGTATGGAGGAGTTCACACCAAAAATAATATTATATAAAAATGCATTATTTTGCGAGTGTGCAATGTCATTTTTTAAAAACAATGAAAGTACTTTTGGATGATACTGTTTAATTTCATCGCAAAAATTATGTACAATGTTGTGCAATGTTTTAGCTGATCTATTGACCTCCATTAGGAATCTGTTGCGTAATAGAAAGTGAATAATATTGCTTTTATTCATGTTGTACCCTGGTATTGATATTGTAATGTAGAATGTATGTCTGTAAGCATTATGTGAGGAGAGGTGATCGGTGTGTTGCATTTTAAGATATTCTACAAATGAAACGCTGCTATGGTCAGAATATTCAGAATGTATTGTGTGAATGTTTACAAGTATGTCCGGTGTCATCATTTTTTGAATGGCAGAAATAATGTTGTGCCTGAAGTCTATATGTATGGATGGAGAAATTTTAATTGTTTGGCTAATTAATCCAGATTTAGATATTACGGTGTGGTTATCAATGTGTGCAGAAAATGGAATAAAGTATTTTCCGAAGGGAATTTCACTAAAAAGTTTTTGCATATTTTGTTATAATTTTTTGAATATTTACTTTTTTACTTTTTTTATTTTGCATAGATATATCATTAAATGTCATAGAGCTTAATTGAGTCCCCGTATTTGATTCTGATATCAATAAAACATTACTAAGCATATCTTTTTTTTTATCCCTCTCCATTAGAGACTCTTTTTTAATTTTTTCAAGCATATATATAATATGTAGGCGGCGATTTAATGCACGTTGTAATATTATGCGAATTCTTGGGGGAAATTGTGTAATGTTCAGTGTTATTGCTCCTGTTAACATTCTTTTCAACAATATTTTAATAAGCACCTTTTCTAGTGCTATAACTTTGTTAACTATTACTTTTTTTGTATCTTTTGACATACCTCTTCCATCCTTTTGTAAAAGTAGTAAAAGCTTTTTATATTCTATTAATAAGTTACCCATTTCCTGTATGTTGTGTTTTTAACTTTATGTTCATTTCTATGTTTGCGGCGTGCATCTATATTGAATTATAATTTAATGTTGTTATAGGAATATCAATATCTCATTAAGGTGCGGCTCGGCTTGGCATATGATAGTACATCTTTCCAATGAAGTATGAGGATATAGGGGATAGTATCATAATGATGCTAATTGTATATAGAACTCTTGTATGTGAAGGGTTTAGCACTGTTAATGATGTTATTAAAGCAAGGGGAATGCAGATTGTATCTATAATAGTGCAAAAGTGTAAAGCTTGTAGTGTGTTTTTTGTTCTGTATATTCCTACTGCTGAAGCAAGCAGCAAGATAGAAGAAATTATTATGGGTGTGTATATTATAACCGACATCATTTCTGTTGTTTATATTTTATAAGGAAGATAAAGTCATTTAAAAAAACAATTGCAAGTTAAATATTAATATGTTATGCTATATACACAATAATATGTGGAAAATCACTTATGTATAGATACATCTATTTTTTGGTGACTTTTGTATGCTTTGGCTGTGCAAGTGAGAAATATCTTATTGATGTTGCGGGGCAAACTATGCACGACAACGAGGCATTAATTTACGATAACTATCGTCATACTGTACTTAATAAAAAGATCATTAATGAAGATTTGGCGATTAACTCCGTTGACAATAATAGTAATTTTTGCGTTGAAAGTTGTATTATAAGACCTTTGCGTATTGCAATTATGCCGATGGGCTACTCTAATAAATTTCTTCTTGATGAAATCAAAAACACCATAGCTCTTCTTTCTTTAAGTATACCACCGAAAGATTATGTAACTAAAGTATTTAGTGATGAAAATATTGTGCAAGATATTTTATCGTACAACCCAGACATTATAGTTGGTCCATTTCAACAATCTGATGTTATAGATCTTAAAAAACAGCTTATATCTAATGATATTAATACAACAATCATCTCTCTTGTAAATGGTAAACAAGTGTATAAAAAGTATCAAAATCGTTTATTTGCCAATGGAGGAATTCAAATTCATAATATGGGGTACTCTGCAAATGATGATATTTCATCGATTATGAGATACCTTTCTACAAAGAATTATAAACGCTATGCAATGTTGGCATCTAACGATGAAATTGGTGCAGGATTGTACAAAACATTTGCACGACAAGCAGAAGCAAATAAACAAACAATTTCAAGAGTGGAATTTTATGATACTAGTGAAGGCAATATCAACAGGCACATTAACCGTTTAAAATCTGCCATTGTTCAAACATATTACAAAAATATTGAGACGGGCGAAGTACAGGAAGATGATTATTCATTTGCAAAAAAAATCACTGAAACATTAACGGACGACAAGGGAAATAAAATTGCCGTTGTAGAAAAGGGAAAAAAAACTATAAAATATTATCAAAAAGAAAGATCTCTGCATGCGATTATTATCGATGCCAATGCTACAAACCTGCCAATAATTCTTGAAAATATATCTCAAAATGATGCATTTAAAGATATATTACTTGTTGCTTCGCCTCGTACCGTTGACGCCCTTATTGAAACATATGATGACGGACAACGCTATGCATCATTAAATAATATCATTGCCTTACCTTCGCACTTTTCTGTTTACAGTGCTTATTATGCAGCATTTAAGGACGCCTTTCAAACAAGCCCTACAAGAATTTCTACTACATTATATGATACATTGACATACATCGTGCAACTTCACGCCAAAAGTAATGTATTGAGTGGGTATCGTCCAAAACATTTACCTGTTTTTGTAGGAGTCAATGGCACAATGAAAGCAATCACACCAAGTGCACAAAGGTTTGTTAATGTCTCCATTATGAACCATGGGGTAATTGAAGAGTCAGTAGATTCTTATAAATTTTTTAACACATTACCACGCAAAAAACGACGCAGTATTATGGCAGAGTAGGCTTGCAAAGCATAATTGAAGACGTCATAATTTCGATATATACCTTCCTGTATCGAACGACGCTCGCACTGCGAACCACTTATATAAAATCTTCTGTTTTTATATCTTCAAGACCTCTGCAATTCCTTTGTCATGCTCTATCGTATTGCAAAATTATTTACTTCCGTTGCAATGTTTAGTATAGAATAATCACTATTTGTCTACACTAGATTTTATATTTTCCATCATAGAGTTTAGCACTTCCACAGGATGGATAAGTTTAATGTTTGCAAAGCGTTGAACTTGCATTTTACATGAAAGGCCGGTAATCATTACAATATTGTTTTTATCTTTTATTAGATTGTTCACTTTCGCTGACCAGTTTTCTACAAACAAGGATTTTGAGTCACATATATTTTGCACTTCATTCCCAAAGCTTCCACTCATGCCACAACATCCCAACTTTATGATGTTCAACTTTAAATGAAATTTCGCAAAAATATTACTCCAGATTTCTGCAATACCTACAATATTGGTTTGCTCGGAACAATGCAAGATTAAATAGTATGTATTGTTTGTTTTAACATTGATAGAAAAAACTTCTTTCTCAAAGAATTGAGCAATATACAGAACGGAAGGGTTGTACGTAGAAAACCGACAATACTCATCACTATATGAAAGTGCAATGCTTGGGTCAACACTAACCAGCTCTCCATCAAGACTTTGCAAGTATTTAATATTTTTCTGCAAAACTTTACGAAATTGATTCAATAAACCCTTTGAATGTAAACCTTTTCCATTTTCAAAAATTTTACTTACGGAAACATTAAAACCTAATTTAACTAACAATTCATAACAAGCCTGCATTGCTTCTGCATGATAGAAATTTACAAAAGATTCACGAAGTAATACTACTTTTTTGCCAGTATTGCCGTGTTTTTTTACCTTCCATGTTTGAACTTTGGGAATATCCACAATCTGAAAAATTTTCTTTATCAGAAATTTTACTACAACGCTTTGCAAAATGAAGTTAGAAATTTTTGGTGTAATGGCTAAAATTTTCAACAGCTTTTCAATGTTTCCAACAGCATAATCTTGAAGCGTTCTAAAATGCGTAGAAAAATAAATAGAAAGAAAATATGCCTTAGCATCTGGAATGCTCACTTTAATTGGGCACTGAGTATTACACGCCTTACAACCAAGGCATTTAGCAAATGTTTGATAAATCTCCGCCTCGTCATTAGGATTAATAAAGTTTTTTACCTTTAAAGGTAGCGACTTTATAAAACTTAAACAATAATTTTGCTTTATTGATGGTAAATTAGCATTATTTCGCACCCACTCTTTAAAAAGCATTGCCCTCCCCTTTGGTGAATGTATACGATCGTTCGTCACCTTGTAAGAAGGGCACATCACATAATTTTCATCTAAATTAAAGCAAAGTGCATTACCATTGCAGCTTAAAATATTTTCAAACTCATTATGCACTCCCAAATCAATGCTCTCGTCTATCTCTCCTCTTGTAGGAATGTCGTCAATTTTTGGAAGCTTGCCATCAACAGCTGCAATTTTATTTGGATTCAACTGGCTGTAAGGGTCGAAAACTTTTTTTATTTCCTGAAATCCCTGCACAATAGCCTTATCAAAAAACTTTTCCGTATACTCACTTCTAAATCCTTTGCCGTGTTCACCCCATAGTACCCCGCCATATACTTTCAGTAAATCAGCAATTTCATCGGTAATGTGACGAATTAATATACGGTCCGAAGATTGCCTCATATCTAATGCTGGACGTACGTGTAAACATCCGGCATCGACATGTCCAAACATTCCATAAGTCACCCCATACTTGTCCAGCACCTTCCTAAAACTTTTTATATACGAAGCAAGGTGTTCTGGTGGAACAATAGTGTCTTCAACAAATGGAATTGGCCTTCTTTTACCCTTCATTGCCCCAAGAAGACCTACTCCTTGTTTTCTCAAATTCCAAATGTTTTTCATTTCTTGCTCATCATCAACAATAAAACAATCGCTGAATAAATATTTATCTTCTGTGAGAGAGGCACGAAGTATTGCATCATGATTTTCAAATTCTTCAATACTATGATACGCAAACTCCATAATATTAATTGATGCACTTTTATTACTGCCAATTAAATGTGCAACGTCATGCCAAATAATATCATTCCTTGCAAGGTTTATCACATGCTCATCAACCGTTTCAATGGCCAATGGTTTGAAGTTTAAAATGTTTCTTGCATCTGCAAGGGCATCTTCAAAATTATGATACCGCAAAAGTACAATCCTTTTCCTTAGTGGCAAACTATAGACATTCAGCGTAACTTCACTTACACACGCAAGTGTACCTTCAGAGCCACTTATTAAGTAATTTAAGTTTATCGTTTCATCTTGTTCTACTGCCTTTTCAACATTATACCCAGTTAATGTTCTAGCAAGCTTGCTTCCAAAAAAAAGCTTCTTTGTTCTTTGCAAAATTGGTAAAAGACTCGGTATAAGTACCTTCGCATATTGTGATGCAATAACGGCCTTATCTATACTTAATACATGCAGAGATAAATCTTCAATGTGGTCACTCGTACGACCATAAGTACACGAACCCTTGCCACATGCATCGGTGTTTACCATTCCACCAATAGTTGCCCTATTGCTTGGTGAAATATTTGGCGGAAAAAACAGCCCATCCTTCGCAAGCTCATTATTGAGGACATCTAGTATGATGCCAGGCTCCACTATAGCAGTTTTATTTTTTACATTAATTTCAATAATCTTATTCATATGCCTTGAGCAGTCTACAATAAAACCGTTGTTAATTGACTGCCCATTAGTGCTCGTTCCTCCGCCCCTTACTGTTACCGTTACATTGATATACTGTTTGTGACGCAAAAGTTTAAAAATTAATTCAATATCATGCTGATTTTTAGGAAATAGAATGCCAAATGGTTTCACCTCGTAAATACTGTTATCCGTTGAATACAAAACCCTTTGTGCATTATGTATGGAAATATCTCCTTTGAAATCTAATTTCTGAAGAGAAGATATAAAGTTGTTATATAAAGTCATTACTAGGTATAGATATTATGTTTATAATTATTGAACAAGTATTTTATTTTGCAAACTCTTCTATACTTTTACTGTTATTAGTATACTTATCCCCTAAAGTCCTTGGCATTTAAAATGAATAGCAGCTTAAAATTGCCAATGGAGATGTAATCATTCATTTTAGAAAAAAGACTTGACAGGTACACCATATGTTTCATAGTGATGACATAGATTATATCGTCACTATGAAAATACTTCTTTTGGAAAATATAAGCACGGTCGCAATCAATCTTCTTAAAAGTGCTGGCCATGAAGTAGTTGCATTTAAAACAAACATTGAAGACCATCTTGTAGTAAAAGAGCTACATAATGCAGAAATTATTGGTCTTCGTTCACGCAGTCAAATTACTAAAGAAATCATTGAACAGTGTCCCAAACTTAAAGCAATTGGTTGTTTTTGCATTGGCACAAATCAAGTTGATATCAAACACGCACAGATCAAAGGTGTACCCGTATTTAATGCTCCATTTTCAAACACTAGAAGCGTTGCTGAAATGGTTATTGCAGAAATTATTATTTTGTGTAGAAATATACATACTCGCAATGCAGAGTTACATCGCAATGTTTGGAATAAAATGGCAAATGGAAGCAATGAGGTTCGTGGAAAAACCTTGGGAATTGTTGGATATGGACGCATTGGTTCGCAGCTTGGTATACTAGCGGAGGGGCTTGGAATGAATGTGCTTTATTGCGATATTGAACGCAAGTTATCACTTGGAAATGCAATAGAATGCTCGTCTCTTCATGAGTTATTGTCAAAGTCAGATATTGTCAGCCTTCATGTTCCACAGACAGCTCAAACTAAAAACATGATATCACACAAAGAACTTCTGACAATGAAAAAAGGCTCAAAACTTGTTAATGCATCAAGGGGCAATGTGATTGTTATTGAAGATTTAGTAAGTGCGTTACAATCTGAACATATTGCATCTGTTGCTATTGATGTATTCCCACAAGAGCCAAAAAATAACAGTGAACCATTTCAGTCTCCTTTATCACAATTTGATAATGCCCTTCTTACACCACACATTGGCGGAAGCACAATTGAGGCACAAGAAAATATTGGAACCGAAGTTGGGGAAAAGTTAATAAAATATGTGTCTCTTGGTTCAACGATTGGCTCTGTTAACTTTCCAGAATCATCACTTCAAAGAGCAAAAGGATCAATTCTGCGTATATCACACATTCATAAAAACACCCCTGGTATATTGGAAAAGATTAATAACATTTTTGCGAAAAATAATGTTAATATATCTGCACAAATCTTACAAACCGAAGGGGACTTTGGGTATGCTTTAATAGACATACCACACGCAGTTGGTGAATCTACAATGAAAGAACTTATATCAGTTCCCAATACAATTGATGCACGCATTATTCACTTTTAATACAAATCAACATTTAATGCAATCCACCTACTTACTGGTTAACGGATCAGCATTGGCTTATCAATCAAGGCTCTTCCCACATATCCCCGCAAAAAGTACTAATTTGAAAAATATAAAGCTATATGTTTTTAATTTTTTACTTAAGACTTAGAAGATCTGGCGTAGATGAACTCCTCTTTATGTTTAATGTTGTTGTATGATTTGAAAAGGTACTATTTCTGTGTGTTTGTGCTAGACAATTTGAAGGTGTAAATTGGGTATTGTGTCGTCCTTGTGTTAATAATGTAGATTGTAATTGACTTTTTTGCTTTGGATGGTCAATAAATGGTTGCCAATTAATATCTTGTAATAACTCAGTATTTTTATATTCTTCTGTAGTTTCACGCCAATGTTTAAAGCGTATTATTTCATTATCAAAATAATTTCTTGCTGTATCACGTAGTTCTAATCTTGCTTGTCTTTTTTTCAATATCTTCTTTATTAATTTCAATACCCATCATTACTCTGATGTTGCATTATTTATTGATATTAATCATCTATTTTTGTAAGATCGGTACTTTGTCTTTATTTTTCCTCATCTGTCCTAACTGTTCCGTTAAGGTATGTGTATCACTAGATTTAACTTCACTTAATGAGCCTTTAGGTAGATCTCCATTATTAATAGCCGATCTTAATTGTGCATTTCTATCGGAAAAACTTGTACACCCTGTTTTATTTTTTTGTTTATTTTCATATAATTGACTATAGTATATTATGTTCATTGTATCAGATACAATTTCTTGTCTTGATGATTTATCAAGAATTTCTTTAGTTATTTATAAAAAATGGAAAAAGGCAAAAGACTAAAGATTTTAACAAACACAGAGATAAAATCTCTTTATGGAATTCCTCAATTTGATGATGAAGAACGAAAAGAATGTTTCTCTATATCAATAACTGAAGAAGGGATATTAAAAGATTTAAAATCTGTTAATATCCAAAACTTATTTTATCCTGCAACTTGGATATTTTAGAGTACAGCATCAATTTTTTGATTTATCTGTAAATTATATAGAGATAAAGGAAGATATAGAATATGTATTGAAGTGCTATTTTATTGGCAAGCAGCTGTATGATCTTAATATTTCTAAAGCAACTCGTTTTAAACTTCAAAACCTCATTCTAAAAATATGTAATTACAAATATTGTACAAATAACAAAAGGAAGGAAATTAAAGGTATAGCACAGAAATTATCTAAAATTCATAGCAAACCTATTTATATTTTTCGTGGTATAATTGAATTTCTTGAAGAAGAGCGAGTAATAATTCTTGGATATAGTGTTATGCAAAATATTATTGGTTCAACCATTATAGAGGAAAGGGCAAGGTTATCTATGATTTTACAAAAAAGACTTAGTCAAGAAATCAAGGAAACACTCAGCAATCTTCTTCAAAATCCTCAAACATTATATGAAATCACTATTCTTAAAAAGGAACCAAAAGATTTTAACTATAATGAAATACTACAAGAAATCAAAAGAGCAGAGCGGATTAAAGATTTATATTATTCAACCAAGAATCTTCTAAAGAAATTAGAAATATCGAATGAAAATATAAAATATTATGCTTCGTTAGTTGATTACTATTCAGTATTTCAACTTAAACAGTTTAATATATGGACAGCATATTTACATCTCTTATGTTTTATCAATCATCGTTACAGAAAATTAGATGATAATTTAATTGAAAGCCTGATATATTATGTAAGAAAATATGAAAAAGATATTATTCCTGCAAGA
>CAJQOT010000012.1 GCA_905480015.1 uncultured Rickettsiales bacterium | reverse complement strand
AAAACTACCTTTGGAGAACTAACAATTTTATTCAATATCCATAGCTGGTCCTGCAGGTACTACGGTTAGGTTTAACACACGCTATAATGCAGTGCGCTCTTAGCGCACTGCATTATAGCTTAATTGTTGTACACAGACTTTATTCCGATGTTAAATGTAATATTTCATTCATTTCAGCAAACACCAAATCAATATCTTTTTCTGTAGTTCTCCAATTAACGAAAGAAGCTCTTATTCCTTTTTTGCTGTTATAAAACGTTGGTGTCATAAACACTTTTCCTGTATCATTTAATTTAGTCAAAAAATTTTGAACTTTATTTTGGGATTCCTCTCCGTTCAATGTAAAACAAATATTATTTAGGATGATTGGAGCAAGTAATTCAAAGTCGACACTTTTCTGTATTTTTTCACCCAAAAGATTAGCCATTAAGATACAGTTTTCAACAATGTTCTTATAACCTTCTTTTCCATATGCTGTAAGTGAGAACCAAGCGGGTAGGGCTTTAAGTCTCCTTGAATTTTCAGGAAGAAAATTCAAGTAATTAAAATTATCTAACGGATTACCAAGATAAGGTGCATTAGAATTCTGAAAACTCTCAGTTTGCAATATTTTATGTTCTTCTTTAACAAAGAAAACAGCACTTTCGTAAGGAACGTTTAGCCATTTATGGCAGTCGATTGTAATACTATCGGAATGTTCCCAATCTTTAAGCAAGTGTTTATGACTGTTAGAGCAAGATGCAAATCCACCAAATGCGGCATCTATATGCCACCAGAATTTATGCTTCTGTTTTAACTTATTAATAGTAGTGAAATCATCAAAATCAACAGTATTTACTGTTCCAGCACTTGTGACAAGAATAAAGGGCTGTCCATTCAACTCTTTAATTTTGTCTTCTAAATCAGGAATTGAGATAGCTTCTCTATTGCCTTCAATTGTTTTTACCTTAATAATATTATTACTACCTATTCCTAACAGTGAAAGTGATTTTAGTACAGAAGAATGCGGGGTTGCTGTTAAAATATTAATTTTTTCCGTAATTCCATTTTTAGCAAAATCTTTGTTATATGTTCTTCCTATCCATTGTCTTGCAACAGCTAAACACGTAAAGCTAGACATTGTAGCTCCAGTAACAAAACCACCTAAAAAAGTTTTTGGTAATTCAAAAAGGTCTAAAAGCAAGCTAATAGTTTCTAATTCAATATTAGCTGAAACATCTCCTTGTCCTGTAACTCCTTGAGTATTTTGGTCATAAACTGTGGCTAACCAATCTCCAACTATTGAAGCTGGTGTAGAACCTCCTGTAACATATCCCCAAAACCTTGGACCAGAGGACGAGACAATAATCGGTTCAAATCTTTCATTGAAAATTTTCAATGCAGCATCTGTTCCTAATCCTGCATTGTTCAGTTTTCTTTTTTCCTGATTTATTAATTTTACAGAAGTCGGTCTTTTGTCAATGTTCGATAAATAGTCAATTCCTTGATTTTTTACTTTATCAAGTATTATTTCAAGGTCATTTAAATCTGATTGTATTAATTTATTCATTTATGTTTTTTCAGCTTGTGTAGTAGAGTACAGCCTGATAGCTCATCATACTATCAAAGATAATAATTTGAACCATCAGCACCCCCTTCATCATACCGTGCATAAAGTTTTATTCACAGATAATGTTTTCAAAGGTGTTTATGATTGCTCCGCAGTTCCCTCACACGGCTTACCGATAGCGTTCTTCATTGAGCTTTATTCACAATTAAATAATTTCCAAAGGTGTTCATGATTTACTTCGTAGTTGGCAAGGGTTTTCAGGCGTGCATAATTTTCTATGTCCGATAGCCCGTAAAGACCTTAATATAGCCAAAGCAGCACTTAGACAACAGCCATGAGAAAAACAGAAATTATCATGGCAAGACATTGCCTTGCAGTACCTTAATTACAACCCCAATTACTATTCTAAATGCAAGAAAAATACAATGAAAATTGTGCAAGTGATGGAGCCTATGAGAGGACCGCCGTTAGCTAAACTTAAACCTAATCACCTATTTTATGTTAGCAGCAGTTAAAAATAAATACCGATATTCAGAAATGTCAGGCCAGTATTATAATGTCCGCTTGTTAGCTTTTTCAAGCCAATTTTCATGCAGTATCTACAAATCAAGGACTATGTTCTTCTAGTCAAAAGATTACTATAAAAATCGCATGAAATATTTTCTTTATTACTCTTTGCTAACAGTCTATTTTCAGGCAGAAACAAACCCGTAATTATTTCATACTCAATATATTTAGCATTTCGGGAAATTTAGCAACGTTAATTTTTCATTTATTGAATTAAAAATTAACGTTGCTAAATTTACCGAAAAGCTACGTGTATTGAGTATAGCCCCATACAGTAAACTTCATCACACCAAAGGCTGCGTGCAACACACGCTCCAATAAACTTTTGCCCTACAAAACTTTATTGGAGCTTAATTGTTGGCATTAGTTTTTTTATTTTTTCTATAAATACCAATTCAGTTCTCCATTAAGTTCAGAACAAAGTCCGATTCCAACTTTTCCTGCGTCATCATATGTCATGTGATATTCGACTATCAAATTATTCTTCTCGATTATGGTATTCAAGTCTCTAAAAGTCTCGGTCAGTTCATTGAATGTCGCTTTTAACTCTTCCAATTCTCGTAAAACAGAATCTTTTTTAATGTTTTCAAAATGAACAGTGTTCGTCCAACCTGTCACAAGTAGTTTATTCGAATCGGACGTCTGAATTGTCATGTTGCCCAATTTTAATGGCACTCCATCTGCAATACTCCAAATTCTA
>CAJQOT010000011.1 GCA_905480015.1 uncultured Rickettsiales bacterium | reverse complement strand
CTGCTTATTTGTATTATCGTCTTTTTTCCTATTCTCGCGTTGGGTCAAATCCTCCGGGTCTTACAACGTTTCAACTTTATGAAGCAACATAATAGCTAAAAAACTGCACAAGAACAAAGGATTACTCTGTGGCAGTCTACTGAAGATTGTATAGTTTTTGTATAGTGTAAAAATGTTGTGGAGTATTAAAAGCCTTTAAACTTTATTACTCCAGTGACGATTGTCATCACTGCTTTGCCTTTTACACTTCTTTTATGAAATGGGGAATTGTTACTTTTGCTAACAAATTTTTCTCTATCAATAACCCATTCTGCGTTAAGGTCAATAAGGGTAATGTCCGCTTTTTTACCAATTTCTAACGCTCCTCCATCAAAATTAATGATTTCTGCCGCCCTCCATGTCATTTTTGACAGCAGCTCTGAAAGAGAAATTTTTTGTGCGTGGTAAAATTCTAATGCAATTGGCAACATTGTTTCAACACCAACAATTCCAAATGGAGCAATTTCAAGCGGTTGAGACTTTTCCTCTTGTGAATGTGGTGCGTGGTCAGTTGCTATTGCGTCTATTGTGCCGTCAAGCAAGCCTTCTTGTAATGCGAGAATATCTGCTTTTTTACGAAGAGGGGGGTTCATTTTTGCATTTGTGCCGTGCTCTAAAATTGCCTCATCTGTTAGGGTAAGGTGGTGCGGTGAAACCTCACAAGTAATGTTAAGACCTTCCTTTTTTGCAATGCGTATAGCATTGAGAGATTCCTTAGTTGAAACATGTAAAACATGATACTTCCCACCAACGGAGCGAAGAAGTTCAATGTCTCGTTGAACGATAATTGATTCCGTTGCATTTGAAATGCCACGAACACCAAGGGTCGCACTTACCATGCCTTCGTTCATGCAACCTTTGTTTGAAAGGGTAATATCTTCTGCATGTTGTGCAATTACCATTCCACTTTTTTGGGAAAACTCTAGGGCGCGTCTCATAATTAGTGAATTCATAACGGGAAGTCCATCGTCTGTAAATCCACATACAATTGGGTGCTTTGCAAGCGTTGAAAGTTCGGTGATGTCTCCGCCTTGTAACCCCTTTGTAACAGATGCATATGCTAGAATATTGCAATGTGCTTGCTCTTGTGCTTTTTTCTGTAAATCATTAAGTGTGGTGGTGTTATCCAGTGTAGGATTAGTATTTGGCTGGCAAACAACGGTTGTAATTCCACCGTGAACTGCCGAAAGACTACCAGTTGCAATGTCTTCTTTGTGTAGTTGTCCAGGGTCACGAAAGTGAACTTGAATATCAATTAAACCAGCGGAAAGCACATGACCTTTGCAGTCAATTGCTTCTTCTTGCCCAGTGTACAGTCCTTCGTTTATTGCGGAAATATTTTCTCCGTCAATAATTAAATGCCCAAGGAAGTCTTTTTTTGTTTTGTCGCATAGTATTCGTGCGTTGTCTAGTATTGTTTTCATACCAAGTAAATTTATTTTTGGTATTACACAATAGATATAGTAAAATATCAAGAAAAAACGGCCTTCGTACATATTAATGTAGAAAGCCGTTTTAATTAATGCTAGCTACCTTTTACATTTACGCAAGTTTTTGTAAATATTACAAAAGGGTAAACTGTTTGAGATACAGAAGCAATTTTGCTAATGTTGTTTGCTTTTGCAATTTGATTTACATTGGCATAGTCTTTATTAACTGGAGCAAGCCATAATGGAGCATAAGAACAGCTTTTAGCCATTTTGTGTGCTTTGTTCATTGAAGTATTAGGCATAATTGCATAGTTACACGATGCTAGTACAGCCAATGAAGATAGAGTCACAAGAGATTTAATTTTCATATATAGTTGAAAAAGTTATACAAAACACTATGTGTGGTAAATTAAATTGCAAGTATTAATTTTATCAAATGTATGTTTGTATTAATTATTTTATAAAAAAACTTGCAAATAGTTTTTTTATAAAATTAGTATAATTAATATTAATTCTTTGTGAGGTTTAGTAAGGATGTCTGTACAAAATATTATAAATTCGCTTAAAAGCTCGTTGGAAGGAAAAAACTTTATGCCACGGTTACAGTCGGTAGGTGTTGTTTTGTCTATTAAAGATGGCGTAGCCATTGTTGATGGCCTAGATAACATTGGCATGAGTGAGCTTGTAGAATTTAGCTCAGGAACACAGGGTATGGTTTTAAACCTTGAGAATGAACAAGTCGGTGTAGTTGTATTTGGAAGAGATTGTGACATTAAAGAAGGTGACACTGTTAAACCAATGGATAAATCCATTACAGTTCCTGTTGGTATGGAACTTGTTGGTCGTGTTGTAAATTCTCTTGGTCAGGCAATTGATGGAAAAGGTGAAATAAAAACACCACAAGAATACGCAGTAGAAAGAGCAGCACCAGGAATCATTGCCCGTAAATCAGTACATGAACCACTTCAAACGGGTATTAAAGCTATTGACACACTAATTCCAATTGGTCGTGGGCAAAGGGAGTTAATTATTGGCGATCGCAAAACTGGTAAAACTGCCATTGCAATAGACACAATACTCAATCAAAAAGAGAACAACAAAAATGCAAAATCAGATAAAGAAAAGATTTTCTGTGTTTATGTGGCAATTGGTCAAAAGCGTTCTTCTGTTGCACAATTAGTAAAAAAACTTGAAGAAGCAGGTGCCATGGAATACACAACTATTGTTGCCGCAACATCTTCGGAGCCAGCACCATTGCAGTATCTTGCTCCTTATGCGGGCTGTTCAATTGCAGAGTATTTCCGCGATAACGGTATGCATGCGGTTATTATATACGACGATCTTTCAAAGCATGCCGTTGCTTATCGTGAGATGGCTCTTTTGTTGAAGCGTCCACCAGGTCGTGAAGCATACCCTGGTGATGTATTCTATCTTCATTCTCGTTTACTTGAGAGGTCCGCAAAGCTTAATGAAGAAAGTGGATTAGGCTCTTTAACGGCACTTCCTATTATTGAAACACAAGCAGGTGATGTTTCAGCATATATTCCA
>CAJQOT010000010.1 GCA_905480015.1 uncultured Rickettsiales bacterium | reverse complement strand
CATTCTATTGTATTTGATGAAGCAGAAAATAGATTACATGTGCAGAAAGCTATTTTGCTTTATATGTTTGGTATTATTTAGCACATATGCTGAGGCAATAACTTTCGAGCAATATATTATTGATCATGAAAGTGGCGAAATGCGTTCATATTTAAGAGGATATGCAGATGCCATACACAACAATGCATATGTGATGGGTGGGTGCCCCAGAAGATTGCCATACCGACCATATGGAGAATACTTCCAACATATTGATATTTACATTACAAAGAAAACAAAAGATGAATCGCTTGATTTAGAAAAGTTTTATCAGGAGTCGGTAGAGCCTCTTTTAACAGCGGTAATTTTAAAATATATTGATTGTAGCAATCCGGAAAGCAGACACCTTAAAGATGAGCAAAAAGTAGTGCAACTTGAATTGCGTAATATTGGACGACAGGTTTTGAAAGAAACAAAAAAATATCAGACACCACAAGAGCGTGAAAAGGAGTTTGCATATAAAAAACACATCGATCGCTTGAATAACCCTAAAAAGTATGCAAAGAGATGCCCAGTGTGCCGTAAAGCGAAGAAGTGCCCGCAGAAACAGTCTTGTCCTAAGGTAAAGTCTTGTATTGCGAAGCAAACTGTTCAGCCTCAAACGCTGTTAAATAACACACCGGTATCAGTAGTAAAAAAAGTTGCCCCACCTAGAAAAAAAGAAGAGCATTGGTATAGTCATTTACCATTAATCAACCACGAAGATAAACCGTCAAAGAAGAAGAAGATTCCAAGTAAAGTTGATGTTATCAATAAACCTATTGTTGATAAAAAACCCACACCTTCAAAAATTGAAAAAATCAAAGAAAGCGATGTCAAAGAAAGCGATGTAACAGAAGATACTATTGTTGATATCAGTGAAGATGATATTTTAAAGGCCGATCATGCTAAACTATTGCAAGATGAAATTGATAAAAAAGTAACCCATTCATATGTTATGCAAGAAAAAATGCCGAAAGTAAAAGAAAGCGATGTAACAAAAAATATTACTCAAAGTCATCCAATTACAAAAGAAGACTTAATGAGTGTTGAAGATATTGCCATTCCAACTTCAAACCACAAAAGCACAATAAAAGAAAGTGACATAGGAGATGTGAAAGTTAAAAAATATGAGCTAGAATCTTTAGATATTAACCTTGATAACATTGCAGATATTACACTCCCTTCATTATGAAATAGATAGTAGATTGTGTAATAAAAATTCTATTTTTGTTGCACTTGAAACAGGGAGTCGAAGCGGCGCAGATTTTATAAACAACGCCATTAATAATGGTGTAATGGTGGTAATTTCTCAAAAAGAAATGTCTGGTATTAAAACTGCCTCGCCTGTCAATTTTAATGATATCAAAGCACATGCATACCCTATAAACATAGTAGTGGAAGATACGCTAGCTTATATTCAAAATTTAGCGAAAAAAAAGTTTCATTTTTTAAAAAATTCTGGTGTAAAAACCATTGCAATTACAGGCTCTGTAGGTAAAACAACAACAAAGGAATGTGTGGCGTGTACTCTTGAAAAGTATGGTAAGGTTTATGCTACGCAAGGGAATTTTAATAACCATATAGGCTTACCTTTGACTGTTTTGAATGCTCCAGATGATATAAATTTTCTTATTCTTGAAATGGGAATGAATCATACTGGGGAAATTGAATTTCTTGCGTCAATTGCTCCGTGTGATAGGTGTTTAATTACCAATGTTAGGGAAAACCACATCGGTAATTTTCAAGATGGAGAAATAGGGGTTCTTTGTGCAAAATTTGAAATTTTACAAACAGGTGGTAAGTGTTTTGTTTTACGAGAAACATACGAAGCATTTATGCAAAATGAATACTTGATGAGCTATCATGGCTTAGAAAACCTTGTTTGTGTTGATGTTCTACCAGTGATGAAGCATTATAATAACCAGACAAAAATTTTCCTAGATGGGCGTGATTTTGTTTTAGATGGTATATATTCACAGGCACAGGTGAATATGTTGTGTCTTGCGATTTATTGTATGGATGATACACTAGATGATCGTGTTCAAGAAGTATTATTGCCAGCTATTAAAGGCAGGGGTGATGTTGTTGTATGGAATGGTATTAATATTATTGATGAGAGCTATAACGCTTCACCTACTTCAATAAAAAATGCACTGGGTAATTTACAGAAATTTGACGGCAAGTCTTTGTGTATTCTAGGGGAAATGCGAGAGCTTGGTAAGAATTCTAAAAAATATCACCTTGCATTAGAGGGTAGTTTTAAGAACTTTGATGTTATACTTGTGGGCGAAGAAATGAGATGTTTGGAAGGTATGGTGTGGTTTGAAGATTATTCATCGTGTTTAGAATTTCTCAAAAATAATAAAGAAATGCTTTTACAATATAAAAACATACTTGTGAAGGGTTCGAATGGGGTATTGTTGTGGAAACTTTTTAATGAATTGTTTATATGAAAAAAATTGCAATTACTGGTAGTATTGCAAGTGGTAAATCAACTTTGTTACAAGAACTTCAACGCCGTGGATTACCTGTTTTTAATTGTGACGATGTTATTCGCGAGTTGTACAATAAAAGTGAGGTTCTGAAGGTTTTGAAGTCTCATATACCGTGTGTTTTTATTAACAATGCCTTGCAAAAAGAAAAATTAATGCAGGAAGTTTTGCGTGATGATAGTGTTTTGAAAAAGCTTGAGAGCATTTTATATCCATATCTTTACTTACAAATAAAAGAATTTGAGAGTTACTATCGTAGGAAGGGTTTTATGGCTATTTTTATTGAAATACCATTACTTTTTGAACGAAATAAGCATATATTTTACGACGATATAGTGGTTGTATTGTCAAATTATAGGCAACGAAAAAATAATTTCCTTGCGAGGGGAGGGGGGTGTAGTCTCTTTGCAATGCTAAATAATAGGCAATGGAACGATGCAAAAAAGCATAGTTTTGCAAGGCGACATAGATATGTCATATTCCAATTGCATTCAAAGGTTTTATTGCAAAATAAAGTAGATATTTTATTGCACACAATAGCCTAATAACAAATCATAAATTACTACTTGATTTATCCTATTGATGGAGTTTGTATCATTTGAACTGTTGCTTTTATGAATGCTATTATTTTCTGCCATTATGGATTCTCCACTCATAGTAAAAATTATTATGTTTTTCCTTGTTACTCTGGCAATTTTTACTATTGGTATGTTCTTTGAGCGTATTGCTATTTTATCTTTTAAGGAAAAGGCATCGCAAGCGTTTGATAAAGAATTTAATTCTGGGGAAATGCTAGATGTAATGTATAACAAACTTGCTAGTAAACCAAAAATTCATGCACCACTTGCACGAATATTTTTCGTTGGTATGAAGGAGTTGACGCAAAGTAATATTAGAAATATAGACTTCTCTATGCCATATGCGGAAGATGTAAAGCGTAATATCCGCCAGCGTATGCTTTCATTATCATCTGTTGAGAAAAGCAATATCTCAATGGAAATGAAAAGTGGAGTTACTTTCTTAATAACAATTGCAACAATAGCACCTTTGCTTGGCATTCTTGGAACTATGTATGGGTTGATGTACGATCTTTATGAATTCAAACATTACATTCAAATTGATACAATTCACATTGTGAATGCGTTGTATTCGTCAATTGCAAGTGCAATAATTGGTATATTTTGCGGTATAGTTGCAATTATTGGGTACAATACAATTGTGTCAAAAATTAATCACTATACAATGGAGAATGAGCTTTTTGTGGTAAAGGTTGCAAATATTTTGTCTCGTGAGTTGGATCTGATTAGTGCAAATACGCATAGCCGTAATGCTATTGAACAGCAACCACAGGAAAGTTAATGGACAAGTAATATATTTACTTCTTTACTATACTTTGCATTAGCTTTACAGTGATTGAAGTGAAAAGTTTGCTTCGTAAAAAACACTTGACTTTCATTTATATATATTGTTTTTTTATATGTAAATAATTTGATTGAAAAATGGCACTTGAGATACTTATGCCAGCACTTTCTCCGACAATGAAGGAGGGTAACCTTGCAAAATGGATAAAAAAAGAAGGAGATAAAGTGTCATCTGGAGATGTCATCGCAGAAATTGAAACCGACAAAGCAACAATGGAAGTTGAAGCAACCGACGATGGTATTTTAGCAAAAATTTTAATACCAGACGGAACAAATGGCGTACAAGTTAATACATTGATTGCCGTCTTGCTTGAATCTGGCGACGATGCATCCGCAGTTGATGAAATCATTTCCAACCATAATGGTAGTAGTCATTCTTCTAACTCTAAAACTCAAGAATCAAAAGAAGAACAAACCATAGACGACACAAAAATTTCTATAAATTCGCCAGAAACTCAACAAAGTAAGGAGTTCGCGTCCCCCCTTGCAAAAAGAATTGCAGAACAAAGAGGTATAAATATTTCAGGGGTTAGTGGTTCAGGCCCTAACGGTAGAATAATTAAACAAGATATTGAAAATATACAGTCACGCCCTGTTAATGTACAATCATTTACTAGAAATGAACAAGACAGCACTATGATTCCGCACTCAAACATGAGAAAAATCATTGCTAAGCGACTAGTCGAATCAAAACAAAATGTTCCACATTTTTATGTTACAGTGGAAGCAAGTATTACACAACTAAACAAAGCACGCAAAGAAATTAATGTATACCTTTCGCAGTTTGAAGAAAAAGTTTCAGTGAATGATATTATTATCAAGGCATGTGCCAATGCTTTGCGTATACACCCTAAAGTAAATGCTTCATGGTCTGAAGATGGCATGATTATGTACAACAATGTTGACATTTCAATCGCCGTTGGAATTGACGACGGACTTATTACACCTATAGTTAAAAATGCAGACACCAAATCACTTCGCACAATTGCCGTTGAAGCAAAAGATTTAATTAAAAGAGCACGACTCAATAAATTATCACTTGAAGAGTTTCAAGGTGGGGGGTTTTCCCTGTCAAACTTAGGAATGTACAATGTTGCCCAATTTGGAGCAATTATTAACCCTCCGCAGTCTGCAATACTTGCTGTTGGTGGCGTTAAGTCTATTGCAAAGTTTAACAATGGACAACCATACGAAGATAACATCATAAGCCTTACAATATCGTGCGACCATAGAGTCGTTGATGGCGTTTTAGCAGCAGAATTTCTAAATACAATTAAGATGTTTGTTGAAAATCCAAATTTATTGATTGTATAATTATTAATTATATGTTATAATACTCTATATTAATGCCATCAAAAATGTTTAAATTATTTTTACAGGGGGTTTTTGTAACAATTTTTTTGTTTGCATGTAAAACAACATCTACAATCCGCTCTCTTAATGTGACGAACGGCATTGATGTTACTTGTGCCGATGGAACAAAGGTAACAAATTTTCTATACTGTCCGAATGGGAACCCTACATCGCCACCAAAAAGCACACCCACATCAATACCATTTGCATACCGTGGGGCAACAGGCTTGTATTCTTCCGATTCCATCACTAAAGCATATTGGGGTATGTACGACACTGGTCTTTTACATGCATTGTATGACCACAATAGTAGTAAATTTGGTACAAGCACAAACTATAAAACTAGGGGAAATGTTACCTTGCTTGGCTGGGGTGTGGCGGCAATTTCAGCATCTGGTGATTTTGCCGGATTACAAACAAAGGTTTTAAAAAACGATGCACAGGCTAAGGTTGCAACACACACTGGTATAACTGACAGCGACTTTGAAATTTTATCAAATTATAACCCTTTAGTACACGGTGCCAATGTTGTAAAATATTATATTTCTCAATCTTTATTACAAAGAGACACTGGAAATAATATTATATGTAGTAGTGGTGGCGTGTGGACGAACAATGCTTGCACTTTAGGAACTAAACAACTTATACCGAACGCTTTTCATAGCACAACAGTTGCGTCTTTGATATCAGCAATGCCAGTAACTGCGGCAAACAGCTATCACAATAATTTCTATACAACTATGGGTTTTTCAAACGCAAAAATTCATAGCAACATTTTAACAGACCCACGAACATCAGCCACATCTGGATTTGTAACATTTAGTGACAGGTTTACCAATTCTCTTAATGTTATGAAGGAGAAATCAAGTACAATACTATATGATTATTATACTCATTTTAACGATAATGCACCAATAGTTGGCAGTGCACTATCTAATTTTTTTACAACAATACAAAAAACGGGTTACACTACAGTTTTGCCACTGGGCATAGGCATTAAAGATTCATCTGGTACAGTATATGCTAACAAAGAGCAGAAATACCTTAATAACATACATTACACGGCATCAAATCCAACAAGTTTTGCTTCAAGAGCAATGTCCAGTATGACTCACTTTTTGGATCGCACAACACACAATATGGCAATGAATAGTTTGCAGAAAAGTGCACCAGTTGTTGCCGTGCCTGTAATGAACTATGGAGATTTCACCAGTAATAAACTTAATTATTACTTACCTTGTACAGGCTACAACGCCGGAGCATTAAAAAATATTGCCCTTTCCGTTCCAATGTCATATCAAAGTATTGTGTATCATTATAGTAGTACCGATACAAACGGCTTTATACAAGCGGGAATGGCAGGTTATAACAAAGATTTTGCAAGCGGTACTCCATTAATGAACCCAGATAGGCAAGCTTCGGCAACATTAACTGCTTTGATTGCAAGTGTTCAAAGCCAAAGTGGTGTAACAGGAAGAGACGCCTTGCGTCAAGTTGCTTACCATTCTACTCCACTGTATGGTACGGAGGAAACATTCACTGGGTCATCATTTGGAACTGATTCTCAAGTACATGGCACAACTACTGCAAAGTCTTACTTTCGTCCAAAAATGATTGTTGGAACGACGGCTAATTACGCTTCTATCCTTTCAGTTGCAGGTAATGTCCCAACAGAATCAGACCAAGCCAATTTCGTTACTGGCACTACTAATGAAGATAAAGTTGCCTCAATTACATCTCATGATATTTTAATTAAAAATGGAACTACGATACATCAATTGAATGACATTTATATTGGTAAAGCTGTATTAAGTAATGCAATTGGCACTACACAGGCAGTTGCAAAAATTATTCAGTATACATCTCCCGTTGCACATGATAACGACGAAAAGCCAGCTTACACAGGTTATTATTACTGTTTTGCAGGAGAATCCGACTCTTCTTGTGTGAATCCTTCACGCCGTATTGCTTCTAATGTGTTTGGTTTTGGTATGGTGAATTATCGTTTAATGGCGTCTGGTATTGTAGGTATGGAGGCAATTGTGCGGAACCCAGGTAGTTCAGCGGTTGTTCTTTCGTCACCAAGCGTGAGTAGTACGGGAGTTTTATCCTCACCTGCCTTTGGAAATTCCTTAACACGCGAATCACTTTCTGTGAATGTTAATAGTAAAAATATAGCGGGTGAAACTTGGAATGATATTGAGGACGGAAGGTTTAGGGTTTCTTATGCACGCAATGCAAGGCAGCCATTTAATTCACTCAATGTTTCAAATACATATTGGAGTAACAACGGATTTCAGTCTTATAATTTTAACTATGGATTTGGTAAGTTAGCGATGAATCTTTCCAGTGTTAATACTGGCGGAAAGGTAAATAAGAATGATGCACTTTTTGGATCAAGATTTGAAGACTTACAACTTAAACAAATGCATGCAAAAAATATGTATGGTGTTATAGTAGATGGTAGTTCAAGTGTTGACACTACAAATCTTTTTTATTCTGGTCATTTAATGGGATGGAATGTTAACGCTAGAACAAAATTTATACCAGGGATTGATGGCGATAAAGATTATGATAATAATCTACAATTTCAAAATGGAATGATGTCATCATCAATTTTCTACAATCCGTTTATTGCACTGACATCTAACTATGGTAATGCTAAATCATTTGATATTAGTAAAAAATTTAGAAATGGATTACAGTTTGATATTTATACAATATATGGATCAACGAATATTTCTTCTAATATCTATCAAAATACTCATATTGAGAACTCATCAAATTTGTCGCAAACTCTCCCCCATGTTTTTATGCGAAAGGGAGAGAGTTTGCGACAAATTTGATGAGTTCTCAATATGAGTATTTTGATAGATATTAGAAGAAATATTCGTTGATCCATATATTGTATAAATATCA
>CAJQOT010000009.1 GCA_905480015.1 uncultured Rickettsiales bacterium | reverse complement strand
GGCATTTCGGCAGTTTCTCCGCCTGCAAGTTCGCATCCCGCTTGTTTACAGCCTTCGTTCACTCCGGTAATAATTTCCTCAAGCACTTTCACATCAACACTTGAATTTGCAAGGTAGTCTAAAAAAAATATCGGCTTTGCACCATGGCAGAGAATATCATTTACACACATTGCAACAAGGTCGATGCCAATAGTTTTATGTTGTTGAAGTTTAAAAGCAAGTTTGAGTTTTGTTCCCACTCCATCTGTTCCAGAAACTAAAATAGGGTGTTTCATATTCAGTGATGAGACATCAAAAATATTGCCAAACATTCCAATTGAAGAACTTTTTGTTATTGTCTTAATTGACTCTACAAATTCATCTCCTTTTTGAACATCAACGCCCGTTTGCTTGTATGTAAGGTTTTTAAAATTTGACATAAATCACAGAGAAATACTTTTCAGGAAAGAGAAATAAACTATTTTTTGGAAGAAATTTTTAATTTTATGCCAAAACTAAAGCAAGCAAAATAAAATGTTTTGATATATTAGTAGTTTACAACGCAATGCGAAAGAAAATTAGTTTACCACGGAAACAAATCTCTTATTGCCAGAAGTAACGGAAAAATGCAAATGTCCTTCTTCTACTGCAAACAGAGTATAATCTTTTCCACATCCAACGCCTTTGCCAGCATGAAACTTATTTCCTACTTGACGAACAATAATGTTTCCAGGTATAACATGCTCACCTCCAAACTTCTTTACGCCACGATATTGAGGGTTTGAATCTCTTCCATTTTTGGTACTACCACCAGCTTTCTTACTTGCCATAAGTAATAATTAGTTAACAACAATTTCTTTAATTTTTACCCTTGTGTAGTCTTGTCTATGACCACGCTTTTTTCTAAATGTGCTACGCTGTCTATTTTTAAAGACAATCACTTTTGGAGCACGAAAATGCTTTATAATTTCACACTTTACAATAGATCCTTCTGGGTGTATATTTATTGTATCATCCGATAGAAGTAGAACTTCATTAATTTCAATGATACTCCCTTCATCTTGATTTACAAGATCTATATCAAGCTCTTGGTCATTGATGACCTTAAACTGTTTGCCACCAACTTTTATAACTGCGAACATAGTATTAAAAAATAATTTTAAGCGTCTTGCACTTTAGTTTCTCCTTCATCATCCTCTCCTTTATCCCTTCTACCACGACCAAGAATGCTTAGCACAAATACATCGGAAGCAAAAGTAAATGTTTCATCTGCCTTAAGGTGTCGTGTGTATATAGACCTTCCAATTCCAAAATTACCAATATCTATTGCAATATTTTCAGGAATTTTATTTGGGTTGCATTTTATTAGAATGTTGTGCTTTGGTACATTTAATTTACCGCCTGCCTTAATACCAATAGACTTTGAGCGATTAACAATTGAAATTGGAACCAATACACATACATCACCAGTGACGGGAATTTCTTTAAATTCAATATGTATAACTTTTTCGGTAATAGGGTGGCATTCAATACTTTTTGGCAAAACATTAATTTTTTTACCAGAAAGAGTAATTTCAAAACATGTATTAAGAAAATTATAATTATCCACTGCCTTTGAAATTTCCTTTTCAGGTATAGAAATATGTAATACAGTGTTACCATTCATATAAATACTTGCAGGCACAAGTGCGTTGTTTCTTAGTGTTTTAGCAACTGATTTACCGAAGCTTTCCCTAACATCTGCTGTAAAATACATTCTTTTTGAGCAATATTTGTTTGCATTACTAAATTTAACAGTTTTAATTGTCAAGAGTTATTTATAATTATTTTATATATTCTATTATTAAATGAGGTATTAATCATTTTTGTGCAAATGATTGGTAGGTAATCTCTGGGGGTTTGCTGTATGTGAATTATTTCGGTGTAAGGTGGAAGAGGTTTAACTTTTAAACATAAGGTTTTCAAGGCATGAACATAGAATATGTCCTGTTGCGATGTGCCCTTCTTGTATATTTGGCGTTGATGATGAGGGTATATTCAGTGAAATATCCACGATACTACCAATGGTACGCCCATCATTTCCCAAAAATGCTACGGTGTGAATGCCTTGTTTTTTTGCTGTTTCAATGGCTTTTACAACATTCTTGCTATTTCCAGATGTTGAAAAACCAATTAGTACATCTCCGCTTCTTCCTAAGCCTTCAACTTGACGAGAAAATATTTCCTCAAAGGAGAAGTCATTGGCAATGGCTGTAATTGCAGATGTATCCGTTGTCAATGCAATTGCTGAAAGTGCTTTTCTATTGAAGGAGAATCTACCAACTAATTCTGCTGCTATGTGTTGAGAGTCGCCCGCTGAACCGCCATTTCCGCACAAAAGAACCTTGCCACCATTGTCTAAACATTTTTTAATAACAAGAACAGCTTGTTCAATGTTTTGTATTAAAAGTTGATTTTGAAGAATATTTTCAAAGGTGTTTTTTGTTTTTGTGTATTGTGCGATAATGTCAGAAATCATATTGTATATAAATAAATATCAATAATAAATACGGGAGGGAGACTCGTTTGAATCTCCCGAAGAATGTATTAATACATTCCGCCCATACCTCCCATTCCACCTCCCATTGGAGCAGGGGATTCGTCTTCACCTTTTGGTGAATCAGCAACGATTGCTTCTGTTGTAATAAGTAGCCCAACAATAGAAGAGGCGTGCTTTAATGCAACGGTTACAACTTTTGCAGGGTCAATAATACCAGATTCAAACATGTTAACGATTTTATCATTCTGTGCGTCATATCCAAATTTGAAATCTTTTTTAGCAATAATTTCATTGATTATAACGGCACCTTCTACGCCTGCGTTAGAACATATTTGTCTAATAACATATGACAATGCTTTGTAAACAATTGTTGCACCTGACATTTGATCTTCATCTGTAAGGTTTAGGCTTTTTACTGCTTCTCTTGCGTACAAAAGAGCAGCTCCACCGCCTGCTACAATACCCGATTCAAGTGCGGCTTTTGTTGCTGCAAGAGCATCTTCAACACGGTCTTTGCGTTCTTTTACTTCAACTTCTGTTGCACCTCCAACTTTAAGGACAGCTACACCACCAGAAAGTTTTGCAAGGCGTTCTTGAAGTTTTTCACGATCGTAATCTGATGTTGTATCTTCGATTTGACGCTGAATTTGAGCACATCTGTCTTGAATGTCTTGTTTTTGTTTAGTTTTTCCACCAACAATTGTTGTGTCATCTTTTGTAATGACAACTCTTTCACACTCACCAAGGGACTCAAGCGTAACATCTTCAAGTTTTATACCAATTTCTTCGGAGATAAAATCAGCACCAGTGAGAATTGCGAGATCTTCAAGCATTGCTTTTCT
>CAJQOT010000008.1 GCA_905480015.1 uncultured Rickettsiales bacterium | reverse complement strand
GATTCTAACAATACCCTAATTGTTTCAAATTGTTCTCTTGTAATATCACTTGGGTATAACCTATCATTCATATTCTCATAAATAATACTTTTACAAGTATCATTTATGAGAAAGTCAAAGATTTAGGATGGGTTCTTAGATCCCTTCCACAACTTTAATCTCTTCCTCCGTCAACCCGTAGAGTTCATAAACCATTGCGTCAATTTCCTTGTCTGTTCGGGAAATTTCCCCTTGCAAAGCTTGAGCCCCTACCTTTGCCGTGGTGAAGAACTCTAGCCATTCTTGTTTTTTTGGTAAATTTAGTGCGGGTTTTTTATCTTTTTTCAGGAGCCTTTCCAGTTCCGTGAGGAAGTCCGCTTCCTCTAAATTAAACCACGCTTTGAGCCTCTTCGGGAGCTTTTCAATGCCAAATTCTGCTCGCAGGAGCCTTGTAAACTTGTTTGCTTGCGTGTTTAGCTCGGCGGTTGTGGTAAGCATTGTTTGTGCGTGCGTTATTAGCGGTGCTTGTTTTTCTGGTGTTGCCTGTGGTATTGGGAGTGATAATAAAAAATCTTTTTTAATCTTTGGAAATGTTTGTTTATTATCATAAAATTTTAAAGACCAATAATACTGTATAACCCTTGAATTTAATATTAATAAGGCATAATTAATATTAATATCTTTAAAATTATACAAATTAAAAATAGTATTTAATGTAAAGATGCCTGATTTTACAATTGTTCCTATGGGGTACTCTCCAATTTGACGCACACATATTCTGTCTTGAAGGTATATCTCTTTTTTTCCTCCACTTTTTATTGCATCATCAGTAAAATTAACATATTCTTTTGAACTAGATAAACTATATTTATTAATATTAGTACCATCAATTACTTCAAACCAATCATCACCTCTTTTATAGTCGGCAACATATTTTTTTCTATCGTGGGTTTGTATTCCAAAATATACTTTAATATTCGTTTCTTTAAGAAGTTTTGACCGTGCTTCAATTTTAGATATTATATCATTTTGAGAGAAAGATATAATATCAGTCCATTGTGATTGAATGTAGTCTTGGCTTTCAAATTTTGCAACATCGTCGGCAAAATCAACCCTACAAATATCATTTTCATTCTTGTTTTTTTTAACTACCAAAACAAGTGTATCAACGCTAACATTTTCAAATACTGAAAAATTATATAATCGTACACTAATTAAGCTTTTTTGTAAAATCATCTTTCTTAAATTGACAGAATGTTTATTTTTTAAGAATGTGTTTGGTGTTATATGCGAAATGTATCCATTATTTTTGAGCAATTTTAAACCTTTTTCAATAAAGATTTGGTATAAATCTATTTTGTACTGTGCAACATTGTATATTTTGTAAAAATATTGAAACATATTGTCTGTCAGATTTTGCACTAACACATAAGGAGGGTTGCCAACCACGACATCAAAGCCGCCGCCCGCAAACACAGAGGGGAATTCTTCCGCCCATTTGAAGGCTTTCGGGCAAACGGCGGGGTTGTCTATAAGAGAGTTCCCAATTTTTATGTTCTCGTCCAGTGAAACAAGGGCGGTCTTATGGTGAGCGGTTTGAATCCACAATGAAAGGCGGGTAATCTGCACGGACTCAAAATTGATGTCCACGCCGTAAATGTTGTTTTTAAGGGTGTCCTTGTAATCGTGGTTAAGCTCCAAAAGTGAGCCAGCACCAGTGATTTTCGCAAAATAATTAATTTTTTGATTCACCGTTTGCCACTCCTTCTCAAGAAAATTAAATACCTCCACAAGAAACGCACCCGAACCGCAGGCAGGGTCAACAACTTTAATTGCCGTCAGTTTTTCCGCATAAAGCTTCCAGAACTCCAAGTGTTTTTGTGCCTTTTCTTTGGTAGATTTACTTGTTTTTTTCGCTCCCAACTCCTCTTTAGTGATTTCAAGAAGGTCTTTTTCATTAAGCTCGGACTTTCTATCGTCAAGCCAGCCTCCAACTGCCTCTTTGACAATATATTGCGTAATATATTCAGGCGTGTAAAATACCCCGTCTTTTTTTCTTTGACCTTTTTTGACATCAAATTCCTCTCCATTTTTAAGCTTTTCAAGGTCTGAAATTGATTGCTCAAAAATATGTCCTAGAATGTGTACATCAATTTGAGAGGAGAAATCGTATTCTTTGAAAAAAGCATCTATTTCTTTTAGAATTTCACTGCCAATTTGTAAGTTGTTTAGCTCCGTATCTTCTGCAAAAAGCCCACCATTCCAAGCAATAACTTGCTCGTGTGCTTGCAGGGAGTCGTCATTGCTACCTTTATCAATTGTTTCAAAAAGCACTTTTAATGCTTGGTAGAAAGTGAATCTTAGTTTAATAAGGTTTTCTACTGTATTGACAATATTTTTAGCAATGTACCCTCTATCAATGCAAAATCGAATGAAAAGTATTCTATCCAGCAGTTTTTGAGCCTTTGAAATAGCATCAATGCTTGAATTTAATGCCTTTATTTCATCAATTAACTTAACTCTTTTTGCTTTGTATTCTTTGTAAAATTTATCCTTAATTTCCTTCTCTTCCTTGATATTTTCCTCAATGATTTTTGCAAGTGGAGAGACTCCATGTTCTACAAAAAGCCTAGCATTCGCTAAGAAAAAATGAAACTCTTTTTGTTTTTCAATGCTATTTGCAAGCTCTAACATATTCCAAGATTGGTATCTTAACCTTCCTCCACTATTTGCTGAATATAGCCTGATTTCATTAGTATTTGAAATGATAACCCATTCTATACCATCAATTTTATCACGATATTCAAATGCTTGTTTTTCAACCTCATCAAGGTTTTTAGTATTTTTTCCTTTGAGTTCAATTGCAATGCGAATATCTTTTTTAGCATCCGTTATAAAACCAAGCACACCATCAACTTTTGTGCCGTCTTTTTGAGTTTTATATTCAGAAAGTAAATTGAATTCTTCCTTTCCTGTGTCTATTTCATAACCTAAAACTTTTCCAAAAATATCATTTAGAAAGTTAGTTTGTAGTGCCTCTTCTTTTTGACTATCATTATGCCATTTAAGAAAAGTGAGAGAGCTGTCTTGAATTGTAGGTTTGTAGTCGGAGAGTTTTCTCTCTAGAAGTTTTCCATTAATTAGAGTGTTTTTCATTACTTCTTTCACCTCTCAATCAAAAATTCACCTCCATTATAAATTCCTTTTGTGTATACCATTTTATTAAAATAAATCGCTATGTGTTCCTGTTTGCTCAAGAATTAAATAATTTTCATCAATACGGTAAATCAAAAGCCAATCGGGTTCAATATGAAGTTCACGAAAGCCTTTGTACTTTCCTATGAGTGTGTGGTCTTTAAGTTTTGGCGGAAGAGTTTCATTGTTTGCGAGCAATCTTATTACTACATCAAGTTTTTCAATGTTTTTATTTCTTTTGATCTGTAATTTGTATTGTTTGATAAAACCATTTGCAAAGATTGTTTTCAGCATACTTACGATTTTAACTCTTTTAGTGCATCTTCCACATTAGCAAAAGATTTATACTGTTTGTTTTTACCCTCTTTATATTCCTCAAAATCTTTAATGCCCTGTATTAATTCTTTTTTTGTTTTTTCATTAAGTGAGTCAAAATCATTTTCAAAACTGTTAATAATTGCACTAGTTACAATTTCTTTTACTGTTGTATGTTTTAATGCTGCTTTTGATTTTATAAAAGCATGTAATTCTTTTGGCAAACTGATTGTGAGTTTAGTGTCTTTGAACTCTGCTGTGTGTGTTGACATATATTTGATTAAACTTGGTTAAGTATAATACAGCAATATTAAATGTCAATAAGCTGTATTACAGTAAATTATTTTATTTGAAAATATCAAGTATTATGTTTCACTTTTATTAGTGAGTCCCATCTCTTCTCCCGTGCAAATCGGTGCTAGGCGTGGGGACATCTTTTCTATTCATAAAATCTCAAATACTTTTGTTGCTTTTTCTACTGCTTCACGCACAGGGTCAAGGTTTAACCTTGCGTAAATATCCGTTGCCTTTGAAGACTTATGCTCAAGGATTGAAGCGAATGTATGGCGTAAATCGTGGGTAACTCCCTATTTATTACCCCTAAATAATCATTAATCTTATTTTGTAGCAGGTTTTTTAATACAATTTTTAAAGAAGTGCATAATAACATCAGGGTCTGCAACTATTTCTTGCATAGCTTTTTTATCTTTGAGTAAGGGTATTGGTTTTTGTTGCTTTGGTTTCTTAGTTTGTTTTGTCATTCTTCTCTATTATTTTAATTATACAATACTCAACAACTGCTGTGATTAATGCTGTTAATAGATAACCAAAAGATTTGTGTATCATAACTTTCCAATTCCAATCATAAGAAACACCTAAACATACAATACAGGCAATAAATATACCAATTATAAAATATGTAATAGGATTCCACTTTAATTGCTCCCAAAATCTTTTATAAGATTCTATCTTATAATTATGATACACCTCCTCCGATTTAAGAACTTTGTTAATATCAGATGGAGTTGAGCTTAGGAATTTATCTTTACCACTATTTACCATACTACCCCAACAAATATTTTGCAAGAGTATCAATATATTGCTCAAATTCTTTCTTAATATAAGAATTGGGTATATCTATGTGTCGCTTTTCTTCTTTATACACTTTTGACCAAGCAGAATGTTTTCTATGTGTAATATCCACCAAATCCCAAGCTTTTGTATGTCCCTTTGCAGAACATGCTATGTCAATACTTTTCTTATCGTTTGTGGTAAAATCACTATAACTTGCAAGTTCCACCTCACCAGAGTCGTCATCTTTTAAAAAATGTGCTCTTGTTGTAATAATATTTTTACCGTGGTCTTTAAATTCCCTATATACATCAGGGATTACTGGTCCAAGTCTGTACGCATGAATATTAGAGTCAAATAGTATATCATCATATAACACAAGATTTATACCATATGCAAAGTATAATAATTTTTGCAATTTTAAATTCGTGACATCTTTGATTTTGTGTTTACCCAACTTATCTAAAATATAATTTGCCACCGCAAATGCTTTGTAACTTTCCTTTATCATACCACCTTCCCAATAAGTTCTTTATATGTTAATCTACCATACACATTCTCAAGGAAGCAAGAAAATCTTTGATTGTCTGCCATTTTGTTTGTGTTGTAACGAAATGAAAACTCGTTAAGGTAGTTTTGTAAGTGTTTTTTTGAAGCCCAGTGATATATACCGTTTATTCCACGCTTAAGTAAGCTAAAAACACCTTCAACACTATTAGTAGTGATTTTCACTGCAACTCTTGAAGCGTCTACTCTGCAATATTCCTTTGCACTGTGATTAATGGACTCGTGGTTGTAATAATATTTCAAGGCTTTGTAACCTTTGTATTCATCTGTGATTAAAGTTGAACCGTGTTCTACTTTTTCAAATATCTTTTCACCAAGGGTATGATATTTATTATCTTCTGTGTGATATGCTTTTACTTGTTTTGTTTCACGGTTTTTAATACCCAAAACAACCGCCTTTTCTTCCAAGCCTTTTTTGTGTGTATGCTTGTTGCCTTCCTTACCCCCTATGTAAGTTTCATCTACTTCACAAGTCCCTTGAAACATATTTGTAAATCCTGTGTCTGCAATAAAACGCAAACGGTGTAATACAAACCAAGCCGTAGTTTTGTTAATTCCTACTTGTCTTGCTAAAGACAACGAACTAATACCTTTTTTATTAGAGTTCATTAAATAAATACACATAAACCATTTTTGTAAAGACATTCTGCTTTCCTCAAAAATTGTACCTTTTCTTATTGAGAAATCACATTTACAATCTTTGCAACGATTTTTTTTAAAGTTAGAAGTGTATTCATAAACTGCATTACTTCCACAGTGTGGGCAGTTCTTTCCTTTGCTCCAAAGAATAGATTTCAAGAACTCGTGGCACTTCTTTTCTGTGGAAAAAAAAGTAATAAAATCCATCAAATTTTTAAACATAAACCAATTTATAATTGCTATGCAATTATAAAAATATAAAATCCTACTTGTCAAGTATTTTTTTTAAAACTATCTTCTTTTGAAGAGATGTGTTAGCTATCAACTCTCTGACCTTTAGTTAATTTTTTTCTCCACATCGTAATTTTGCTGACCTTGACCTTATATTATTTGAAAATAGTAATGGATAGAATTTTTGGTAGAAAAAACTTTTTAAATGAAATTGTTTGGTGTTATTCAAATAGTGGGCGTACAAAAAGAAAGTTCACAACAAAGCACGATGTTATTTTATTGTATGCAAAAAGTAGCAAATATCACTATGATTATTCTTTGCCAGTAAGTGAAAAATATTTAAATAGTCATTATAGACAATTTGACGCGGGTGGAAAAAGATGCAGAATAAGAATTGATGCTGGAAAAGAAAGAGTATATAGCAAATTAAAATAACCTTGCATACTCATAATTTAAAACATATTCAATTAACTCTAGTTTATCTTCGTACTTATAAGTAAGCTTTCTATAGAGGGATTTAATCTGAGACCATTTCTTTTCTATAGGGTTTAAATCT
>CAJQOT010000007.1 GCA_905480015.1 uncultured Rickettsiales bacterium | reverse complement strand
GTTTGATAACCTAAAATATGTAGAAAACTCAGATGGTGAAAAAATTGTAATTACCAATTCTGCACATGTATCTATAATTAGCTCGAATTCTCGCGTCAATAAATATACCGTGACATACGGTGCTAAACTTTCTGTTCTAACTGGCTTTCCATTTACTTCAAATTTAATAGCAGGGTGAAGATTGGATTCGGTTATTGTGCGAACTGAAGAATTGTATGTTTCATCGTAATTTTCATGGTATGATACATTGCGGACGCAGTCGGTTAAAGTCACTCTACCTTTGTATTCGGATATAATCGGAGTTGAGTGTACATCATGTGTTGCGATTAAATCGCCTTTTTTAATATTTTGTCCTTCACTAACAGAAAGTTTAGCACCGTATGTCACGGTATATTTATTGACGCGAGAATTCGAGCTAATTATAGATACATGTGCAGAATTGGTAATTACAATTTTTTCACCATCTGAGTTTTCTACATATTTTAGGTTATCAAACACTACGCTACCACTGTATTCGGACTCAATGATAGGCTTTTGCATACCACGCAATGCCACGCCACCAGAGTGGAAGGTTCTCATTGTTAGTTGTGTTCCTGGCTCACCAATTGACTGTGCAGCAATAATTCCAACAGCTTGACCAATGGAGATATAGTCGGTTGAGGATATATCTTTACCATAGCACTTTGCACATACACCCTTTTCAAGAATACATTTAATTGGCGATCGAACAACTATTTCATTAATGTCGGCATCGATAAGCTCTTTTGATTTTTCAAGAGTTATCATTTGTCCGGCATCAACTATAATTTGACCACCATGTTGTACATCGTGCAATGCAACTCTACCGTATGCAAGCGATCCGGCAGATTCAATTATTTTACCACTTTGAAATGTAGATTTTAGCTCAAGTCCTTCAGTGGATCCACAGTCATCTTGTAATACAACGCAGTTTTGTGCAACATCGACTAGTCGACGAGTTAGATATCCAGCATCGGCAGTTTTTAAAGACGTATCCGCAAGACCTTTTCTTGCTCCATGTGCAGAGTTAAAGTACTCCATAACTTTTAAACCTTGTTTGAAGTTTGAAAGAATTGGAGTTTCGAGAATTTCTCCAGAAGTTTTTACCATTAATCCACGCATACCAGCAAATTGTTTTAACTGCGTGATGGATCCTCTTGCACCGGAATTAACAATAGTGTATATGGTGTTAATTTTCGATGTATTTGAATTTTTTTGAAAGCCTACCATCATATCGTTAGCAACTTGCTCTGTGCATTCATGCCAAATATCTGTTACTTTATTGTATTTCTCACGAGCCGTAATATACCCTTCGGCAAATTGTTTTTCGTATTGCTCAACCTTAACAGATGCTTCATTGATGCGTGCGTCTTTTGTTTCTGGAACGAGAATGTCATCTTTACCAACTGATATACCAGATTTTGTTGCCCATCTAAATCCTATTCGCATAATTTCATTTGCATACTGTGCAAGGAAGCCTTGAGGGAAGTGATCGTTTACTAACTTTAAAAGCTCTGAAACATCGTTCTTGGTAAAGCATTTATTAAAATATGAAAATGGTAGTTTGTTTTGTTCGCCAAGTAAAGAATAAAGTTTAACGCGACCAGAGGTGGTTTGATAAATTTCCATCTTATCTTGACCTGCAGGAATAAAGGATATTTCGGAATTAATATTAATTATTTCATCATCTAATGCTCTGATAATTTCATCTATTGATGAGAATTTGATTGAAGATTTATTAAGGTCTTCTGCAAGGTTTGTTATGTAATATATACCAAGTATGACATCTTGCGTTGGAACGATAACAGGGTCGCCACTTGAAGGGCTCAGGGTATTATTTGTTGACATCATTAATGCTCTAGACTCCATACGAGATTCGATAGAAAGTGGAACATGTACCGCCATTTGATCTCCGTCAAAATCTGCATTAAACGCTGTACATACTAATGGGTGGAGTTGTATAGCTTTTGTTTCTATTAAAATAGGTTCAAACGCTTGAATACCAAGCCTGTGAAGCGTTGGGGCACGGTTTAGTAAAACAGGGTGATTTTTTACAACTTCTTCAAGAATTATCCAAACAATTGGATCTTTATCATCGATTAAATCTTTGGCAGCTCTTATTGATTTTACGATACCATAAGATTCAAGTTTTGAGTAAATAAATGGCTTGAATAGTTCAAGGGCCATAATTTTTGGAAGACCACATTGGTAAATTTCAAGGTTGGGGCCAACTGTAATAACGGAACGTCCAGAGTAGTCGACACGCTTACCTAGTAAGTTTTGTCTAAATCTACCTTGTTTGCCACTTAATATAGAACTTAAAGATTTAAAAATTCTGCCACTTGCATTGGTAATTTTTGTTCTACGATCGTTATTAAAAAGTGCATCAACGGATTCTTGAAGCATTCTTTTTTCATTTTTGATGATAATATCTGGTGCGTCTAAATCTAATAATGTTTTAAGACGGTTATTTCTATTTATTACCCTTCTATAAAGTTCGTTTAAGTCCGATGAAGCAAACTTACCAGTGTTGAGCATAATTAATGGGCGTAAATCTGGTGGAAGTATTGGAACGGTATCTAATACCATCATTGATGGGTTATTGTCAGATTGTATGAAATCATTGATAATGTTAATTCTTTTTATCAGTGAATTACGCTTAATTAGTGAAGCTGTTGCCTTAAGGCTTGCAAGCGACTTTTCTTTTTCTTTTGGAAGGTCTATGGATGATAGCAATTCTTTTATTGCTTCAGCACCTATGCCGACTCTAAAGGCATCGTCACCATATTTATTTAATGCATCTTCGTACTCAGTGTTGGTAAATGTTGTGCATCTTGCAGTAGGTGTATTTCCAGGGTCTACAACAATATATTTATTAAAATGTATAACATTTTCAATTTCCTTTAGCTGTAAATCAAGAAGAACTGCAATTCTTGAGGGCAGGGAGTGTAAAAACCAAGTATGAACTACAGGAGATACAAGCTTGATGTGACCCATGCGCTCACGGCGAACTGATGATTTTGTGACCTCAACACCACATTTTTCACAAATGATTCCTTTATATTTAATTTTACGATATTTACCACATAGACACTCGTAATCTTTAATTGGGCCAAAAATTTTTGCACAAAATAAGCCATCTTTTTCAGGTTTATATGTACGATAATTAATTGTTTCGGGGCGTGTTACTTCGCCGTAAGACCATTGTAAAATATCTTCAGGGCTTGCAATATTAATTCTTACACTATTAAAAGCGTTTCTATCAAAGAATTCTCCTTGTGTTATTGCAGACATATTTTTAATAAAATTATATATTATTCCTCTGAAGAAGTATCGTTGTGCTCAAGTTCAATATTCAAGCCAAGAGACCTTAATTCTTTTAACATTACATTGCAAGATTCAGGGGTGCCATGTTTAAATGTGTAGTCTCCACGAACAATGGATGTATACATGTTTGATCGACCTTGAATATCATCTGATTTTACCGTCAGCATTTCTTGCAATGTATAAGCAGCGCCATATGCTTGCAGTGCCCAACATTCCATTTCTCCAAGTCTCTGACCACCAAAGTAAGATCTTCCACCCAAAGGTTGTTGTGTAACAAGGCTATAAGGACCGACAGATCTTGCATGTACCTTAGATTCCACAAGGTGGTGAAGTTTTAACATATACATCACTCCTACGGTTACATCTCTTTCAAATTTTTCACCTGTGAGGCCATCATAAAGGGTAAATTTTCCAGACCTATCAAGGCCAAGCGTTTCAAATATTTTTGATATACCATCGTCAGATGTAGATTGAAATGAAGATGTTGCAACATTAATACCATCTTTCCATTTGCGAATTGTTTTCACAAAGTCATCATCCGATAACTCTGAAAGATTTTTAATGTTTGTTTTGTTGCCAATAGCATCTTGTAATAGCTTGATAACATCTTCCTTCTTTTCTTTTTCATCAATCATCGTGTTGATTCTTTGTCCAAGAATTCTTGCACCCATTCCAAGGTGCACTTCAAGAATTTGACCTATATTCATTCTATTTGCTATACCAAGAGGGTTTAATACAATATCAACGGGTGTACCATCTTCAAGAAAAGGCATATCTTCGGCTGGTAAAACAACGGAAACAACGCCTTTGTTACCATGTCTCCCAGACATTTTATCACCAGGTTGCAATTTTCTTTTAACTGCAACATAAACTTTGATGGACATCAATACACCATTTGGTAAATCGTTGCCATTAACAATGTTTTCAATACGACTTTGTGAATTCTTTTTATTTTCTTCCGTATATTGGTTGTAAAGGTCTCGTAATTTTATTAATTGAGACTGGGCATCATCACCATTTAAAGTAAATTTAAACCTGTCTTTAAGTAAAATTTTATTAAGATTAGATTTGGAAATTTTATCATTAAAATTCTTTACTTTGTGTGTTGCAACGACTTTATGTTGCGTGATTAAGTCAGATATTTCACTTTCAATTGTTTCATCAATAATTTCTCTCTTCTTGTCAAATTCTTTTTTAATACATGCGATGGATAGAGAGTCAACCTCTTTTGCACGCTCAATTTTATTTACACCATTTTTAGTAAATATTTTAATGTCTACAACTGTGCCATTTACACCAGGTGGCACAACGAGAGATGTATTTTTGACTTTGCTATTTCTTTCACCAAAAATTGCCTTTAGAAGTTTTTCTTCGGCGGTTAATACATCGTCACTTTTTGGGCTTACTTTGCCAACGAGTATGTCACCAGATTGTACATATGAGCCAATATTCACTACACCAGATTCATCAAGCTTTGCAAGAATTTCATCAGAAATATTTGGTATATCTCTTGTAACTTCTTCTGCACCAAGACGGGTATCGCGTATTGATATATCAAACTCTTCAATATGAACGGATGTAAAGGTGTCAGATTTTGCAACTTTTTCAGAAATAACAATAGCATCTTCATAGTTATATCCATTCCATGTTGAGAATGCTGTTAGTAGGTTTTTCCCAATAGCCAATTCTTTTCCATCCGTGCTTGGACCGCATGCAAGTATATCTCCTTTTTTAACTTCTTGTCCAACATTGACATTGATGTTATGATTGAAGCATGTGCTTTGGTTTGTTCTGTTAAATTTATGCACTTTGTATATATCGTATGGATGATTAGCGTTGTTAGTTTGTAAAACTATGCAATCCCCTGATACATCTTTTATTACGCCATCGTTTTTAGCAAAAATTGATACAGATGTACTTGCAATCACGCCACCCTCCATTCCAGTGCCGACAATTGGTGCTTCAGGGCTTGCAAGTGGTACTGCTTGACGCTGCATATTTGCACCCATTAATGCACGAGCTGCATCGTTGCTCTCAATAAAGGGAACCAAGGCAGAGGCTACGGAGATAATTTGCTTTGGGTTAACTTCTATATATTCAACATTAGAAGAGTCGACCATTTGGAAGTCTCCATTCACACGGCAACGAACTAGTCCGTCTTTTATTTCATTTTTTTCAAAATCAATAAAAGCAGGGTTGAGATCTACAACTTTTTTATCATACTCTTGAATGGCGTCTAAATATTCAATATCTTGGCATATCTTACTATTTATTATTTTTCTATACGGAGTAACGATAAATCCATAATTGTTAACGCGGGCAAATAGTGCAAGGGTGTTTATTAGACCAATATTAGCACCCTCTGGTGTTTCTATTGGACAAATTCTACCATAATGGCTATAGTGTACATCACGTACTTGGAAGCCGGCACGGTCTCTATTTAGACCACCTGGCCCAAGGGCGGAAATCCTACGTTTATGTACAATTTCTGCAAGAGGATTTGTTTGATCGGCAAATTGTGATAGTTGTGACAAAAGAAAGAAATCACGAATATCGGATGAAACTATTGATGCTAAAATTGTATCCGCTGGCATTAAAGATTCAGGGGTGCCGGAATTCATTTTTTCAACACAAGACCTTGTAAGCTTGCCAAGTGCATTCTTAAATACATTGCCAAAAAGCTCTCCTACGCCACGAATACGACGGTTTTTTAAACTATCTAAATCTTGTACAGGGCTATTATGGAATTTTAAATCCAAAAGCCTATCAATTGTATTTGTTATATCATTGGATGTGAGGAGGGTTGTGTCAATATCTGTGCCAAATTCTAAATTGATTTTATAGCGACCAACGACTGAGAGGTCGTAAAATGAGCGATCTTGGAATATCTTTTCGAATGAAGGGGTAATATCTTCATTTGCTATTACAACACCAGGGCGCATTGATTTTAATATGTAACGCATTGAGTTTTGCTGTGTTTCAATGTTAGCATTGACAAATGATATTATCTGTGGATCGTGAGATTCAGTTTTATCTAATATCGATATATGTGTAGATTCGCCTTGCAACAAGACATCTAGAATGCTTTTTGTTAAAACTGTTCCTGCGATAATTTCTAAACCATTGACATTAATGTAACTGCTTACTGTTGAGCCAACAATGTCATTTGAATCGATGTACAGTTCTTGGTATTTTTTTTGTAATGATGCCTTATTTCTTGTTCCAGCCGGAATAACTAATACTCCTGCATCGTCAAATAAGTCTACACTAACTGTCTTTCCAAAGTTAGATAGTGCAACTTTAATATTTTGAGAATTCAATTCAATGCTTAATGATTTAGAAAACAATCTAATAATATCATCGTTTGATACTCCAAATGATGACAATATATAAGCGGAATGCATTTTCTTTTTGCGGTTTATTCTAAAGTACAAAGATCCTTTAGTGTCAAATTCGAAATCAATCCAATTGCCTTTGTATGGTATTATAGATGCTTTGTAACCTAGCGATCCCAATTGTTGATTGCTTTCAAAAAATGCACCCGGAGAGCGGTGTATTTGAGAAACAATTACTTTTTGCACACCATTCAAAATGAATGATCCAATGTTTGAAGACATGAGTGGAATTTCACAAAGAAGAGATTCCTGCTCTTTAATGGAAGCAACCTCTGAAATTCCAGTGTCTTCATCGACCTCATAGTGAAACATACGCAATGTAACATACAATAAGGACGAATATGTGAATCCTCTATCAATACACTCTTGCTCTGTATACTTTGGTGGCGTCATTCTATGAGATACGTATTCTATTGACAATGTGCCGAATGTATCAGATATTGGAAAGATAGATTTTAGAATGGACTCCATCGAAATATCACGATAAAATCCATCAATTTCATCATTAGACTTAAAAAAATTCTCGTATGAGTTTTTTTGAAACTCAACAAGAGAAGAGGCATCTCCATTATAAAATGAATAAGCATCCAAGCTAATTCTATCAATCATTCAAGCGCAAAAAATATTTACTGTTAGGTACAAAGGGTATATAGTCAAAAAATAAAGACTATTGTAGTTTAGCTTTGGCACCAGCAGCTTCAAGTCTTTTCTTAATTTCCTCTGCTTCTTCTTTAGAAATGCCATCTTTCAGATTTTTTGGTGCACCCTCTACAAGATCTTTTGCTTCTTTTAGACCTAGACCTGTGATGGATCTTACTTCTTTGATAACATTAATTTTGCTTGCACCTGCCTCTTCAAGCACTACAGTGAATTCTGTTTGCTCAGCAGATTCTTCGCTAGGAGCAGCAGATGTTGCGCCTGCAACAGCTACAGGAGCAGCGGAAACTCCCCATGTGTCTTCAAGGTTTTTAACAAGCTCGGAAGCTTCAAGTATTGTTAAAGAAGAAAGTTGATCAACAATCTTTTGTAAATCAGCCATATTATATAAAAAAAGTTATTATTTTGATTTAAAATTGTTACTAATCACACGATTAAGTGCAGTAGGGCAGTATGATATAGAGTAAGCAATTTTTCTTTGAACAGACTGCATTACAGACAAGAGCGATGCGCGTACAATGTCCATACTAGGCATTTTTGATAGAGCCTGAACGTAATCTTTTTGATAAAATTTCTTTCCATCGGATACACCAATAATGTTGATGCCAGATGTTTCATCCTTTGATGCATTGACTAAAATCTTGGAAACCTCGACAGGATTATTGGAAAATATTGACATATTTTGACCAACTAATGAATCGGACATATCTAAATATGGCGTTTCTTTGATGGATATTTTGTTTAGAGTATTTTTAATAACCATTGTCTTGCTGTTAGCGTCAGCAATGTTCTTTCTAATTGAATTATTTAAATTTGCATGAAGTCCAGAAATGTTCACTACAAACACATATTCATATGTATTGTATGTGTTACGCAATTCTTCAATTAAAGAAACTTTTAATATTTTATCCATACTTTTTTTATTCTAACAGTTTGGCTTTTCAAATTATTATTTTTAATTGTCAAGAGAAAGTTATAAAAAAGATGCAGGAACTTTTACGCTAAATCCTGACATCGTCGTTGAAACATTTAATTTAACAATATAAGAGCCTTTTGCAGTGCTGGGTTTTGCTTGCTTTATTGATGATATTAATTCTTGAATGTTTTCAATAATTTGGCTATCATCAAATGATATTCTACCAACTGATACTCTTATAACGGGGTCTTTGCCAGTGCGGTACTCAATTTTACCACCAATGAAGGATTTAACGGCTTCCACAACGTCTGTGGTTACAGTGCCAAGTTTGGGGTTTGGCATAATTCCGCGAGGTCCTAAAACCTTCCCAAGTGGTGCGAGTTTTCTCATAATACTTGGAGTTGCTATACATTTGTCAAAGTCAAAAAAACCATTTTTGACACGATCTATTAAGTCATCTCCGCCTGCGTCTACTGCGCCCGCTTCCATTGCTTTTTTTATGTCATCTCCTTCGGCGAAAACAACAACGCGTACGGTTCTTCCTGTTCCATGGGGTAAAACAACGGTTGATTTCACTACTTGATCGCCTTTGGTTGGGTCAATACCAAGCATTACATGTGCATCAACAGATTCATTGAATTTTACAGAGGCTTTCTGTTTGTAATCTTTCAACATTGCTATTGCATCTTGAATTGTACAATCTTCGTTGGTATTTTTTTGTACCTTAAGATATTCTCTAATACGCTTTGGTTGTGTCATATTGTTTTTATTAACTATTATAATCGACTGTAATTCCCATTGAAACTGCAGTTCCAGCTATCGTAGCTATACCAGCGTCAATTGAGCTGGCCGTTAAGTCTGGCATTTTGATTTTTGCAATTTTTTCAAGTTGGGTTTTGGTAACTGTGCCAGCAACTTCTTTGCCAGGTTCTTTTGCTCCAGATTTTAAGCCAATTTCTTGGAGAATCATGTAAGATGCAGGCGGTGTTTTAATTTCTAATGTAAACTTTTTGTCTTTAAAGAAATGAACAACAACGGGTATGGGTCCAGACATTTTTGAAGTTTTATCATTGAAAGTCTTGGTGAATTCCATGATGTTTAGACCTCTTTGCCCTAATGCTGGTCCTATTGGTGGAGCGGGATTGGCTTTTCCAGCTTCAATAATTAATTTAAAAGATCCTACTGGCTTTTTATTCATCTTATTATTTTAATATAAGCTACTTTATGATTTCAACATCTTTAAAATCTGCATCTACTGTTGTTTCTCTGTTAAAAACTGATACAGACACTTCTAATGACATCTTTGATTTGTCAACTCCAATAATTGTTCCTTTGAAATCTTTAAAGGCTCCTGATATAATTTTTATATCCATGCCCATTTCAAATATAGGTTCATCTATCTTTTCTTGGGAAGTTTTCATCATTGTGTCAAGCATTTCTTTGTACTCCCTTTCAGTTAAAGGTTTAGGAGTGGATGCCTTTGGGAGGAAACTTATAATTAACCTATTGCCAGCACCAGAACCAGACATTTCATTGATAACTGCCATTGATGGTTCATTTACTATCATTTTTGTAAAAACATACCCACTGCAAAGCACTTTACTCTTTACCTTTTTTGTCCCGTGTTTAGCAATTTCTATGCTAGGGACATTAAATTCTTTAAATAGCTGTGGTACACCTCTTTTTTGTGATATCCTTTTAATGTTTTCTACAACAGAATTTTCCGCACCAGACCGTACTTGAAGAACATACCAAAATGCATCTGAAGCTGATTGTGTAGGCATAGTGATATCAAAGTTTTATTTTATATCTTCTTTCAACTAATAATAAACCGTTTGTCAAGAATTATTTTTTCTTAATGATGTAATGCCGTATTGCTCGTTTCTAATTTTGTATAATATTGTCTATTAATGCATAAATTGATAACACTCTTATTGACACGGTTTAAGGCAACATTTTTATTATTTAGGAGGTTTACAAGCGATGATAAGTTGCTGTATTGTGTTTTTTCTAATGTACACAAATATAAAAATTATTTTATGCAATTTTTTATTTTTCTTATTCAAGAAATTGCTCTATAAAAGTTTCAGCTTCAAACACCTTAAGTTCATCAGCCTTTGACCCATGACATGTGAAATATACTTTTTTCTTCATTTCATGAATGACGGAAACAATTGCACCACCCTTGGCCAAGGTATCAATCTTTGTAATAATAGCCCCTGAAATTGGAACAACTTCGTTAAATTTTTGTACCTGAATTAATGAATTTTGCCCAATTGTTGCATCCATAATCACAATATTAAGGTGTTCAGCATTGGGGAGGTTCTTGAGTGTTACTTTATGAATTTTTGCAAGCTCTGCCATAAGGTTCGTATTTGTATGAAGGCGTCCAGCGGTGTCAACAATAAGCACATCGTAATTTTCTTCTATAACCTTTTTTGATGCAATAAATGCAACAGATGCAGGGTCGGATTTTTCTGTTTCAGCACATACGCATTCACAGGCAATTGTATTTAACATTTGCGATAATTGATTTGCAGCTGCGGCACGGAATGTGTCACATGCAGCAACGAGGACTTTTTTACCTTGATTTTGCAAAAGGTTTGCAACTTTTAAAATAGTTGTAGTTTTGCCAGATCCATTAATGCCATACATAAAAATTACGAAAGGCTTAGACTTACATTCAAATTTAACTTCAGCCTGTATAAGTATTTTTTTTAATTCTTTTTGCAAATCATCAGGAATGTTGTTGCTTTTGTGCACCTTGTTAATAAGGTATTCCGTTGTAGTGTATGAAACATCGCTTACTAAAAGTAACTCCTTCAAGCTTGCCACTTTGTTTGAATCAACCTTCTGTGCAAACAAAGATTTGATACCACTCAATAAACCCATATATTTTTAAAAAAGACTTAACATAAAACTTCTTACACAAAGTTTGTTTGTATCTATATGAAGTTTTAAGAAATGCAAGTTGATATCCATCATTTTATGTAAATCTTCTTTTATTGGTGTTATTGTACTATCTAATATAAATAATGGAATTTTAAATAATCTGTTTTCGTATCCGGTGCCAACGCTTTGTGAAACGGTATTGCCCGTTTTTGGTGAAATAAACATTGGAACCTCACCGGAAATATTGCATTCTTTAAAATTATAACCAAAGCCAATGTCTGAAAAAAAATTATTTTCAAACAAAACATACTGTTGAAAAGCGTATAAATTATCATTTTCTTTTTTGAGGGTATTAAATAATTCATACATTTTATAAAAAATACTTGTATGAGCATCATTATCTTGCAAAAGAATCATTGTTAATTCACATACAGAGTTCACAATTGATGACTTGTGCAGTGAGAAAATAGTAGAAAAATTTTCAAGAAGATTGACCTCAAGTGTTCCAAGCTGCGAAAGGACTCTTGCCTTCCATGTAAATTCTACAAGGTTTCCCACCATACATATTGATAGTTTATTTTTCATTGCACCACCTTTGAAATAGCCGGTAATTATACCGTGATTTTGCGAAAATAAAGATACCACAATTGAAGTTTGCCCTTGTTTTACTACCTTGCAAATAAAGGCAGTGTCTTTAACTACTTCCATCTTTATCAGGTTTGATATTTAAAATTGGTGCAACAACATGAATAATGTTAGAAGTAGCCTCTACTACTGTGTTACCTGCTTGTAGAAATCTAGCATTTGCTGGCTCATCAAGGCCAATGTACATTGCATACCTTGGTTTGTCGCACGGAAAGACACTTAAAAAAGAAAGGAATTTCTTTTCACCGTCCCATTTGCGTAGTTCACGGTTAAACTTTAACGATGTACCTGTTTTTCCACAAATAGAATAGCCATTGATAGTCGCTTTTTTTGCAGTACCAATTTCCACAACAGACCGAAGCATTTTTTGAAGATTGTGAATACTTTGTTCGCTCAACACTGATTTTACATTAGATGTATTTATAGATGTATTTTTTAGCAAAGTTAATGGTAATATTTTACCATCATAAACTAGGCCAGATACAATTTGTAAAAAATGCACCGGAGATAGGGATATACCATAGCCATATGACGCCGTATAATGCATTGAATCTTTCCATTTTTTATGCACAAATAAAGGGCTTGCAATTTCCCCAGATGGTATCTCAAAAAATGGTTTTTCAAACATTTTCAGATTTTGAAAAAAAACTCGTTGTTTTTCAAAGCCAACTTTCTGCGTTATAATGCTTACACCAACATTTGATGAATATGCAACGATTTCTTCTAAAGTCATTTTATCACGCGATCGATGTTCATCACGCACAGAAAAAGTTTCCGTTACTGGTATTTCCCGTGGTAAGTATAATACTTGTTTTGGATAAAATCCATTTTCAAGACCTAGTGCAACGGTAAATATTTTAAACACAGACCCTAAATTAAACACCGATGAAAATGGTATATTAGTATGTGAGTGATGTTTTGGGTTAATTTGACCCGTTGGGTTAAAATCTGGCAAGGAAATAGATGATAGAATTTCACGAGTTTGTAAATCTACCAGTACTGCAAAGGCTCCATTGGCATGGTATTGTTTAAATATACCCTCTATTTCTTGATATATCACACTTTGAATGGTTGCATCCAAAGAAAGTTGTACATCTTTTTCAAGCAGTTGAGAGTTCATGCTTCTCTCAACGCCCTTCATTCCAATTTCATGTGATTCACGTTGCCTAGTATATCCAATGGTATGTGATATCATTTTTCCGTATGGGTAAAATCTTGTATAGTATTCACGAAAAAAAGACCCCTCAATGCCTGAAGAAACAATCTTTTGTTTTTGCTCTGCATTAATACCCATTTTAACTAAAAACCAACCATTAACGCCGCTGCTCAATCTTTCATGTAAACTTTTTGTATTGACGTCTGGAAAAATATCTTTAATTTTATCTACAACAACATCGACATCAATAATAAATGATGGATTTACATGGTATTCATAAGCTGGGACGCTTATTGCTAAAATATTACCGCTTCTATCAATAATTCTATTTCTAAATTTTAATGTTTCTTCTGGCTTTGTTTGTGTATGGGAGCGTTCATATATGCCTTGGAATTGAATCCATAAAATTTTACTTACAATGACGGTAAAGCCAGCAAAAACAATGTATGCAAAGATACGTAACTTTTTATTTATACTTGAACTTTTATTCATTGCGTATAATATATTTATATAACTCTGTGATAATCTGCCCTATATTATCGTCAATATTTCCTTCGTTTAAATCTACCATTATATGTGACTGCGTGTAGTATGAAATTCGTTGCAACAGCAAGTTATTAACGGGTTTTTTATGCAAAAGTGGGCGTTTTTGGTCTCCCGAAAGTCTTTGTTCTAAAACTTTGGAACTTACATTTAAAAAAATAGAAATCCCAGAGTTATTAATTTGTTTAATATTGTCATTATCACAGTATACCCCTCCGCCGCAAGAAATCACATCATTTTTTTCTTGACATATTTCTTTAAGAAGATGTTTTTCGTGGGTACGAAAAAATTCCTCACCGTGTTGTTGAAAAATTTCTTTTACTGTCATTCCTAGCTTTCTTTCCAATTCTAAATCCATTTCAATAAAATTACATTGTAAGGTTTTGGATACAATATTTCCAAGGGTTGTTTTTCCGCAACCCATCATTCCTACAAAAAATATTGATATATTTATTTCATTAATTTTAGAAATCTCCCTTTGGTATTTCTGCTGAAGAGATGCTATGCTATCAAAAGACATTTTTTACAAAGTAACATATTTTAGAAATACAACACTTCTTTGTACTTGCCTTGCCATGTTCTATGAACCGTGCAGTTGGATTAAATAACGCTACACCATTGTGTAACATATTTTTATAAAATATAAATATGTTAGCGTGATTATCCATCTTTTTAGGAAACATACCTGCATTTTTAAAAGCTTTAGAATTTAATACAACTATTTGCGAGAGACTGGCTGATATTTTGTGTGTTTTATAATACGATCCTTCACCTTTATCCATCATGTGTAAACGCAATGTTTCTTTTTTTGAGCCAAATAATATTTTAATTCTTGACAATAATGTTGGAGAACGAAGGCAATACTTTTGTATTATGAGGTTTTTGTCATATACTGTTGGAACGGAGATAACGGTGTTATCCTTAAGGAGAGATTTTTTAAGGATTTCAATGGCATTTTGCCTTGGCTCCATATTGGAATTTGTTGCAATAAAAATATCACTCTCATGGGCAATAAATGCCTTATTATGCAATGTATATTCTGATTCTTTATTATAGAATTGAAAAAATATCTGTTCTTGATTTTTTGAAAACTCTTTTGATATCTCATCTTGCATGATGTCTTTAATGCTCTTATGTATTGAAATTACCACTATGTCCATTTCCCCCTTTAGTATAGAATGTAAAATGTTCATTGTGGTTTGTTTGTCGGTTCTGTTATTAATAATGAAGGAATATAGCACTGCATTTCGTATGGAGTCCAAAGGAAACTTTGACTTAACAGGGTTGTGTACCTTTTTAGCTACAGAGTTGCCGTGAGTTCTTGGTTTATAATTTTTACTGTTATTTCTACTTTGATTACCGTTGCGTGTATTGTTGTACTTTTTTGGTTGTTGTGCCATATTTTATTTCATAATTGCCATTACTTGAACCTTCGACGAAGGTGTGCCTTCTATCATTTGATTGATTAACTCTGAAATGAAGTTCTTCTTCTCATTTTTCTTTAATGAAACTTCTTTAAAGTCAATTTTCTGTTTAAGTGCCTTTGTAAGTGCTTCTTTTACTCCGTCCTCCGTTGAAACGCCGTCAATTAAATTCAGTGACACCGCCTGCAAGCCAGTAAATATTTTACCATTTGCAACATTTTTAATGTCTATAATAGAAATATTTCTTTCACGGCGAACAAGGTTTTCAAAAAACTTATGACTCTCCATAATAGCACTGTGCATGTATTTATTAATGTCGTCAGTTGTTTCTTCGAATGTATCAGGTTGAGCCTTGTATTTTGCCGACCGATATGTTTTAAATTTAGCACCAATTTTTTCTGCAAGCTTTGAAGCTTCTAAAGATTGCATTAAAACACCAATTGAGCCAGTCAAGCTTGTTTCATGGGCAAAAATCTTGGTAGATCCAATGGCAACCATGTATCCTCCTGAAGCTCCAACATCGTAAATTAAACTATAAACGGGAACAATATTTGAAAGCTTTTTCACTTCGTTATAAAGAATTTCACTGCCTGTAATTGTTCCTCCAGGGGAGTTTATTTTTAATAATACACCTTTTAAGTTTTTATTTTCTGCAAGTTTTTTTAAAATCTTGCTCCGGTGTTTATCTGTAACAATTACATTGTCAACTTCTATGACTGCAATAAATTTTTTTGTATATTTTGCACTAATAATGTCATCGGAATTACTGCCAGAAAACAAAACAAATAATGCAATCAAAACAGATGCGACTGCAATAACTTTCCACTTTGTTACATCGAAAAGTAGTTTTTCAACAAACGCTAGTGTGTTGTAATCTGAGTTAGATATTTTTTTTGTATCTTTTTTGCCTTTTGTTAACCACTCAAACATGTCATGCAAAAAAATAAGCTATTAGCCCACAAAGTGATAATATAATTTCAAAAATACAAGGACTATTTTATTTTTTTATCCCTTAAGGCTAAAAATTCACTAAATAAAATACAAGCAATGCCAATCATTGCAAGTACAGTAAAATGATACCCCTCCCATACATATGATATACCTATTGATATTAACGGTACAAGCAAGCTTGAATACGCTGTTTTTACCGAACCTATTCGACGCACAAGAGTAAATGAGCATAAATATCCGATTGCTGTTCCAAAAATTGCAAGATACAAAAATGATATAATAAAAGGCAGTGTGATTTCTGTTGTAAATACTACCGATTTCATTTCAAGTAAACCTATTTTTCCTAAAAAAGCATGGACATATGCCATAATAACGCACCATACAAAGCCAAAAATACACATATAAGTAAAGCATGTAATGGCATGAAGATTGATATTTTTTCGTGTTTGATAGTAAGTTGAGCTAATAGAAAAAGATAGGGTGGCAACAAAACCAAGAGCGATACCCTTAAACATATTCATTGTAAGGAAATTTTCTAATCCTGAATGAGAAATGATTATACAACATAGCCCAGCAACGCCTAGAAGCCCAAGAAATAAAATTTTAAAAAAGCTTACCTGATTAACACCAAAAAATGAACCAATGACAAGGTTAAGTATGATGATTAATGAAAAAACAACTGACATAAACCCAGACACTAGATAAAGTGATGAATAATAAAAAAGAAACAGGTTGATCGAGCAACCAAACATTGCCACAATGCAAAACACTTTTAATTCATACTTTGATGGACGCATACGCAAGCCAGATGCCCTTGCTACGACAAAAAGAATTAACCCTGCAAGAAGAAAGCGATAGCCTGCAAGAATTTCCAGTGTAAGTGTTGTGTCTGCAACAAGAAATTTAGCAATAAACCATACTAATCCCCATGTAAGTGTTAGCATTGTAAACAGTACAATATTCACAACCTTTCTTGAAAATTTTGATGATACCCAATGAATCATTTGTCACTATATTTTAATATTGCAAGTATGTTATAAAGTGAAAGAATGTCAAGATAATCTTCTTGCCAAACAATATAAACAGCATTAGAACAAAAATGCCAACAACACCCACTAGGTAGCCAAACACAATAAGCGTTCCATCTGTTAAAACGGACCCAATAGCAATGATAAATATTGCCACAGCGGGAAGGTAGTTCGTTCCAGGTAATGGGAATACAATAGCAAGGGACATTAGAAGCATAAACGAAAGATGCACTTTATTCATTTGCTTGTCAGCAAGGAATGGAATTCTACCTCCTTTTGAAATTCTTGCTAATATTGCAATCACAATTTTTGACTGAATAACAATTTTCTTTATTACAGTAAGTTTTATAGAGTAATTTAAAACTTTTTGTGGTATTTTAATGAATTTTTTTCCAACCAATCCATTAATTATAAAAATAAATACTGGAATTGCCAAAATTGATGGAATGCTTGGCGGGTATGGAATTGGCAATGCAAGTGGAAAAATTGCAATGGTAATAAGTGTAAAATGAGACTGCCTAGCAATAAGCTCTAGAATGTCTCCAAGTCTTACTCTTAAAACACCCTTTGCATCTTCGTAAGACAGATGGTTGAGTATAATAATAAATAGACGAACGAAGGCAATAACATTCCTTTTACGCCTTTCCATTGTTCCTCTTACCTTGTGGGTAATATATAAAATAGGTTTTTTCACAATAAACAATAATATTAGGAAAAGTATTGATCCTCAAATATATAACTTTTTTTAGAAAATCAATAAAAAACTTGAAATACAAATATTTGCAATTTATACAAATTGCGTAAGAAGTGTCTCAAACAATATATGGGGGGTAAAAAAGCCTTGATTATCAGCATTGCAGTATCATTTTTTGGTATCGTCGGTTATTTAATGTTTTCTGGAGACGAAGACACCTCTGGAGGTGGGAGTTCTTTTAGTGGTTCTGGCGGTGGGTCATTCGGCACTTCAGATACATCGAAAGGTTCAAAAAATTTCCGCAAAGAAATGAATAGACTTGAAGTGGAAAAAAATAAAAAAAACCAACAACGCAATAGCGATAAAAACAAAGATGGATCAACGGTTATTAACCAAATTAACGATGTTACATCAAATAATAAAGATGGTGATACAAACCTTAATGGTGGAGGTTCCTCCGTCAATAATAGCTTTTCATATAAAGTGGAAGGAGATGATACAACAAGTGATGAGTATAAAAAAAATACACAATTTTCTATTGGCAATAGTGAAGATGATGACCAAGGTGATTCAGGCCTTGGTGCAGGAGACGGAAGTGGTAATGGTAATGGTAAAAATATCACTCGCAGTTCTTTGTCTGCTAGTCTTGAGGGTATTGAAAACACAGCAATTTTTCAGCAGTGTATAAAAATTGTTTCAAATATTTTAAACAAAAAAAATCCATCTTATACAAATATTTTACAACAGTTAAAAGGGCTATCTGGATTTAAATTGCTATCCCAACCTTCGCAAGATTCACTTATTGGTGATATCATAAATAGAAAATATGGGTATGAAGCAAATCAATATTGCCATGATATTGTTGCCGCTATTGAAGGAAGTTTGTTTGATCTAGAAATATATAAACAATGTATAGATACTGTTGGAAAAATACTAGAGCAAGAAAATATAACGCAGGATAGAATAAGGATGTACCTTGCAGAAATTACAGGCTTTACATTGCTTAAAGATAGCGTGCAAGATGGCTTTGCAACTGATATACATCAAAGAAAGCACGGCGATGAAGTGCGTCTTTATTGCCTTGAAATAGTTACCGCAATTATTGACGCTATTGAAGGCCAAAAGGCTTTTGCTCAATGTATGATAATTGTAGAAGGTTTATTCACGGAGCCTGAATTAAATACTAAGATTGTCAAAAGTGCATTAATGACGCTTGTTGGCTTTACACTCGTTCCCGAAGATAAACAAGATCAATTTATTCAAGATATAGTCATAAAAAAACATGGAACCAATGCTTTTCGGTACTGTATGGATATAGTTTCAGCTATAGTTGAGGCTATGGACCCTGCTATGTTGTTTAAAAAATGTATGGAAGCGATGGAAAATATGAGAAAAGCCACAATGGTTGGTGGAGAAGAAATGACGGAAAAGAAAATATTGATACACCTATCGGTTATGGGAGTATTTAATGGTACATCAACACACGATCAAAGAAAAGCCCTTGCACAAACATATTTTGGAGAGGGGTACGAAGATACAATTATTGAAATACAGCAAGTTGTAAATATCTATGCATACGATGATTTTATTAGTCGTGCAGAAAAATTGTGTATAAAAATTGTTTCCTCCATTATTGAATCTATTAATGGTGAGAATTTATATGGTGAGTGTATATTGATACTTGCAAAAGCAAAAGAAGATGGCGATACCAATACATCTATTCAAGGTCTCATACCTTCTGTAAGTGAATTAGATATACAGAACCAATACAAAATTGAAAATATGTTTAAAGCTTTCTTGCAAGGTAATGGTGACATAGAAGCGGAAGATGTATGTTCATTTTTAGTTCAAAATCTCATCAGTAGCGATAATGCTCTTCTATCATTAGATGTTGATACAAATGCTGATGATGGTACGAAAGGTAGTGGCACATTAGGTGGTGATGATAAAAATCAAAATGATTCGTGTGTAAATCTTATTGCAATGATTGATACCAAATATAATGAGTCCTTGCAAAACCCAGGACAAGATTACATCGGGTTAATATCTGGTTATTATTCAAGGGAAGCGCAGTATCAGTTTTTTATTCCCAATAATATGGAAGGGGAAGTTATTGATAAAACCCTCCGAGTATATCTCAATAAACCAGTAGTAGTGGAAAATCTTCCAAGGCACATAGACACCGACCTTACCATGGATAACGATGCTATGCAATTATTTAGCTCTCTAACTCAAAGTCAGCGTGGCACCATTGCTGCAAGGTTATACGACCTAATGAGAAATACCATGTCAAAAGTTAGTGCAAATGCTATAAAAGGCGAACCTGTATTACAGACGGTGTTATTTCCTAATTTATGTAAATGTAGTCATCCAGATTTTGACAAACCACTATGGGATATAGCTGTTGAAAGTTATATATCTAGCCTTGCAAGTCAACATCAAACACAATCATTACCAAGCGATCCAATAGAGCGTGAAAGGGCAATTATTTCATCTTCATTTTTTAAAAAATGTAGAGACGCCGTTAAAAATCTTTCTGTATCTGACAACACAAAAGAAAAGATTTTTGCAAAGCTAATGCTATCTCTGCCAACATTAAACAACAACAATGTGCGTATATCTAATGACGATGCATCTCCACTGCTATGCTACTCAAGTCAATGCACAACATCATCACTAGAAGATCCCTGCCCATTATCATGTGAGAAAAAAGTAGATTCAGTATGTAGTGTGTTAACGGCTTCACACTTAGAGTCAACCCCATCAAACGATATCCCCAGTCCTGAAAAAATTTTTCAATGTGCTCCATCTGGAGATGACATGAGCTTGATTGGCCTGCGATGTCTTGAGCTTGCAGATAAATATTACTTTGGCAGCGATGATAACCAAGAAAATTTTAAAAATCACTGCATTTCTTCGTCTATAAATGCCTTAAAAGAATTTCATGATAATGCAAGAGAGCCAACACAAAAAATTGTGCATACTCATTTTAGTACACATTCTAACGATGATGTAAATCGTGAAATATATACAAATCTTTCAGCGGAAAAGCAGCATGCAATATCAGAAAGCATTTGGAAGGATATAGACTCTAAAAGATTCGTGTATCAGCAAGCACTTGAAAAGTCTTGCTACAGCATATCAGCAATCGAGAGACTAGATCTTGCATTACATTTCGATCGTGGACTTGCTATATTTAGAGAAGTCGGCGAGGCAGTAAAAAAAGACATTATAGAAGAACTTTGGAAGCAGAATAAAACAAAGCGTATTGTAGATAATCGACCAATTACAAGTGACGTATGCACTAAGGTGCAAAAAGAGGTTTGGAGCGATGTGATTAATGGCATTACTCCGGTGCGTTCTGGTGAAAAAGATGTATTAGCATTGCCACCAAGTGAGAGATGTCGATGCTATGTTCATAAAATATATCTCAATTTGCATAAAAAGTCAATTCACAATGACGCACAGTGTTTAGCAATATCATCACACATTAAAGAAATAATTGCTGATATGGAAACTCATCTGGAAGATAGCACGACAGATAATATTAAGCTAATACAGACACTTATGGTAATACCACATTTCAGAAGTCTACCATACAACATAAAATCCTTAATTTCGCAAAACATAACGGATGACATGGCCATCAATAAATCAAATGCTCCATCTTCAAAAGCAGACATAGAAATAATCTTCGCCAATTCACAGACAACACACCACTGTAAAAAGATCGAGGAGCACACTACATCTGGCAAGGGCTACACAACTGAAGAAATGGAGAATTGTATGCAAACAGTTGCCGCACTTACATATCTTGATACCAAGTCCGCAGGTGCCAATCAATCAAATATTGTTTGCAAAACATTTGCAGACTCCCTTAAAAGGGAAACTCAAGACAGTGGGCACATAAAACGCATTTCCGCAAGCAACAAACAATTGGAAGACATTCGTCTTTCAACATGTACACAAAAGTTGCGAGCAGCTTATTACTATATTGAGGGAATACAAAATTCATATTGGGAGAAAGAGGATTATGATCGCACAGTCGACGATGTATGTATAGAGCAATCAAATTTTTATTTTTCAAAAAATGCAGAAATGCTCAGCAATCTTATATAGATAACAGTCAATTATGTATAATACAATATGAGTGGAAATCATAGCTATATTACAAACTCGCACATAAGAATTCATACAGAATTTGCATATGGCAAGGGTTTGTATCTTTATGGAAAAGATGGCACACAGTATCTAGACTTTATGTCTGGTATTGCGGTGAATTCTCTTGGGCATTGCCATAAAAGTATGGTTGAAATTATTCACAAGCAATCACAAAAACTTTGGCATATATCTAATCTATTTTATAGTGCAAGCATGGATGAATGTGCTAAAACATTGTGCAATGCTACAAATATGGAGAAGGTTTTTTTTACTAACTCTGGTTCAGAAGCTGTTGAAACAGCAATTAAAATGGCAAGAAAATTCTTTCACGACCAAGGTCAGAATAAATATGAAATTATTACTATGAAAAATTCCTTCCATGGTAGAAGTATTACAAATATTTCTGCATCTGGGGCATACACCAAAGGATTTTACCCGTTATTGGAAGGTTTTACACAAGTTGAATACGGAAATATTGAGGCACTTGAAGGTGCAATATCTAATAAAACTGCTGGTATTTTACTTGAACCTATACAAGGTGAGGGTGGTTTAAATTTTGCAGGTTTAAAATACTTGCAAGAAGTGTCAAGAATTGCAATCAAGTATGGTATTTTACTATTAACCGATGAAGTACAATGCGGAGCATCAAGAACTGGGAAATTTCTTGCATCACAGTGGGCGGAGGTGACACCTGATATCGTTGCCATGGCAAAAGGAATTGGTGGTGGATTTCCCGTTGGTGCAACATTATTTGCAAAAAATACAAGCAATGTATTGACGGTAGGGTCGCATGGTACAACATTTGGTGGCAATCCGCTTGCCATGGCCGTAACAAATGCTGTATGCACAGAACTATTAAGCCCTCCTTTTATGCAAAACATCAATAAGCAGGCAGAATATTTATGTAATGAACTTCAAGCATTGCAAGCAGAGTACCCAGAAATCATAAAAGAAATTTGTGGGTTTGGATTAATGGTGGGTTTCGTACTGGATGATAAATTTACAGCTCGAGACATCTCCAGTCGTTTTTTTGCAAACAATCTAATTACCGCTCCTGCACAAAGAAATGTTATAAGGCTACTACCACCGTTAATTGTGGAAAAACATCATATTGATGAAGCCATTGAAATTATTCGCAAAACATTTAATCAAATAAATAACTGAATGTAACCGTTCAGCCAGTATAAAATTATGTCTATAATTCGTTGCCAAACATTAGAAAGCGATGTACATCGAAAGCTTATGGATTTTCTATGTAATGCATCCGACATTACAATCGAAGAAACTATTTGCTGGGTAAGGCTTTGGAAGTTGTGGGGTAAAATCACTCCACACATTGCAAACTTTACATGCATATTTAAAACATTGGATTTTGCCGTCAAGTCTCCAAAAATGTCCTCAAGTGTACTTTCGATTGAGGAAGCACAAAAATTTCTTGATGAGGCAAAAAGCTGCGGTGCAGAAATTCTAACGCCTAGACACAAAGACTATCCAAACACACTAAAGCAAATTCCAGATTTCCCTCTTGTGTTGTGTGCAAAAGGAAATATTGAAATTTTAAAAAAACCAATGTTTGCCATTGTTGGCTCAAGATCTGCTTCGGCGGAAGCTTTGCATATTTCACATAATTTTGCTCATGACCTTGCACAGTTAGGATTCTCCATTGTTTCTGGCTTTGCAAATGGCATTGATACATCGGCGTGCAAAGGTGCAATAAAGTATGGTACTATTCAAGTTCTTGGCTCAGGGTTAAAAGATCCTTACCCCAAAACTAATATCAAACTAATGGAAGAAGTCATAAATAGCGGCGGATTATTCATAAGTGAATTTCCTCCATCTTGCCCTGCTAGGCCAAATAATTTTCCAATGCGTAACCGTATTATTACTGGCCTTTCTAGTGGAGTGTTGATTGGTCAAGCAAATAGACGTAATGGTATTTCTGGAACACTTGTAACTTTGCGTATTGCGATTAGCCAAGGAAAGGAAGTATTTGCCTGCCCTGGTAGCATTTTAGATGAACGATGCAATATTTCAAACAACCTTCTTAAAAATGGCACAGCACACTTTGCAACATGTACGCAAGATATCACAAACATTCTGCAACCATCAAGTGGTAAAAAATTAACTGTACGACCAAAGTCAGAAAAAAAGCAAAAAACATTAGAATGTATTGTAAATAAAGATAGCGATAAAAACGCTTCTTTACCACTTTTAATTGAAGAAAATGAAGACGATGTGTCGTTGATAAAAAATACCATTTCAACAATACCAATATCCGTTAATGATATTACACACATAACGGAAATAAATATTATAAGAGTGAAGGAAATATTAACAGAACTTGAGCTTGAGGGAGTTGTGTCAATGAATCACCTAGGGAAGTATGCAAGGCATTTTATATAATATAAATAAAATAAAGATAAATAATCTTTAATACTGAACAAAAACTTTATCACCAAGGCGTATTTTACTACTACATGACTCATCAAACAATACCCAAGAGCGTTTTTTAAATATAGTGTTTTTTGCAATAATACCATTGCATACCTCTTCTTCAAGTGCCTCATCTTCATCTGTAAGTGGATTTGTATGCACTACTTCACGAATAATGGTTAATCTATCTTGAGATTTAAACTCTTGATCTTTACCATGGTTTATTGCAAAGATAACCTTATTTTTTAGTTGCCTCTTCTCTAAAATATATGCTTCTTTTTTGAGAAATTTTTTCAACTGAGGAATCATGTTCGCTATTGCCTTATTTATTGCTTTGTATGTTAGATTGCTATCTTTAGCTTTAGATTCAATATTATCTCCTACATTCATGCGAATAAGCCCAAGAGAAACATTGGAGCCTACCGAAGCTAATTCGTTGCTTTTTGCCAACCCATTTAATGGAAGTGTCGCAATAATATTCATTTTTGGCACTGCGTATATTTTGATTACTCCATCAATGGCAGAGGTGTATTCATATTTTGTTGAAGAGCCAATAGATGCATTGGTGTTGCCGTTTGTCATGGCAACGCTTGTGGCGAAAAGCATCATTTCTAGTGGGTCAATGCCAGTTTTGTGTGTGCGTGAAAAAGTTATATTTGCAATGTTAATTTCTAAAATATAATCTACAGATTTTAAACGCTCCCCTGATTTACCTTCAAATTCAGCAATTGTTTGTTCTTGTAGAATTTTTTTATTTTTATTTCTTTCAACGATAGACGCAAATTTTTGTGATTCAAGCATGGTGATAATGCGGTTTTTTACTACTTGATGTGCGTTTGTTTCAGCAATTTCTTTAAGAGTTGGCTTGCTTGCAATAAGAATAATTCTTGGTAAAGATACCTCAACATCTTCCTTTGTTGGCATATGCTCAAGTTCCAGTAATGGTGCTTTTTCATACTGATGAAATTGCTTAATTTTGGTCGTACACGAAGATAAAAGTGCAATCAATAAAAACGTGTAAAGCATACTATACATTGAATTTAAAATTCATAATATCACCATCTTGAACAATATAATCTTTGCCTTCCATTCGGCACTTGCCTGCTTCTTTGCACGGAGCCTCCCCTTCAAGGTCAATGAAGTCGTTAGCAGAAATTGTTTCGGCTTTAATAAAGCCTCGCTCAAAGTCAGTATGAATTATTCCTGCACATTTTGGTGCTGTAATTCCTGCGGAAAATGTCCATGCGTGGGCTTCTTTCGGTCCCACCGTGTAAAATGTTCTTAAGTGCAATGCATCAAATGCAATGTCAGTTACTTCATCAAGTCCAGACTTTACAATACCAACTGACTCTAAAAATTCTTTTCTCTCTTCATCCTCTTCAATTGAAGCAATATCTGCTTCAAATTGTGCACATATTTGTACGCACTTTATGCCCTTGTCTTTTGCAAATTCTTGTGTAACTTTTACAAAGTTATTTATTTTATTAAGGTCGTCATCTTTAATATTACAAACGTAAAACAATGGTTTGCAGGTAATGAAGTTAAGTTTTTTTAGTTTGCTTGTTAACTCTATATCTGCGATTGTATTTAACATGTTTCCTTTATCAAGTATTTGAATGATTGGGGAAATGGTATCACAAATTTCTTTCGCGAGTTTTTCACCGCTTTTGGCTTTTTTCCCATGTTTTTGAAGCATTTTTTCTGCTTGCTCTAAATCTGCAAGAATTAATTCTGTTTCAATAATTTCAATGTCACGCACTGGGTCAACTGTACCTTCAACATGTGTAATATCTTCATCTTCAAAACAACGCACAAGGTGAATTATTGCATCAACTTCACGCACATGTGAAAGAAACTTATTGCCAAGACCCTCACCTTTTGATGCCCCCTTTACTAGGCCTGCAATATCGGTGATATCAAGGTAATTTGGAATGATTTTTCCAGATCCGGCAATTTTTGCAAGAGACCTTAACCGCTCATCATTTAATGCAACTTTTGCAGAGTTTGGCTCAATTGTGCAAAAAGGATAATTCGCAGATTCTGCAATGTCTGATTTTGAAATAGCATTAAAAAGTGTTGATTTTCCAATGTTTGGTAAGCCAACAATTCCGCATGTAAGTCCCATTTTTATAAATTAATTCTTTTATTTGATAACACTTGTTATTTATTCGTCAAGTATTTTGAATAAACGCGGTGGAAATTGTATACTTTTTATTTATTATCCAGAATGGAAAATATTTTTATTTCATCGTATATAACGGATGCCGTTTGTTTTGCAATTTGTTTAGCAATGGCTTGCTCACCAACATACTGTCCGAGTGTTTTATCTTGAATTAATATCAATTCACTTGTTAGAGCTATCGTGCTGTTTGTTTTGTTGCTGCTGCCATCGCAAATAAAAGTATAATCGGTTTGCATTGTGAGAGTTTGATTAACGGTAAATGTTGTGCTTGTCATACCAGATTGCACAACATTTTGTGTAATTGATATATCAATATTGCACTTTTTTGCATTTGTATTTGTTGTAAAAAATAGCTTCTCAAGTTCGTGCTTTATAACGCTATACTCTTCTTGATGTTGATGTGTTAAAAGATTGGTAGTTATTTTAATGTCGCCAATATCTTTTTGAAAGTTAACGGGAGTACACGAATATAAAATTACTGAAAACAGAATTTTATATAACATAAAATGATACATTGATTAATGGTACCTTTCCATAAGAATGCTTTATGGATTTGGAAATCATATGTATAATAGTCTTTTCAATGGATTTTTTTGATTGTGAAACATTTTCAAAGTTACCAAGTAAGTCAACAATTTCGCCTCTTAATGCTCTTTGAAAGCCTTTGATGTCATCTTGTTTTTTTGAGTCAAAGATACCGTAATGTTCAATAATTGGCTGACATGTCAATTTGCCATTAGAATTTACAATGCATGTGCAGGACATTATACCAGAGCTTGCAATTGTGCGGCGTTCTTTAAAAACGGAGCTTTCAATATCTTCAAATCTACTGCCATCAATGCAAAGATATCCACTTGGTACTGTATCTACTTTTTTAACACCGTCGGGAGAAATTTCAATAACATCGCCGTTTTTTGGGCGTATTGAATTTATACCAAAGCTTTTAGCAAATTCGCAGTGCTCCATAATGTGATACTGCTCACCGTGAACTGGTATGATGTTGCGTGGCTTTAGAAATGAATACATTTTTTTGAGCTCCCCTCTATTTGGGTGCCCAGAAACATGGACATCGTGATCTCGCTCAGTAAAAAGGTTTATGTCTCTTTGAACGAGTTTATTAAAAACTGCATATATAGATCGTTCATTGCCTGGAATAATTTTTGATGAAAAAATTACAGAATCGCCTTTTTGAAATTTAATATGAGGGTGTTCTTTGTTTGCAATTTTAGAAAGAGATGCATTGGTTTCCCCCTGACAGCCCGTGCAAAGAAGTAGCATTTTTTCTGGTGGAATATTGCTAGATTCCTTTTGATCTAAAAATTCTGGACAATTATGAAAATACCCAAGCTTTAAACCAATTTCGGTAATTCTACGAAGTGAAAAACCTGAAAGCACAAGCTTCCTTCCAGATTTTCTTGCAACATTAGCAATGGTTTGAACTCTTGCTAAATTTGAAGCAAAAGTTGCAATTGCAACTCTACCTTTTTGTTCTTTTACAATTTTTAAGAGATTTTTTTCAAGGTCTCCCTCACTGCCTGAGAACCCTTCACTTGCAATGTTTGTAGAATCGCAAAGCATTGTATGTACGCCTTCTTTGCCAATTTCCTTCAAGCGAGCATAGTCGCTCTCTTCGCCAACAACGGGGTTTTTGTCTAATTTCCAATCACCGGTATGAACAATTTTACCAAATTCCGTCTCTAAAACAATTGCTTTCATTTCAGGGACTGAATGTGTTAGCCCAACAAACTCAACGCTAAATCCAGATACATTAACCTTACGCATTTCCTTGTTAATAACAGAAATTTCAGGCTTTTCTTTGCTTTTAATATCAAGGAATTTATTTAGTATAAACTCTTTGCCAAGTGGAGTTGCATAAATTTTTGGAGAACCAATATGTTCCCATAAATGTGCAATGGCACCGACATGATCCTCGTGTATATGTGTTAAAACCAATGCTTCAAGCTTGATTTTATTTTTTTTAATAAAGGAATAGTCAGGTACGATGATGTCAACGCCGGGAACGGAATCGTTTGCAAAGCCAATACCACAGTCAATGGCAATCCATTTGCCGTCTTTATGGTAGAGATTAAAATTCATACCAATTTCGTTACATCCTCCAAGAGGAATAAAGTATACGCTATTTGGATTTTGTAAAAATTGGAGTTTTTTCATTTTTTATTTTGTTTTTTGATTAATTCCGTAGTTAAAATAGCGGATTGTGCGTCGCTGAAAGAATGAGGTACGACAATTAGTGAATCATTTCGGGAAATGTCGCGAAGAGCGTCGCGGTAATCAATCCCAGTAATAAGTGCAAGTACTTCTGTGTCGGAAACATTCACTGCACCTTGAAAAGATTTCAAAATGTCTAAGCGACTTTTAATGTACGCAAGTGACTTTAAATTAATTGACTCTGACTCCGCTTGTGCCTCGCCAACTCTTTGAACACGGTAGGCTTCTGCGTGATTGTGTGCGGCTTCTTTCTCCCTTTCTGAGGCAATCACACGGTCAAAAGCTTTACGAATTTCCTCGCTTGGCTGGGGATCGTCAACTAACACATTAACTATTTCATATCCATATGTGACAAATCTTTCATTCAGTGTCGACTTTACTGAATCTTCAATTGTTGTTTTACTTTGGAATAAATCAGACATTGGCATTTGGGAGGCGGTGCTACGAACAACGTTGACAATGTATGAAACAATTTGACTTTCTGGCGAAGAAAGCTCATAAAATGCTTCTTTAATTTTATTTGGTATAACACGATATTGCACCTTAACGGGAACTTCGAGGAAGGCGTTGTCTAGTGCTTTCACATTAATTGAATGTGCAACTTCTTTAATTGCAAGGCTCATTGTGCCAGAGACGACACCAATTGGGTATGGAACTTTTAATTGCAAACCTGCATATTTTGCATTATGAAATTTACCAAATACCTCTACCACCTGTACCGTTTGTTGTTTTACGGTAATAATTGAAAGAACTAATAATATTGTTACTATAGCAAGTGCTAGAAAAATATAAAAAATAAGCATAATACAATAAATTATGAATGAATTTGAGCTTTGTCAACAGCCATTGCTGCTTCCTTTATTGCCTCATTAAAAGTGGGGTGGGCATGGCAAGTGCGAGCAATATCTTCCGCAGAAGTATGAAATTCCATGCCAACTACAATTTCGTGGATAATATCACCTGCACCACGAGAAATAATATGACAACCAAGAACTTTATCGGTTTTCTTACATGCGAGTATTTTGACAAATCCTTCTGCATCATCAACTGCTTTTGCACGAGAATTTGCCATCATATTAAATTTTCCAACTTTATATGCAACGCCTTGGCTTTTCAGTTCTTCCTCAGTTTTTCCAACGGAGGCAACCTCTGGATGAGTGTAAACAACGGATGGAATTACGTCGTAATTAACATGTCCATATTTCCCCGCAAGAATTTCCGCCACTGCAACACCTTCATCTTCAGCTTTATGTGCAAGCATTGGACCGGGTATAGCGTCCCCAATTGCGTAAATATTTGGCGTTGTTGTTTGAAATTTATTATTTACTTCAATTACACCTTGTTTATTTGGAGTGATACCAATAGAATCAAGATTCAGGCCTTCCGTAAAAGCACGGCGACCAATTGCCACAAGAACAACGTCAGCTTCAATTGAAGATTTTTCACCATCTTTAACGCCTTCAATGCTTACAGTAACATTGCCCCCTTTTTTCTCTACGGCAACAACTTTTGATTGCATCAAAAATTTTAAACCTTGTTTTGCAAGAATTTTCTTAAAGTTTTTAGAAATTTCCCCATCCATTGTAGGGGTAATATTTGGTAAAAATTCAACTACATCCACTTGAGTTCCAAGGCGATTGTAAACGGAGCCAAGCTCTAAACCAATGACACCTGCACCAATAACAACCATTTTCTTTGGTACAGACTTTAAAGATAAAGCACCTGTTGACGAAACAATTTTTTCTTCATCAATGGTAACATTTGGCAGTGGAGTAACCTTTGAACCAGTGGCAATTACAAAGTTTTTAGCTTGAACTTCCTCTAAAGTTTTATCTTCTTTGGTTACAACAATTGTGTTTTTATCTTTAAATGAAGCATAGCCTTGTAAATGCGTAACTTTATTTTTTTTAAATAGCATTGCAATACCACCTGTTAATTGCGACACAATATTCTCTTTCTTTTCCATTAATTTAGGAAAATTACAAGAAACATCGCCAGTTAAAATGCCATTTTCAATTAAGTGCTTTGACGCATTATATTGCTCAGAAAAATTCAACAAAGTTTTTGATGGAATACAACCTACATTTAAACAAGTACCACCCAGTGTACTTCTACCTTCAATACATATTACTTTTAAGCCCAGCTGTGCTGCTTTAATTGCACATACATAACCGCCTGGACCAGCACCAATAACCGCAAGATCAAACATTTTATATCATAATATATTATGACACTCTCTTAATATAAACAATGCAATGTCAAGCAATTTTTATACACAAAAATAAAGTATTTTTTTGATATATAAACAGTTTATTTCTCCTTGTAGGCTTCTAAAGCACGATCCTTAACAGTGGACATAGAAATACCAGAATCTTTTGCGATTTCAACAATCATTTCATTATTGTTATTAGAGCGACCTTTGCCATTGAAGGTTTGTGGAATAAAAAATGCAATTATCCCAGCTAATGCACCGCCAAGCAGGCCATACTTAAACTTAGAGCCCATCATTTTAGTCATATATCCTGTAAATAATGCAAACGCTGGCGTCAGCAGTACGGTAATGCTTTCAATAAATGCAAAGGCATCCTTTGGTGAAAATATTGTCTTAAATTGTGTCCACATGCTTATAAAGCCATTCACGCCTCCAGAAATTACAAGGCGGATTATGTCCGTAAATTCAATAATTGTCCCCTCCATAAAATTTATATTTAATATAAATTATTTAATATAACGGGTAAATTATTTTTGCAAGAATTTTTTTGAATAAATGAATCATTAGCAATTGAAGTATGTTTTAAAAGTAATGATTGCAAACATTCGCTAAAAAAATTATAATGTGCATTATTTTTTTATTACATAATCAGATGATATTCTTCCGCCGCCATACACAGATAACACAGACAGTAAAAACAGCCAATAAAAATGCTCCTGATTCTGAAAAACTAATAGTTGTATTACAAGCGTCATTCCAATTAGTGGAAGTGCAGTGATTCTTGTTAAAAGCCCTAAAATAATACATAAACCACAGGCAAGTTCGAAGGTCATTGCTATGATAGTTGCAAGTATTGGTGGTACAAATGGCAAGCTATATTCATAGGTGAATAACATAATTGCAGAGTCTATATTGGATAGCTTTACAAGTCCACTTTTAAAAAATACCAAACCAATCCATATTCGTATCGCCAAAAGTAATACTGATGATAGATATTTTTCTAAAATTTTTACATACTTACCATAAGCGGTTTGCAATAGTTGGTATAAGTTTTTAATTTTTGACATATAACATATAATAAATGATCTAACAATTAAATTCACATAAAATACCATTCGTTAAGAACTTTTGTAAACAGGTTTGAATGTCTATTTTATGTTTTGTGTACACTTCGTATAGTGTCATATCTTCTTTGACTCCCATAAGAAATTTATATTCCCCTGTAAGTATTTTTTCTGCTTTTACTGTAAGGTTTTGCCGGTAAACCACATAGTGTGATTTTCTTTTTTGTAGTTTATTTTGAAGGTTTTTATTGAGAAAGTTGTAATATGATGTATGTACAAAACATGATGGATGTATTTTAAATGTCACATTAAACAGCTGATCTTCTTCTAGGGTTTGCAGTGCTTTTACATTTAATTCTTTGTTATCTTTTGCTAAATAAGATAAATGATGAAGCCATTCAAATTGTGATAAATCATGTAAAAATTTATTGTTATTTTGTAAAAAGCCTTGTCCATAATTGTCAAGATTTCCACTTTGTGATCGGTTGTTTGTTATGAATTTTTTTGCTTCATTGTGAAATTTTTCTGTACCAAGGTATTTATAAATTCTAGGATACAAAAGCTGTAGAGCATTTGTTAAGTTCGTAAAAAGATTGTTTCGGTAAATATCTAAAAGTTCTTCTTTTGGGGCTTTGCCATTTTTTATTGATGGCAGTATATCGAGATTTTTCTCATTATATAAATGAGAAATAAAATTGTTTTGCATATTTTTCACCTCCTTTTTCATGTTAAAGACTTCACTTTTTCTAACTCATTGTATAAAACTTCAAATTCAGGGATGTCATCGTCCCATTCAACCAATGTTGGAACTTGTAAATTTGTTGTTTTTATGAAGTTTTGGTATAATTCTAAAACTTCATCACAAATATGCGTGTTGTGGGTGTCAATTCTAATATTTTGCCCTTGAAATTCATAAATGCTGTGCCCTGCAAGGTGAATTTCTTTTACTTTTGTGTGGTCAATTTGCTTGAGGTACTCCGTTGCACAAAAATTAAAATTTTGTGAACTAACATAAACATTGTTGATGTCTAAAAGAATGTCACAGTCTGTTTTGTTGGCTAATTCGTTTATAAAATCTACTTCAGATATATCACTTTCGTGATATTCTAAATAAGCGGATGGGTTTTCTATAAGTATTTTTCTTCCAAAGTAATCTTGAGCTTGGTTCACATTTTGGCAAAAGTTATCTAAAGACTTTTGTGTATATGAAATGGGTAGTAAGTCGTTTGAAAGTCCTTGGCTGGGTGAGTTACTCCATGAAAGGTGGTCTGAAAATAAGAAGGGCTTGAATGTATCAAGGAGGTTTTTTGTACTTTGTAAGTGTTGAGCGTCCAATCCATTGCTAGACCCTAAAGATATACCAACACAATGAAAGCTTAATTTATAAAGATCTGATATTTTCTCAAGGAAGTCTAAAGAAGCACCGCCTTCGGCAATAAAATTTTCAGTATGTACTTCAAGGAAGTCTACTTTTGGTTTATTTTGTAACACATAATTATGGTGAGGATGCCTTAGCCCTAAACCAAACATTTTTCCCACCATAATTATGTTAAAATGCCTTACTTCTTGGAAGATGAGCAATGTGTTTTTCCTTCCTTCATTTTTGAAGAACAACCCATTTTGCATTCTTTTCCAGAAGAACAACAATTTGACTTTCCTTCTTTTACGGTAGAGTTACAAGAACTTTTACCTTTTCCCATGCAAGTGTGCATACCACCAGCACAAGCAGAAAGACCAGCAGTTGCAACAACGGCAACGGCAACAGTCGCGGTAGATTTTAAAGCACTTTTTGTAGAACTTAGAAATTTAGCTTTAGACATAAAAAAACAATTAATTATTTGAGTAAACATTAAAACACCATAAAAAAACTCAATTTTAAGGTGTGTGAAAGTTATATATTGCATATAAATAATATTGCAAATGTTATTTATCTATTGTAAATAATGTATTATAATATTTAAAATACGGTTGAATATTTTTCAGTTTATTGCATTTTTTGCTCACTACTCATAGGGTATTTCAAAAAAAATATTTTTTATCAGCTAGATATCCACTCACACTTCGTAGTTTTCGACAAATTGCACACCATTTTGTGAAATAATCACAGACTCTGTAAAATACTTACCTTCCGCAATTTCCTCAACCCTTTCTAAAAAACCTTTGCCAGTAACACCTGTTGCAACAAACACTCCATTTGTTTTTACCATGTCATCAATTGAAAGAGTAGGGTTGTTTTTGCCTTCCGTTATAATTCTGCCTTCCATAAACCCACCAAGAGCCTTAATTGCAACCGCAGAAAGAACGCCCTCTGGTGCTCCACCTTGCCCTGCGTACAAGTCAGAAGTTCCAAACATTTCATGTGTTGATAGAACTCCGTATATGTCTCCATCGGAAATTAATGCAACCTTTGCCCCAAAGTTTCTAATGCGAGAGATTAAGTCTTTATGGCGAGGGCGATCTAAAACTGTTACCACAATTTCAGAAATTTTCTTGTCTTTGTATTGTGAAAGATTTGCAATGTTTTCTTCGATTGAATTGTCTAACGACAATACATCATTATCAAAAACTTCAGCTGCGGCAAGTTTTTCCATATAAAACTCTTGTGCATCTAAAAGGCTACCCTTTGGAGCAATTGCCAAGGTTGTTAGGGAATTTGGCAAATCATCTGCACAAAGATTCGTCCCTTCAAGTGGGTCAACTGCAATATCAAATTCAACAACGCTACACTTTCCAAGTTCCTCGCCACGGTATAACATTGGAGCTTTATCTTTTTCACCTTCGCCAATTACAACTCTTCCACGGAAGTCAACTTTATTGAGAACGTCCCTCATTCCTTTAACCGCAGCACCATCGGCTTCATTTTTTAAACCTGTGCCAATAAATGCAAAAGCATTAATAGCTGCCTGTTGGCTAGCCTTTACAATTCCAGATATTATTTCTTGATTTATTTTCGTTTTCATTGTAGATGAATTGATAGTTAATGTTTATTTATGGATTTATCAAAATATGATCTGTCAATTCAAAAAGCAATAAAAGATTTTGAAAATACAGTAGAGGGTATTATAAGTAACAAAACAAAGCAAACAACACGACTTAAAGAGGCGATGCAAAACATTCAGCGGGATTTATCCAAGCTTAAAGAAGAGCTTTCACAAAAGCATATCTAGTTATTCACTTTAAATGAAATGGCGTGTACCTTTTCAGAATTAAGAAGATGTGCGACTGCATTATTTAATACACGGTGTCTTTCTAATGGTTTTTTTAGCGTCAATTCATTTGATTTAACATTTACATTAAAATGACTTTCTCCATTGCCTTCAAAATGATCTGCATGCCTTTGTGACACATTTTTAACGGAAACTTCAAAAGTTTTAATATCAAAAATCTCCAATGATTTTTCAATAAGGTTTTGAATTGTTTTTTGCATACTGAGTTATATTGAGTTATATATTAAATTGATTTCTTGCAACGAACCCTACTGGAAGATTGTCCTCGTCAACTATAATTACGCAACCAATTCTATATTGTGTAATAATATTTACTACATCGATAATATAGTCGTTTTCTTTGGCTGATTTTGGATTTTTATTGCAAAAACTTACAGCATTAACATTGCAAATTTCTCGATGTTGTAAAATATATCGACGAACATCTCCATCTGTTATAATTCCGTGTAGAGTTTTATCTTCATTTAACACGCATACAAAACCGTTAGAATGTTCTGTCATCTTTTGTAGCACCTCTAAAGCGTTGGTATTTCTATCAACAGCACAAAATTGATGATTAATAATTGTTTTCACTTTGGCAATTTTCATGCCAAGGTTTCCGCTAGGGTGAAGCTTTGCATACTGTTCTTTTGTGAAGTTTTTTGTATAAGAAGCACAGGCGGTTAGAATATCGCCCAATACCAGTGTTTGCGTTGTAGATGTTGTTGGTGCGTTAAAAGGATGGGACTCCTTAGATTGTGGAATTACCAAAGAATAATTGGCATTTTGTGCAATTGCGGACTTTGTATTTCGTGTAATTGCAACTGTTTGAATTTTGTTTTCAAAGCAATAATTTAGCACGGACATAATATCTGCACTTTCACCAGATTTAGAAATGACGATTGCAATATCTTGTTTTGTGAGCATGCCGATGTCTCCATGTCCTGCGTTTGATGGGTCAACAAAAAAAGATGGAATACCAAGGGAAGACATACTGGAGGCAATTTTCACTGCAATGTTTCCACTTTTGCCAATACCAAAAAACACCACATGCCCTTTACATTTTGCAATTAAATCAATTACATTTTCAAGGTTAGAGTCAATAATTTGCGTAAGAGCCTCTACCCCTGCTTTTTGTGTTTCTAAAATTTCCCTTGCAAGTTTTTGCATTTTTGAAAACTAACTTTTGTTAATAAAATATTATAGTGGGGGAAATGTCAAGTATCAACTTTTGCTTGGCTGGTAAGAAGTGTGATTAAATAAATATTAAGTATTTGCCTTGTAAAGCAAGCATTCGTGTAAAAAATATAAAGTTTACTTTACTTTTTTACTTGACAAAACAAAAACAACATATTCTATATTATTCCATAAGGTTAAATTCCTTCGGGAGTGCGTTAACACTCCACGAAAAGAAATTAGTTACTAAGGTACTAAGTTAGCCTTAAAAACTATATGAAGTGTACTACTTCTTGATGATTAGCACCATTACAGCAAGTGTAATGAGCAACACCACTGATGTGGTCATGTGATTATTTATTAATTAGACTATATAATCGCCAGCAAAAATAAGAAAACAAGTTTTTATTTTAAAAATACTACTATAGCATCTACACTCAACTAGCACCTATGCTTTAGAGGCAAAATATTTTAATAAAAAAATACGATTTTTATCACAATCAGCCTTTCATTGGTACATTGAACTACTTCAACATGTATGTGCTAACACTGGACTGAATAACTATATTGCGATTAATGTCGATGTTCATCAGTACTGCAACGCACGAAACACACAATAACAACGAACTACCACCATATGAAATAAATGGCAATGGTATTCCAACAACGGGCAACAGTCCCATAATCATCATAAGATTAATGCATATATGTAAAAATAAAAGCGACGTTATACCAAGTGCAAACATTTTCCCAAAATAACTATCCGACCTTTGTGAAACAAGCATTCCATACAAAATTAAGTATAAGAAAAGCAAAAGTAACACAACCGAACCTACAAAGCCAAACTCTTCTGCAAAAACAGTAAAAGCAAAGTCTGTTTGATTTTCTGGTAGGAACTTTAACGAACTTTGATCGTTTTCAGTGTAACCCTTTCCAATAAAACCACCAGAGCCTATTGCGATTTTTGATTGTATTACATTGTAACCTGCACCGTATGGGTCTCTTTCAGGGTTGATAAATGTTAAAATTCTATTTTTTTGATACCCATGCAAGTTATTCCATACAATTGGTGCCGTCAATGAAAACCCTATAATCATTAAAATAATCCACCTCCATTTAATACCATTTGCAAAAATCATTATACATGCAATAAATACGACAACCAATGCAGAACCTAAATCTGGTTGTATTATAATTAATGCAGAGGGTATGGTCACAAAAAGACAAATAACGCCCGTGTGTATAAGGTTGTACATAGAAAATGTTCGCATGAAATGATAATATCTCGCAATCACTATAATAACCGCAACCTTTGCAAGCTCTGAAGGTTGAAATCTAAAACCAATATCTATCCACCTTCTTGCCCCCATTGATGTATCACCAGCTAATAGAACGGCCACAAGCAACAGCACCGAGGCTATATATACTATGTAAGAAAATTTTATGAAATATCTTAAATTAATTATTGGTATGGTAACCAGTGGAACAATGGATATCACCCAAAATATTAGAAACTTTTGAAAATATATTGGAGATTTTGTCAGGGAAATGGAATACATATTCATTAAACCTATAAATGCAAAAGTACATAAAAGTATAATAATATGTAGTGGAATTTTTTTTATATTTGAGTAGTAAACTAACTTTTGCGAAGGTAAAGCTTTAGTTGCACATGGTAGGTGATCTGCGGCAAGGTGTCGTGTACTTTGGATATCACCTGAGATAGAACGAAACCTTTTGAACATATTGTGTTTTTGAAGCAGTATTAATTTTTGCAAATCTCCCCTTCAATTTGGTTGCGGAGGCAGGATTCGAACCTGCGACCTCTAGGTTATGAGCCTAGCAAGCTACCGGGCTGCTCCACTCCGCACACAATATATGTGCTGTTACTATAGAATTGTCAAGTTTTTTCTTGAATTTTCTATAACTATAAACATTGAAAGATAAATTATAAAATGAGATGGTTACGATTCAATTGCCGAATGGTAATGTTAAGGAATATCAAAGTGGAATTACTCCGTTTGAAATTGCAGAAGGAATATCTTCGTCCCTTGTGAAAGATTCAGTTATTGCAAAAATTGATGGGGAAATATGCGATATCAATACACCAATTAACAAAAACGCTACTGTTGAAATTATTACCACAAAAGCAATAGAAGCACTACAAACATTAAGACACGACTGCGAACATTTGCTTGCACAAGCAGTGAAGGAGTTATTTCCAGAAACAGAGGTAATTTTTGGTACATCGGGAAAGTCGGAGAAATCTAGCGAGGAATTTTTTTATGATTTTCGCCGTGAAAAACCTTTTTCTAAAGAAGATTTACCTAAAATTGAGAAGAAAATGCTAGAACTTGCTTCTAAAAATTTGGAAATTACTAGGAAAGTTAAGCCAAAACAAGAAGCAATTGACTACTTTAATTCTATAAACGAGCCGTTTAAGGCTCAAATTATTAACGACATAATTCCCAAAGGAGAAGATATTTCCCTTTACACACAAGGCAATTTTACAGACCTCTGCAAAGGGCCTCATTACATTAACACAAAGTTTTTGCGTCATTTTAAATTGCTAAAAGTAAGCGGTTCTTATTGGCGTGGCGATGCAACAACTTGGAGGTTTATATTTGTGTTTGAGCATAATACCAGCCAATTTGTATGGCAAAAGTGCAATTGTCATGGTAGAGTGTTAGAGAGTGGCACAGGTAAAAACAATCTTGTAGATTGTTACGAAGATGCTAAAAAAAATGGGTATAGTCGTGACAAACCAACAGTATTTGATGATTCTTTAGGTGATAGAATTGTCATACATACCGTTGATAAACCTCCATTAAAAACTAGTCTCAAGGACTTCTGGAGTATGTTAGCACGTGATGACAAGCTTACTCGGAGTATAGAATCTCAATCTTTCAGTAAAGCTCGTTTGAGAATAAGTAGCTTATATACCTCAAAACCAATAACCCTACAACGCATAACAGGGACGGCGTTTTTTAAAAAACAAGAACTGCTGGACTACCTTACAATGGTGGAAGAGGCAGAAAAACGAGACCACCGCAAATTGGGGAAGGAACTTTCATTGTTTCATATTTCAGAAGAGGCTGTTGGTTCAATTTTTTGGCATAAAAACGGTTGGTTTGTTTACCGTACAATTCAAGAATATATTCGCCTAAAACAGGAAAATTACGGCTATGAAGAAGTGCAAACTCCACAGTTAATTAACCGTGAGCTTTGGGAGAAGTCTGGTCATTGGGAGAAATACCAAGAAAATATGTTCATTTTTAAAGGCGAAAAAGACACATTTGCAATTAAACCAATGAACTGCCCCGCTCACATTGAAATTTTTAATCAAGGGTTGAAATCTTATAAAGATTTACCAATTCGTATGGCGGAATTTGGTTCGTGCCACCGTAATGAGCCATCAGGTGCTTTACACGGAATTATGCGTGTGCGTGCCTTTACACAAGACGACGCTCACATTTTTTGCACAGAAGAACAAATTATAGATGAAGTAAAAAACTTTTGTGTTTTCCTCCATGAAGTTTACCATGATTTTGGTTTTAAAAGCGTGGAAATTAAGCTTTCGACACGCCCAGAAAAGCGAGCAGGCACAGACGAAACTTGGGATAAAGCAGAAAAAGGGCTTGCTGAAGCAACAAAACTTGCAGGGTATGAATTTGAAACACTAGAGGGTGAGGGAGCATTTTATGGTCCTAAATTAGAATTTCAATTAACAGATGCCATTGGCAGGAAATGGCAATGCGGAACAATACAATTAGATTTTGTCCTGCCAGAACGCCTCAATGCACAGTATGTTACACAAGATGGCAACAAGAAGCACGCAGTTATTTTACACAGAGCAATACTCGGTTCGTTTGAAAGGTTCATTGGAATTTTAATTGAAAACTTTTCAGGCAAGTTACCATTATGGATTGCACCAGTTCATGCAGTAGTATGTTCAATTTCAGAAAAATACAACACTCATACAAAGTATGTTATGGAACTCCTTCAAAAAACTGGCATAATTGCTGAATGTGATACAACAGACGATAAAATTTCCTACAAAATACGCAAACATTCAAACCAAAAAGTTCCATATATTATTACAATTGGACAAAAAGAAATGGATGAAAATTTTCTATCTATTAGAACTATTGGAAGTGATAAAAACTCACAAATGAGTATGGAGGATTTTATTCAATTTGTTAATAACAAAATTCTAAATAAGGAAATTGGTTATTAGAATATCAACATTGAATACAAATTAATACACCCATTAAAAGCTTGACTTTATAAAACACTTTTAGTAATTTCAAGTATATTATATAATACTTTAAGTAATGGTAGCATACATTCGTAATATCACATTTCTCATAATATTACTTATTTTTATGTCCATTCTTACGCCTCTGTTTACGCAAAATTTCCCTATTGCTCTATATTATAAAGATTTAATATTTTATACAACACAAAATGCATTAATTATTTCCACAGCGATAACTTCTATCTTGGCATTTAAAATTATACAAATATTATACATCATAATATCAAAAGGCTTCTTTCTACAGGATATCATCCTTCTGCCAATGCGTTTTTTCACAAAGGCAAAAAAAGAAGAGAAAAACCTTTTAATGCGTATTAAAATAATGCGTAAAGAAAACAAATTCAAGGAGGCATTGCAATTAACTATGAATAATTATCAAAATAGTAATAAAATACTCTTTCAACATTTGTTCATACTTCTCAAGCTTAAAAGAACGCGTGCGTTTCTTAAAACTTTTAAACATTACCAATGTGGAAAAGTGATACCATTATTTTTTGCATTAATTGATGGTCGTGCACAATGGAGAAAAAATCTCTTGATATCTAGGCTGTACAAGGCAAATCCCAGTAACGATGTTATTACATATATTTATGTCAAAAATTTATTAGACAGAAAAATCTATAAGAAATCTTATAATTTAACACAGGATTTTATCAATAATAAATTTATTTTCTTTCGTGAGCAATATACATTTTATCTTTTCAATAAGCTTGCTTTAAAGTTGGAAAACATTGAACCTGATGGTAACACGGACTTTGCCGTAGAATACATTGAAAATATTAAAAATTATCATGCCTCTATTCAAAAGAAGTAAAAAGCCAAGCAAATGGCGGTTTATAAATATAAGTTGCTATACTCCGCTATCAAATGTCAAAGATACAGTCTTTTCATTTCGAGATCTTTTGATGGACGGATCATCAAGGGCAATGCTTTATATAAGAACTGCGAACTTCTTTCGTAAAGATTTATACACATCTAACATGCACCTTGCTGTATATCACCTTGAAAACAACAATATTTTTGATGCAAAGCTACGCTACAATATTGCCCACATTGTACGCAATAAGTTGACAGCACCAATACTTGGTCTTGCGGATATTGCCATACATCAAAGAAATCATAAGAAAGCAATCAAGTACTTTAAAAAAGCACTATCTCTTTCTACATTGGAAGCAGAAAGAGCGCAAATTAATCAAATTATGCAAGAATTATGAAATGGCTATTTATCTTTTTTATATTTCACATCACTGTAAATGCAGAAGATGACTTTTTTGAAAATGACAATCAAGCGCAAATGTCTCAAAAACATTACTACGACCCATTTGAAATAATAAATAGAATTTCCTTCAAAGCAATGAAGGTCGGCACTAATTTTGTGATACTACCAATTGCAAAAATGTACGATTACGCAGTCCCAAGCATGTTACATCCACACATTAGGAATATATCACAAAATGCATCGGAGCCAGTCAATGCACTTACAGCCTTACTTTTGCCACATAAATCTATTAGTTTTCATTCGGTATCACGCTTTATTTTTAATACTATTTTTGGCATTGCTGGTTTTTTTGATTTACACGCACAGTATTCTGGCAAGCAAGAATATATAGGTCTTGATGATGTCGCACAATATTACTACAAGAAGCCCTTGCCGTATTTGGTATTACCTATGGGGTTTGGTAATATATTTAGTTTAGCAAACTGGTATCAAACTGGTGAATTTTATGATATATTTCGCGACAATGGCTATGCTAATCAAATGATTTCCTTAACATTTGCCAATATTATTAGTGCCACGCATGCAAATATGGATATCATTAGCGATGCACTTAATCATTCTATTGACCCATACCCCGTCATGAGAAACGCCTACTATCAATTGCAGAAAGGTCAAATACAAAGAATATCTACGAAGGAATCTCACCCAAAATATATACAATTAATTTCTAGTGAATTCAATTAGGCTCCAAAATTACGCTTTTGTATACTATAAAATTCAAGAGCATTTTCAAATTCATTGTGGTTAAAATCTGGCCATAAACATTGTGTGAAATATAACTCCGCATAAGTGATTTGCCAAAGTAAAAAATTGCTAATCCTTTGCATTCCACCGGTTCTTATTAATAAATCTACATCTGGTATATTGCTATAAAGACGCGTTTGAAATTCTTTCTCTGTCAATAATCCATTTGTGGTAGAAGCTGCGTAGCAAATTTCTTGCCTTCCACCATAATTAAGTGCGACTGTTAGGGTGTAATGTGAGTTGTGAACAATAAAATTGTTAATATTAAGTATTTTTTCTTGCGTTTCTATGGAAAAAATAGAGAAATCACCTATAAATTGTACCTTTATTTGCTTTTCCTGCAATTTTTTAATATCTCCATCAAGGTATTCTTCAAGCATTGAAAAAAGCCGTTGTTTTTCAATATCTGACCTTCTACCATTTTCGTTTGAAAAAGCGTAGACTGTTAACCACTTGATATTATAACGGTAGAAATTGTTACACAATTGCATTAAAGATTTTGCACCAGCACGATGCCCAGCGTTGTGCTGTTTGTTATTAGTGGTTGCCCATCGACGATTGCCATCCATTATAATTGCTACATGATTTGGCTTCATAAATGAAAAAAAACATTAAATAGTTTTTAGAAAATTTTAAATTCTATATTACATTAAGATAATATCTTTTAACGAAGGTAAACTGAAATGTCTATTATTAAATACTCATTGCGTTTTACCTGTGTGTTAATCATCGTTTTATAATTATCTTTAGATTTAACGGTAACTAAGGGCTTCCATTAAGTGAGCTTTTTGAATGTCTTCGCATTGTGCAAGGTCTGCAATTGTGCGTGAGACTTTTAAAATTTTATGATATTGGCGAATTGAAAGACCAAACTTTTCCATTGCCTTTTGAATGATTTTTTCGCATTCCAATGTTAGAGTGCAGAAATTTTCAATATCAGATCCTATCATGTTTGAATTCACTTTTCCAAGCCTTTTGTGTTGTATATTTCTTGCCTTGATAACACGCTGTTTAATTTGATCAGATGTTTCTATAGTTTTTGTTTCTTTTTCAAAAATATTGGCTGTTATAGGGTTGATAATAATATGAATATCAATTCTTTCCATAATAGGTCCTGATATTTTACGAGTGTAATCTTCCGCACACAGTGGTGCTTTACTACATTCCCTTTTGACATCGCCCAAATATCCGCACTTGCATGGGTTCATTGCTGCAATAAGTTGAAAATCCGCAGGGTATGTAATGTGGCTTTCTGCCCGTGAAATAGTAATATATTTTGTTTCTATTGGCTGGCGGAGTGATTCTAGAACATTAGATGGATATTCGGCAAATTCATCTAAAAATAAAATTCCTTTGTGTGCAAGGGTGATTTCTCCAGGTTTAGCTTTTTTGCCTCCGCCGACAATTGATGGGGTAGATGCAGAATGATGTGGTGAACGAAAAGGAGTTTGCGTAGAAAGTGTAAAGTCTTTTAATGAGTTTGAAATAGAATTAACCGTTCCTACTTCTAGCATATCGTCAATTGTGAGATCTGGCATTATGGTAATCATTCGTTGGGCAAGCATTGACTTACCGGAGCCTGGCATACCTTTCATTAAAACATGGTGCCCGCCTGAGGCTGCTATTTCAAGGGCTCGCTTTGCATGTTCTTGCCCTTTAACATCGCTAAAATCTCCAAAGGAGATATTTTCATTTTGAATTTGTAAAGGCTCTGGCATTATTTTGTCTTCGTATTTTTGTAAAATTGAAATCAAATTGCTTAAACTTTTTGCTGGGGTAATTTCAATATCACTGCTAACAAACATTCCTTCATTTGCACAGTCAAATGGACAAACAATGCCATATTTTTTTTGTTGTGCAAAAAGTGCTGTTGGTAATAACCCGCCAATTTTATTAAGGTTTCCATCAAGGGATAGCTCTCCAATAATAATTCTGTTGTCAATATCTTGTTGGTTAATAATGCCCATACTAGTAAGAATGCCAACTGCGATTGGTAAGTCGTAATGGCTACCATCTTTAACTGTATCTGCCGGTGCAAGGTTAATTGTTATACGACTTTGTGGAAATTGAAACCCTGATGATGCTATTGCGGAACGCACTCTTTCTTTTGCTTCGGAAACTGATTTATTTGCAAGACCAACAATTGAAAACATTGGCATTCCACGGGTAATATGAACTTGAACTTCTATTTCTTTTACTTCAAGCCCAACAAAAGACACTGCTTTAACTTTTGCAAACATTATATTTAATCAGTTACAATGTATTGTTTGAGTGTGTTTTTATATAGTCAATTACTTTGATATACCATTTATTAGATAATTTTTTGCAAAGTCTTTTATTGCAGTATCATCCCATTAGCTATTATAGCATATCTTGAAATAATTCTTCAAATGATCTAGCAGACTGAATTGTCAGGTTTCTTTTAAAAATTTTCTCTTGTGAGGAGATATAATCGACCGTTTGCATTTCATAAACTCTACTTTGACACCTTGTAAAGGTAATATTTTCAAGCATATCTTTTGAAAAGAAAGTAACATTTTCAACGCCGTCAAAAGAGCAAATCATTCCCCTTGTGTATAAAATATCAATAAAGTTACGAAATCTGATAGCTTCATCTTCATTTTCTTTGTTGAATGTATTCATAATAGAAATATGAATATGTGTAAAAGTTCTTGCAAGATGTCGGTAATCTTTAATGCTTGTATGTGTTTTAAAGATATCGTCGTAATTTACTATCACGCCATTTGTAAAAGTTCCAGCAATTTGTACAGTGTGGTTTGTATCTACATGTATTAATAATTTTTTAGATATTACCTTAATTTTGAAAGCATTTTCAAAGGAAAGTAAGGTTTTAAATGCAATTTCCTTCTTCTTTTTCTCGCCTTGTGTGCGGTAATCTATTTGTGATGCCATATCAATAACATTCATTTTCTCATAAAGAAAGTCTGAAAACTGTGGGAATATTATTTCTCTGTTAAATCCTTCTTTGTATAAATTATTTGGTGCAAAATTTGATGTTAAAACAATAGTCATGCCCAGTTTAACCAATTCTAAAAGAATATCATAGAGGATTTTTGCATCTGCAATAGCGTCGATAAAAAACTCGTCAAAACATAAAATACTAGTTTTTTTTGTAATTGATTTTGCAACTTTTTGTGGTGAGTTTTTTGTTAAGAGCTTTGATACATCAAGGATGTAATCATGAAAGTGCATAGAAATTGGTTGATTATGTAGTTTTTTTGTGACAAAACCCACAAATATTCTTCCATAATGGTAGTTTTACCACATCCTGCGTTTCCATGGATATAAAAAGACTGCGGTGCTTTAAAGAATCTTTTTTTATTATCCAGAAGCTGATGCAATACAATGCTCTGCTTTTCATTTAATTGCCTTCCCACCTTGTTTATATGTAATGAATGTTATTAATTAAATGCTTTATTGTCTAGATTTTATGTGTTTACATCGCGGCAAACAACACGAAGTCTTATCTTAAACTATTCAACGATGTTTCAATTCTATCCATTGCATCTTTAAGAATACTTTCGCTTGTTGCGTAGGAAATTCTTATAAACCCATTAAAACCAAATGCTTCACCGTGAACACATGCAACCTCTGCATCTTCAAGTAAATATTTTGTAATGTCTTCGGAAGAGTGTAATTCTACCCCATTTTGGGTTTTCTTGCCAATTAATTTTTGTACAGAGAAAAAAATATAAAATGCACCCGATGGAAGTTTTGCCTCTACTCCATTAATTGCTGTTAATCTTTTAAAAACGTAATCTCTTCTTTTTTGAAAAACTGGCACTGATTTATTGCGAAAATCTTTACATTCAAGTAAAGCAAAAATAGCAGCTTCCTGACTAATTGACGAGGGGTTTGTAGTGGATTGAGACTGCACATTTGCAATGGCCTTAATTAATGTTGCATTTTTAATGCCTGCGTACCCTATACGCCATCCTGTCATTGCGTAGCCTTTTGAAACTCCATTAACCGTAAGAATTCTATTCTGTAAATTGGGAAAAAGTTCCGCAAGAGTATAAAATTTGACATCAAATACAAGATGTTCATAAATGTCATCACTTAATACATAAACATGAGGATTATCTTCAATCACTTGACCAATGTCCAAAAGCTCATCTTTTGTATAGACTTCACCCGTTGGGTTTGACGGGGAATTTAGTATTACCCATTTTGTTTGTGGTGTAATAGCATTTTTTAATTCTTCAGCAGTAAGTTTGAAGTTGTTAGCAAATGTTGTTTTGACAATGACGGCTTTGCCATCAAAAAGTTCGACAATATCTGGATAAGAAACCCAATAAGGTGCTGGAATAATTACCTCATCTCCTTCATTAATTGTTGAAATAAAAGTATTAAACAATACATGCTTCGCCCCGCAACCAACTGTTATTTCAGAAGGTTCGTATTCAATATTATTCTCTTCTTTGAATTTTTTACAAATTGCTTTTTTTAAGGCGAGTGTGCCATCCACAGTAGTATATTTTGTTTTGCCATCGTTTATTGCTTTAATTCCCCCGTTTTTTGCTTCAATTGGAGTGTCAAAGTCAGGTTCGCCAACAGAAAGGCTTATAATTTTCTTACCTTGTGCTTTTAATTCATTTGCTTTTGCGGTAACGGCAAGGGTAGGGGAGGGTTTCATTTTTTGCACTCTGCGTGAAATTATAGACATTTGCTTGGTAAAAATTCTATTATGTAGTGTAAGTAATTGTATGGAAATCAAGTTTTTTGTTTATTGACTTGAAAATATAAACGCTTATTTTATGGTTTGTATCTTCATGTATATTTGAAATGGATAAAATTTTAGAATTTCTTGAAAATACCCATCGTAAAAACTGGTGGCTTTTTATAATTTGTCTTTCGGTCACGCACACTTGGGTATTTCACCACCTTAATGGGTCATTCTGGAACTATTCCATTGGCGAAAACCATCCGTTTTTTTTATTTTTAGAAATTATTTTGCTGGCAACGGGGGTGGCTCGCTTGCTTGTGGCAGTAAAATTTATAGACCTCCTTGAACGTACGCCCATTATTTCAGATGTAGTAAATTACTTCTGGTGGGAGAGGCGGATGATGATAGAATCCTTTAAAAATTTCAAAATGGACACAAGAAATGTAGAATTGCAACAGGATTATTATGGTATAATGTATTATTATAATATGATGTTTAGCTCTATCAATGTTGATAATCTCACGCTAATAAAGGAAGGGTTGTACACAACCGCAGAAGAAAGGAGAAAATTTACAATAGTGCCACTGTTCAATAGTGAGTTTTTCATTAATAAAAGCTATATTCAAAACAATATAGCAAAAGGTACAAAAGAGCTTTCAATGGAAGATTTTAAGAAAATTGACGCAGGAAATGATGATTTTTTTAGTAGATGTTTGAATGTATTCACCAATGAAAATGGAGCAGTTTTGCCCTACATTCTTCGCCAATGTGATAGGAAACTATTTGGCTTTTGCCTTGAACGCCAACCAATTTCGAAAAAAATTACTCTTGGGCATGTTTATGTTATGTTGCTTATGATACTAAACATTTGGCTTTGTTGGGGTGCAATGCATACAACTAATTATGTGCGTGTAATAAATTATTTAGTGTAATTTGCTCACTACTCATAGGGTATTGAATATTTTTTTTTATATTAAAACTTTAAAAATTGAAAAGGTGCATTAGTTACACCGTAGGTATTGTTACCCCTGTTTGGTTTTGGTATTTACCTTGACGATCCTTATAAGAAGTTGTACATTCAATATTTGCTTTAAAAAATAAAAACTGACACGCACCTTCGTTTGCATAAATTTTTGCAGGAAGTGGCGTTGTATTGGAAAATTCTAAAGTGACATAGCCTTCCCACTCTGGCTCAAGAGGGGTGACATTGACAATAATCCCACAGCGGGCATAAGTGGACTTGCCAACGCACACAACAAGAACGTCCTTTGGAATTTTAAACTTCTCAACAGTTCTAGCTAATGCAAATGAATTTGGTGGAATGATACAAATATCAGTTTTGATGTCAACAAATGAATTTGTTTGAAAGTTTTTTGGGTCAATAATTGAAGAGTTAATATTTGTAAAAATTTTGAATTCATCTGCAACGCGTGCATCGTATCCATATGAAGAAGTGCCGTAGGAAATAATTTTTTCACCGTTTACCTCACGAACTTGATTTTTTGAAAATGGCGATATCATTTCTTCTTTTGTGCATTTTTGTACAATTTCACTATCACTTAATATTGACATATTTCCCTAAAAGTATATTACTGTTAATAATATGGAGTATTTTAATGTTTCAAGGAATATTTTTTTGCAATTGCTTTTACAAGACCAATAATAAACTCCCTTCTAGACTCCTCCGCAATAGAAGAAAAGTGCCAAACTAATTCTTGAAGCTGTTTTATATAAATTTCATTTTCTGTTTCCATTTGTGATAAATTAAATTACAAATGGCGTCAGGAGTTTAGACACACCTTGTAACTAGTGCTCACCCTATTGGACATCAAAAGACATCTTATTCAGATGAACTCCTGACAAAACAGGAGCCCTTTTCTGATTGAAATTAGGACAAATATTGGTCACAAAGTGTGTCTAGCACCATCAACCAAATACAAACTAAACTTTGGATTGAGAAAGTCAAGAGAATATGGAATGTTATGAATATTTTTTACCCATTATGAGGGCATAATACTTACACTTATATTTTAAGTAAAATATTTTCTACCGTTATTCCAAAGTAACTATAAACATCTAAAGCTTTTCCAGAGTTACCAAATGTGTCGACGGTAAAATGCAAGTCTTCTGCTCGTAATAAACCATAGAATGAATTAATAGCTGCGGCCTCAATAAATATACGCGTTGTATTTCCAAGTGTTTTTTCAATATATTCATTTGATTGCCTACGAAATATCTCTAAACATGGAACTGAAACAACTCTGATGTTTTTTGTTGATGTTTTAGCAACTTCAATAGCAAGGGAAACCTCTGACCCTGTTGCAATGATTGTGTACTCTGGTTTTTGACAATCATGAATGATGTATCCACCATATTGAACGGTATTTTTATTGAATTCTGTGCTTACAAGTGGAAGATTTTGCCTGCTTAATGCAAAAAGCGCAGGTCCGTCAAGTTCGTTCGCCATAGCAAAACAATTTGCGGTTTCAATGGCATCGCAAGGGCGAAAAACATTGAGATTTGGAATTGCACGCAGTGATGCTAAATGTTCTACGGGCTGGTGTGTAGGTCCATCTTCTCCTAAACCAATGGAATCATGAGTCATAATATAAAAAACCTTCGCTTGCATTAATGCGGAAAGACGGATTGAATTTCGCATGTAGTCTGAAAAAACAAGAAATGTTCCACCAAATGGAAGAAACCCAGAAAGTGCAAGACCATTCATAATCCCCGCCATTGCATGTTCACGCACGCCATATGCAATATAGTTGCCGCTAAAACTTCCCTTGGTTATCAAAGAATTTCTTGCAGACTTTGTATTGTTCGAACCTGATAAATCGGCGGAACCTCCTATTACAAAAGGTAAATTTGAAAGCTCTTCCAATACTGACCCTGAAAGAACACGAGTTGCAGATTGAGGTTTTTCTTTAAGAAATTTTTCTTTTACTTTATTAATTGCATTGCCGATCTCTATTTTGTAATTTCTTTTTGCAAAGCTTTCTATAAGATTTTTTTTGCCTGATTCAGAAACATCTGCGTTCCATTTTTTAAATGCATTGTCTCCTTTTTGCCCAATTTTACGCCAAGAAGATAGAGTGTCTTGTGGGATTGTGTTTATGTCATAATTAACGCTAAGTGTTTGCTTTAGATGTACAATCTCTTCTTTACTAAGTGGTGAACCATGAGCTTTTGCACTCCCTTCTTTTGTGCTACCAAATCCAATTTTTGTCGTTGCAATAATGGCAGTTGGTTTATTTGTATTTTGAGAATTTAAAAGCACTTCTTCAATTGCTTCGGAATTGTGCCCATCGCACTCTAAAACATTAAATCCAAAGGATTCAAGCATTTTTGGGTAATCAACGGATGATGTCATTGAAAGATCTCCATCAATTGTTATGTTGTTTTTATCGTAAATTAGTACAAAGTTTGAAAGCCCCAAATGCCCTGCAATCTGTAAAGATTCCAATGCAATGCCTTCCATAATACACCCATCACCGCATAAGCAATATGTTTTGTAATCAATCAAATCACTAAATTCATTATGAAGCTTTCTTTCGGCAATTGCCATTCCAACTGCGTTTGCAATGCCCTGCCCAAGCGGGCCCGTTGTTGTTTCAATGCCAGAAAGAAATCCATATTCTGGGTGTCCAGCAGTTTTAGAATGGAGTTGTCTAAAGTTTTTGAGCTCATCAAGTGTGCAGTCTTCATAGCCCGTTAAGTATAACAATGAATAAAGAAGTGCTGAAGCGTGCCCTGCTGAAAGTACGAAGCGGTCTCTATTAAGCCATTTTGGATTTTGAGGAGAAAAACGCAAAATTTTTGAAAACAGTACAGTTGCAATGTCTGCTGCCCCAAGAGGCATACCGGGGTGTCCAGAATTTGCACGGGATACCATCTCAACGGATAGTACTCGAATAGCATTTGCAAGATTTTGATGTATATTTTTTTGTTGCATTATTTGAAGCATAAAAACTGATGTCCATCGAGAAAAGATGGACATCGTATATTGTCAAGAAAATATAAGTATTAAAAAAGTGTAGCCATATGGGTGACTTTGCCTTGTGTGTTTATCAAGTGTGCTGTTTGCCCTAAAGGTATGTGTTGGAGCTGTGATGTATATGATAATAATGAAAGATTACTGCTTGCATTAGTGTGTTGTTGTGAAGAAAGATAGCTATCACCATTTTGTGTGATTGACATTGATCGTCTTGCCTCTTGTTGTTGTGAATTTGTGTTACTACTTGCGGTATTGGCATATTCTGTCTGTTGATGGGTCAGGGCTGATGTGTCTTTAGAATCTACGATTGATGTTGCATGAGTAGTAGCAAGAGGTTTTACACCAGCAAAAAGATAATAGGGTGAAGGTGAGTATTGTACTCTGTCTGAATGCACTTCAGCATAGCCTGCATCCGCTCCACTCCCTCTCGTTGTATGAGTTTCATCAGCATTATAATCATCATAAACACCATCATAAACATCATTAACATGTTGTTGAGATGTAGATGCATCAAGTATGCCATAACACAGGTTATCTGAAGCATCAGTATGTATGACTGTGGTTTTGGATTTGGATTTGGATGTGGATTGTTTGGATTTGGATGTGGATTGTTTGGATTTGGATTTGGATGTGGATTGTTTGGATTTGGATTTGGATTGTGTAGTACCCACACCATCTTGTTTTGCAATACATACAGATGCATTAGCAGTATGATTCTCATTCTCTTGAGATTCACCCGTTACATCCTGTTTTCTAATATTGGTTGCTGTATGTGTGCGCCCTGCTTCATACCCTAATACCTATACTTTTGTTATTAAATTTTCCAGTAATGGTATGATGCTAATGTAGCTCTTATCCCCTACTATCCCATTTATTGAGTCCAGTGGTTTTTGTAGTACTGATTTCATTTGTGTTGGTACCACTATATCTTGTGGCGTCACAGGTGGTGCACCCGCATTTGAATTTTGCATAATATTAACATATTAATTATGTGTAATTATACCATAAATTTGCCTACAATGCAATAACTTTCTATAAAGTGTAAATAATTCCCCTTGCTTTTAAAATCTTTGCATTTATTTAAGCAGAGATTCAAATTAATAATAGATATGTTTAATATTCAGAGTGAAACAATAGATTTTCATGGAAAGCAATTAACACTCGAAACTGGAAAAATGGCACGCCAAGCAGACGGTGCCGTAATGGTAACATTTGGTAAAACACAAGTTTTATGTACAGTGTGTTATAAAAAAGACCTAAACTCCACATGCGATTTCCTTCCATTGATGGTTGTGTATCAAGAAAAATTTTATGCAAACGGTAAAATCCCAGGTGGTTTCCTTAAAAGAGAAGCCAAGCCTTCAGATAGAGAAGTATTAACTTCCCGTTTAATTGATCGTTCAATTCGCCCATTATTTGATGCAAATTTTAACAATGAAATACAAGTGATTTGCACAGTAATGTCTTACGATGAATACTCTGCGACGGATATACCTGCTATGATTGGTGCCGTTGCTGCCATTAAACTTGCGGGTGCTCCAATTAACACAACAATTGCAGGTGTCAGAGTGGGAATAAAAAATGATGAATTTTATATTAATAATGCTAACTCTATACCAAGTGAAGAAAAACTTGATATATTTGTCGCTGGAACAAAAGACTCCATTCTAATGGTAGAATCGGAAATTAAAGAACTTCCCAATAATAAGGTGATAGAAGCAATTGAGTACAGCCTTAGTGCAATTGGAGACTTAACCAACTTCATTGAGAAATTCTCCAAACCTATTGCAAATGAAAGGTTTGTTTTACCTACAGAAGATAATTCCACAATAAACAAAGAAATAAAAGATTTCATCCTTGAAGATGTTCAGTCTGCCTTTGCAATTAAAGCAAAGCAAGAAAGAACAACGGCTCTTGCAAATGCCAAAGAAAAGGTAAAAGAAAAATTTGTTACAGAAAGTACAACAGACATTGAGAAATCTACAATTATTAAGGCTTTTCATAGTGTTGAAAAAGAATATGTGCGTGCAAAGGTACTTAAAGAGAAAATTCGTATTGATGGCAGAAAATTAAATGAAGTTCGACCAATATCAATAGATATTAGCCCACTTGCATTGACACACGGTTCAGCATTGTTTACAAGAGGTGAAACACAAGCGCTTGCGGTTCTTACGCTTGGTAGTTCATCTGATGAACAAATGCTAGATTCTGTTTCATCATTTTCAAAAGATGACTTTATGCTTCATTATAATTTTCCAGGATTTTCAGTGGGTGAGGTTGCTCGTATGATGGGACCAGGAAGAAGGGAAATTGGCCATGGAAACCTTGCAAAAAAAGCAATTGTTAATATTTTACCAGAGAAAAAAGATTTTCCATATACAAAAAGAGTTGTATCGGAAGTTCTTGAATCAAATGGTTCTTCTTCAATGGCAACGGTGTGTGGAACAAGTCTTGCATTGATGTCAGGCGGAGTTCCAACTAAAGGGTCTGTTTCTGGTATTGCTATGGGGCTTGTAAAGGATGGAGATAACTACGCAGTTCTTTCGGATATCATGGGAGATGAAGACCACCTTGGTGATATGGATTTCAAAGTTGCAGGTACAAGGAATGGTTTAACTGCTTTGCAAATGGATATTAAAATCACCGGAATTACTGTGCAAATTCTTGGTGACGCAATAAAGCAAGCAGAAGAAGGAAGGTTGTTCATTTTAGATAAAATGGATGCAGTTATATCTGAATCTTCAAAAAATGTTGCAGAAACTGCTCCAAAAATTAAATCTTTTCAAATTAGAAAAGAAAAAATTCGTGCAGTTATTGGGCAAGGTGGAAGTGTTATTAAAGATATATGTGCTACATCTGGTGCAACAGTTGAAATTGCAGATGATGGTATTGTATCAATTTTCTCTAATTCACAAGAAGCGATTGATATGGCATATTCTATGGTTGGAAGCCATGCTTTTGATGCAGAAGTAGGATCAATACACAAAGGTAGTGTAGTAAAGGTTATTGAACATGGTGCAATTGTAGAGTTTATGCGTGGTAAAACAGGTTTAGTGCATATTAGCGAACTTTGCGATAGCCGTGTTGATTCTGTTTCAGATGTTGTCACAGAGGGAAATTCAGTGTTTGTAAAAGTTCTTCATGATGACGGCAATAGAATTAAATTAAGCATGAAATCCGTAGACCAAGAAACAGGCAAAGATATATCACATCTTTTAACACAGCGTTAATTTATTGATTACAAGTATGAGGATATTGATTGCCATTGCATTGTTGCCATTAATAGTTTTTGCAAAATCAAATCTTCATGTGTCTTTGCGTAATGCACAAGAATTCCACTCGAAGGAAGAGTTGTTGAATCCATTGAGTGGAGAGCTTGTTCTTGGCAATAAGAATGCAAATGTTAAAGTTGTAGTTTTTGATTCATATTCATGTGTACATTGTGCAAGATTTTACACCGAAATTTTTCCATTGCTACTTGAATACATTGATAGTGGTAAAATTTCCTTCGTTCACAAAGAATTCCCACTAGACAAGCGTGCATTATTTGCAACAAAGGTCGTGCAATGTTCTAAAAATAAAATAGAGACAATATTACAAATATACAAAAATCAGAGCATTCTTCTTGCAGATAAAAAATATATAGAGTCATTGCTTTCTCTTACTAAAATTGATAAAAAATGCGTTAACAATGTTAATGAAAAAAGTATTGCTAGCCGTGTGTTTGAGTATGGCAAGGTGTTATCAATACGCGGAACTCCAAGTGTGTTTGTAAACTCTAAAGAGGTAAAAAAACTGAGCAAAAAGCAGTTAATTAAAGAAATTAATATATTACTTTAGAAAGTATACACTTTTACCACAGCCGTCGTAAAACTCACAAAGTATAAGAATGATATAGATATTTTGCGTTATGCCTACCTTGTTCTTTAGTGGTCTAGAATATATTTTTATTCTCTGCTTTAAAGATGCCGTGCTAGTGTAAATATATATTGATGTATTCTTGTTAAGTTTGCATTGATTTTACTAGAATTTCTTTCGCCTCCACGGCACCTAGAAAATTTTCCACTTTTACAAATTTTCCACTTTCTAAATCTTTATAATGCTCAAAAAAATGCTGTATTTGATCTCGTGTTAATTGTGGTAAATCATCAATATTATTAATATTGATATACTCTGCACTAACAGCGTTAGAAGGTACTGCAATAATTTTTTCATCCATTCCTTTTTCATCTTGTGTTATTAAAACACCAATAGGCTTTGCTTCGATGACTGACCCAGGGGTAAGATTATACTTCGACACCACTAAAACATCAATGGGATCGCCATCGCCAGAAAGAGTATTTGGCACAAATCCATAGTTTGCAGGATAATGCATTGGTGTTTGCAGAAATCTATCGACAAATAGTGCGCCAGAATCTTTGCAAAACTCGTACTTTACACCAGGTGAATTTGCTGGAATTTCTATAACAACATTAATATTTTGAGGAAAGCTTTTCCCACAGGAAATTCGTGATATATCCATAGCAATGCAATAAAACAATTATATTTGTTACCTTAAACAAAATTTTAGAAAAATCAAACATTATTTTACCATATAACTGGTAAATCCCTATCTATATATCAAATAAAAATAATACTTATGTTAATTTTAAAAAAGAAAAGAAGTATTGGGAAGGTCGTGTGGTGGTTTTTCAACTAAAGTTCACGATATATTTTAACTTCCTCCTCCCTCCTTTTTCTCAGCCCCATATTAACACTCCCATCGGCATAAATCCAACGCATAAACTGTTTTTCTATTTCAGGAAAATTATGAGGATTCTTCTTTGCAACTTTCAAAAGAGTTGACCTGCAAAAAGCATTCACGCCAATATTAAAACACAGTGAAGTCAGAGATATAATTTGGTTAGAATTGCAAACATCACCAACCTTTTCAACAACGCAATCATAGTATTCTTTAGCATTATGTAATATCAATTCCTCAGCTTTTTCTTTTGAAATTATAACATTCTGAGGATCATCAAAACCATTTAAATAAGAAGTGTTACCATACCCAATAGTCCAAACATTAGCGGAGCATTTATAAGATTTTAATCTTAATCCCTCAAATTTTTTGATTAGACAAATTGCTTGTAAAAATGCATTATCAACTTCCCGCTCTATATGGACTTTTTTTTTACAATCCCAATTTCTCTAACACTTTTAATCCCTCTGTCGTAAAACCAAAAGGAAACAACCGCACCAAAAGCTTCCAGTAAGCTTGTGACAATATATACTTTTTCTACATCGCTTGTGTTATATATATGCCACACAAAGTACATAAATGCATATGTTATTATGGGTCTTGTTGTGCCAATGAATATATTAATAATGCCGTGTATAATTTGAACTATTTTGTTATTTGTTTCTTTTGCAATGTACGATGTTGCATTGGTGAGAGCTTTAAACCTAACTGCCTCTGTTTTTTGATTTGATCTTTGTATATCGGCATCACTTTCTGCTTTAATTCCGTGGGTTTTTTGCCATTCTGTTTTAAGGTTAAATTCCGACTGTTTAGTTTTTTCTTTCTGCTCTAAAAAGCCAGCATCGGCCTCCTTAATCTTATTTTCACTGCGAACATTTTCAAGTGCAATTTCATGTCTTCTATCCTCTTTCTTTTCCTTGTACTCTTTTACTGTAAGTATTGCATCTTTGGCTACACCTCCAAGTATTCCTGCTATTGAACCTAGTATCATAATTTATTCTTAATAATTAATTCTTTGAGTTCACTTGTCTGAGTTGACAGACCTTCTTGCATACCATGTATCTCCGACGTGAGTTCTTTTGTATTTTTTCTTTAGCTATGAATTGCATAACAATAAATTCATGAGTTTTTCTTTATATATCTATTTCTTTAAGTGGAGCAGATTAAATTTTTAAGGAAGCAATTTGCTTTTTTAACTGCAATAACCAATAAAAGCACGATGTATATTTTATAAATTTTTCAATACCCTATGAGTAGTGAGATATTTTGCCATAATTACGCTAAATAACCCCCTTTTTTCATTAAAAAAACACATATTTCTTAAAAAAGATTATAAAATGCTATAAAGAAATTTACCTGTTGATAGCAGGCGTGTATTTAGTAAGCATCGCCTTGTAATTCACAGAAAGATCTTGTAAAAAATATGTTCAAGATATGGTTTTAATACAATGCCTTACAAAAGTAAAGACCATGTGCGGGTGCGGTGTATGGCAGGGCGTTGATATCTTTTTGTGCTAAAATATTTGGTATTTCTTCAGGTTTAATGCGGTTGATGCCTGCATATATTAATGCTCCTGTAATGTTTCTTACCATTTTATACAGGAAGGATTTTGCTCCAATGTGAATTTCAATAATATTTTCTAATGGTTGTGAGATATTTATGAAGTCTACTGTTTTAATAGGGGAGAGTGCCTGACATGCCTTCCCACGGAAAGATGAAAAGTCGTGTTTCCCAATAAGAAATTGCTTGGCTTTGTGCATGTTGGCAATGTTAATATTTTGTGAAATGTGGTGCATTTTTTTGTTAAATATTGGGCTACGAACTGGGTGGTTGTAGATGTAATATTTATATTCTCTACCTATACACGAAAATCGTGAATGAAAATTAAGCGTCACCTCTGCAATGTGTTTAATAGATATTGCCTCGTTTTGTGTGTTTAAAAAATAATTAACGCCTTTTAGAACTTGTTCTATTGGCTTTTGTGGGGCTTCAAAGTGAATCACTTGCCCAAATGCGTGAACGCCTGCGTCTGTTCTGCCACAGTAGTCAATTGTTTTGCTTACTTCCCCAGTAAATTTAGACAGTGCATTTTCGATTGCATTTTGAATAGTTGGTATTCCAATTTGTTTTTGCATACCGAAGTATTTACTTCCGTCGTATTCAATTATTCCTTTGTATTTTTGCATAAAGAAAAACAAATAATGCTCATTTCAAATAAAGATACAAGTAACACGCCAACAATTATTTGGCTGAGTACATCAGGAGGTGTGACGGCGGCTCCAATGATAAAGCTAACAATAAGGTATGGTTTGCGAAATTTTTTCATTTTTTGAATTGTCAAAATTTTATGGTTTAGAAGTAAGAAAATTACAATTGGAATATTAAGTATTATGCCAAAAAGAAGAATAATTATTGTCACCATACTAAAAAACGAGCTTGCACTTAGTGTGAACGCAATGTTATTGTGTGCGGAATTTATTAGTACATTAACAATGCTTGGTATGACAAAATAAAATGCCGTGATAATTCCACATACATATAAAATACACATAATAATTGACTGCATTATGAGTGCTAGCTTCTTTGTGACCGTCGGAATAATGTAGACGGTAATTCTCAAAATTAATATAGGTATGCAAAAAATTGTTCCGCATATTCCTGAAATTTTAATTTTAAGAAAAAATGGCTCTATAATAGAAAAATAATGAAGTGATAAATTAGGAAGAAGGCGTAATTGCAATGTATTGATGATAATTGGTGCATAGTAATGGCAAATACTAAATGATATAATAAATACTAATATCAGGTGTATTATAAGGGATTTAAGGTCAAGAAAGTGTGCAAGTGTGGATTTATCACCTTTTGACATCACCTTTGACATATATTTTTAATTAACACTGATGAGTACATTGATATTAATCAACATATAATTTTATTAATAATGAGTATTATTGTTGTAATATTGAAATTTCCACTTGTATTTTGAACTTTTTAAAGTTTTATATAGTCAAATTAAACGCAATAAATGCAAAAGAAAGTTAAGGTGAGTTCTTGGGGTGGGTATCTACCTGAACGATTTCTGACAAATCAAGATATGCAACAATTTGTTGACACAAGTGATGAATGGATTGTTCAAAGGACTGGAATCACAAAAAGATTTTTTGCAAAAGATGGTCAATATACTTCTGATTTAGCATTAAATTCTGCTTTAATTTCACTTAAGGGTAGGTATCATGTTGATGGCGTTATTGTAGCAACAACAACTCCAGATTTAACATTCCCTTCAACGGCGTGTATTTTGCAAAGAAAGTTAAAAGAGCGTGGAATTTCATCAAATTTTGCCTTTGATATACAGGCGGTGTGTGCGGGGTTTGTATATGCCGTAACAAATGCAAATGCTTTAATTCAGTCTGGAATTGCGAAGTCAATTTTAGTAATTGGTGCGGATACACTATCTCGTATTTTAGATTTTTCCGACCGCACAACTTGCGTTTTATTTGGAGACGGTGCTGGTTCGTGTATTCTTGAAGAAGGAGACGATGAAAGCCAAATTATTACTTGTTCTTTGCACTCCGATGGTACACATCAGGAAATGCTTCAAACAAGCGGTGGAGTTTCACAGCAAGGAACTGGACTATTGACAATGAAAGGGCAGGATGTCTTCAAACATGCGGTCTCTAAAATGTATGCGTCTATTTTAGAAATATTAGAAAAGGCAAACATGACAAAGGAAAACATTGACTTTATTGTTCCACACCAAGCAAACGCGAGAATTCTTGACGCAATTGCAAAGAAGATGGACATTCCAGAGGAGAAATTTATCAAAACAATTCATAAACATGCAAATACATCATCTGCGACAATACCTCTTGCTATTTGGGAGGAGCAGGCAAAGTTTAAGAAGGGTGATATCGTGATTTTAGAGGCACTTGGCGGTGGGCTCACTTGGGGCGGTATAGCTTTAAAATATTAAAATGGAGTTCAAAATTAGTGATAAACCTATCGACTACAAAGTTGCTTTGCAAGAAATGGAAGA
>CAJQOT010000006.1 GCA_905480015.1 uncultured Rickettsiales bacterium | reverse complement strand
TAAATGTCATAATGTCTAAAAAATCCCAATCTATATTTTATTATAATTTTATCTTCCTTTGGTTAAGTCAAGGATTTTATTAGTTTAAGAATGTGTTAATTTGGGAAGTTTAAAATCTATTAACACTTGTTAGTAGGGTGTGTATAAATCTTGTTAAAATTTATAAGAAGTCAATTGAACTATTCTTGAGGATAAATAAATATACTTTATTAGCTTTTACGATATATATCACAAATATTATTTAGCATTGCAATTGCATCTTCTTTGTTTCTTTGAAATGTGTTTCTCCCAATAATAGATCCATTTCCACCGCCACGGGCAATTTCTGCAATATCGCTGTATATTGACTGATCGTCTTTTGTTTCACCGCCAGAAAAAATGACAATCCTTCTGCCATTGAAACACGAACGCTTAATTAACGCAATACGAGAAGATAGCGAGGAGAAATCTTGTCCATCAAGTAGTTTGGTTGCGTTTTTTTCAAAAAGTGTTGACTTTGGAGGTTTAACTTTAATAATATGTGCCCCAAGCAAGCACGCAATATGTGCCCCATACGAGACAACATCTAGCGATGTTTCATGCTCCTTTGGAAGGTTACCACCACGAGGATAAGACCACACAACGCTTGCAAGGCCACAAGATTTTGCTTCTTTTATTAATTCGCGTACTTCTTCGTACATATCTAATGATTGGTCTGACGCAGGGTAGATTGTAAAACCAATTGCATTGCACCCAAGACGGATGGCGTCTTGAATTGTTGCAGTTATTGCTTGGTTTGTATCAAAACTTTTTGCCATTAAAGAATTATTGCTATTCATTTTTAAAATTAGCGGAATTTGACCGGCGAATGTGTTTGCACCTGCTTCTATCATTCCAAGTGGGGCGGCGTATCCATTAAGCCTTGCATCAATTGCCATTTGAAAATGGTAGTGAGGATCGTAACTAAGGGGGTTTGGTGCAAATGAACGCTCAGGTCCATGTTCGAAACCTTGATCGACAGGTAAAATTAAAAGCTTACCTGTTCCTGCAAGGGCTCCGCTTTCAAGAAAGCGATATAAATTTGCTTTTGTTGCTGGAGAATCCGATTCGTAATATGATAAAATTTCTTTGGTTACTTTACTTGGCATTTAACACTAATAATTTTAGTAAAAAAAACACCATATAAGGAAAATGTCAAGTAAAAAATCCCAATTATATAAGTATTAATACCTACGGCATACTCTACATAAAAACTAAAAATAATACGACAATCTATACAATTGGTGTCAAAATTACAACTTTTACCCATTGTTTGCATATGCTACGCTCACTTTAAAAGCTTTACTTTAAAAGTAAATAATATAATTACATTATGCTTCCTCACTTTAACAAATAGCCACACAAAGGAGATAATTATTATTTTCTAAATGAATACAAATCTTACAGTGGTGAATGATTATAGTCTTTTACCTATACCGCTTATATTGGCGAAATCATTTTTAAGGGTAGAACATACCAATGATGATAGTTTAATCGCTTTTTTTATACAATCGGCAATTAATTATGCGGAAAACAAACTTAATATTGTTGTCGGCAAGAAAGACTATAAATATACTATTTATGGTGATGGGTCAAGTATTGTTCTACCAAAATTTCCAATTTCGTCAATTAACTCCGTTACAATTGATGGGGTAGGGGGTACCTTTCAGCGTTCTGGAAATTGTATCACAATTTTACAAGGTCATAATGGCAAGATAGTAGAAATTATTTTCACATGTGAAAACATTCACTTTGGTGAGGCGGTGCAAGTGGCAATATTGCGTCATGTATTTTTTCTATATGAAAACCGTTCTGTTACAGAGGTAAATTCTAAAGAAATAGAAAGTATTTACCGTCCATTAATTTTAAATAATTATAATATATAGTATATGTTAATGAGCTTAAATGAAAAATTTACACTTTTAAAAGCGGTGCAAACAAAAGATACCTTTGGAGGACTGATACAAACAATTCAAGAAATTGGTGAGCGATGGTGTGCAATTGTAGATTCTCGTGGTTTTTTTAAAGACATCAAAGGTGGAAAGAAGAGGGTGCAGATGCTTACCATCACAACTTGGCTTAACCGTGATATTGACCACACATATTTAATTCGGCATAATGAACTAGAATATAATGTTGTAAATACAATGCACAGTCGCACAAGAGGAATGACTACAATACAATGTGAATTTAATAATTAATTATATGTCTATCAAAAACTATATATTTCAAACACAAAATGCAATTTTTAAAACATTGCAAAATGCTAATATTGGCGTGGAAATTATTATGAATAGGGGGCAGGTAGTTGCATACCCTTATGTTATAATAGCAGGTACAAAAAAAAAGGTTTTGGATAATTTTCAAAAAGAACTTACAGCGGAGATTATTGTTACAACGAAAGATTTTTCGGTTGTATCATCTTCAAATATTTTGGAAAAAATAGAGAACGCAGTGCATCAAAAGGCTTTGCAGGTTAATATTGAGCATTATGAAATACACTTCGTAGAAATACTGAATTCGTCGGTATATGCAAATGAAGAAGGTTTTTTTTATGGAAGGGTTGAGGTGGTTGTAATTATAGATTAAAATTGAGAGAAAAGGATAAATTGGGTAAAAATAGGCGTGAGAAATATAAATTCACGCAATAAAATACCCGCCTCCTTTAAGCAGGAAAATTTCAAAGTAACCTCCTTTAAAGTATAATCCTTTTAAATTAATACTTCATAAAACTAACTACAAAAAGTAGCATAAAACATAATACGATATCCAGAAGATATCAAAAACAGCTTGTGCACTTTTATAAAATACACCAAAAACCTCTTTCAAAAATCAAAAACAGCTTTGTATCCTCATACAAAAAATCCTCCTTTGGCTTTGAAAAAGTCCCTTTACAATTAATAAAGTTAACGAATTAAGAATGACGAACACATCAAAAGTCAACTAATTTAGTTAGTAGAAAAATATATAAATTTTCCACTATATGAATAATTTAAATAATATTAATTAACATAATATACATTATGCGTATTATTTATTTATAAAAACAGCAAGTTATAAACATAGTTATCAACAACTTATAAACATTTGATATTATCCCGTCGGGCAACATCAATCTCCTGTAAAGGTAAAACCGTGTATGAGATTATTTGAACAAATAGTTGTAATTTGTTATAAAATGTGATATATTACTTTAATAATTATTTCAAAAAGCAATGCAAGCAAGATGTCCTGCAAAAGTAAAAGCAGGAAAACCGTCGCCGTACATAAAAACAACAGGCAATACTACAACATTTTCCAAATCATTTTTCAGGCAGTCCTCCAGACAACGCTATGCTAAGGCATTTCTCAAACTTATTAATGAACATAATAAGCATTGTCAGGAGACAATCGCTAAATTATATAATGCATTGACAGAAAAATTCAAGGGATGTAAGACATTAACGGAAAGCGATGCTTATGCAATGATTCATCAATATCGTGAGCAAAAAGAAGCACTAGAGAACTCAAAATTTACTATATCTGTCACGCACCGTGAATATCAGAAAATATCAGATATCAGAAAATATCAGAAATAAATCTAGTGAATGGGTTTGGTGACACTGCACACCTACAGGTTATTAGCCCTCAAAATGGATTGTTTAGCAAAGGAACTGTTACTTTAAAGGTACAAAAAAAACCCAACTAAAAACCAAAAAACCCCCATTATTACACCTCGCAAAGGAGGCGTCTAGAAGAAGTAATGCAAAAAAGAATTTGATACAATGTTTTAATTGATATTATAATTTTTCTTGACAATATAAACTTTATTGCTAATTAATACTGAATTTATTATCATTATTAATGTTAAATAATAGGCCTCTCTCTCCACATCTTTCCATATATAAACCACAAATTACATCTTCTGTGTCAATTATTGGCAGAATGTCTGGCGTATATGTCTATCTATTTTTAATTATCTCGCTTTGGCTTGTAATATATTCCACTTATGAATATACAAACCCAATGGTTATTCTTTATATTGCATTGTTAGCTTTAAAGGTGTCAACGCCATTAATATCTGTGATATCCTATATTATACTAATTGTAACTGTTTTTTGCTTTACATTCTTTTCTGGAACATTAATACGGCATATTTTATGGGATCACAACTTACTGTTAGATCTTAAATCTTCATCAGTTTTTGGTTACCTTATTATTGCATTTTCTGTTCTTCTATCTGTGTCATCAGTTGTTTTTATTGCTATGCAGTAGTATGGCAAAGTTGGTGAAAAAAGAAACACATGCAGAATCTCTTGCTGAATTTTCACCTGTTGTTTTTACTCCGGTACGGTACGATATCACTAATATCGTTTACAATGCAACACAATTAAATGAAGATTCAAACAACATTATACGCATTATTCCGGTTGCCCACCCTCTTACAACAAGGCCGTCTAAGTCTCGTCCATATACCATTACCGCTTATATTGTTGATGAAAACCACAAGCCAACGAATGCAGAAATACAATTAACATTTTTTGCAGGTAGTTCTTCATGGTGGAATAAATTATTTCCTATTCACACACTTGTTGTAATTTCAGGCAAACCTAAATTTTATGGAGAAACACCGCAGATTTCTCATCCAAAAAAAATTGACAACCCAAATGCTTACTTTGAACGAAGTCAAAGAACGGTTATTATACCAAAATATAAAAAAAGTATTATTAAAATTGACGACCCAATCATTCAACGCCAAATGCTTGAAAAAATTTCTCAAATCCCTACTATTTCGCAAAAAATAACTGATTCAGTAAATTTGCGTCTTGGGCTTGATAAGGCGATAGAAATACATTCAGCATTGCAAGAAATCCACCGACCCATAGAAATGCAAGCGTTTAAAAGCTCACAAAAATTCCTAGCAACCCTTGAATATGTTTCATATAAAAACACTATTCAAAATATTAATCATCATGCTGGAATGCAATTAAACTTTATGTCTTCATCTCAAGATGTGCAAAGTAAATTTCCATTCGCCCTTACGCACGGTCAGCTTGATGCAATAGACGAGATTTCTAAGTTTCAGATGTCCGAAAAAGGTAAACTGTTTTTATTACAAGGAGATGTTGGCTGTGGAAAAACTATCGTCGCAATTACTGTTGCAATCAATGCTGTAAAGGCGGGCTATCAAGTTGCGGTACTTGCTCCAACAAATATTTTAGCTATCCAGCTTCATCAAAATTTCTCTGAAATACTTAAAAAGTTTGAAATAAAGACTCTATTAATTACAGGAAAAGATAAAGCAGCGGACAAAAGGGGTAAAATTGTTGAAATTGCTAATGGTGATGCAAAAGTTATAATTGGTACGCATGCTGTTTTTTCTAAAACAATTAAATTCCATAACCTTGGATTCGTCATTATTGACGAACAACACAAATTTGGTGTTAATCAACGGCTTGAATTAATGCGTAAATCTGCTGACGCAAAATGCCTTTTAATGACTGCCACCCCAATCCCACGAACGCTATCGATGTCTATGTATTCAGGAATTGAATATTATTCGATTAAGGAAAAGCCACAAAACCGCTTGCCAATTAACACTACAATACTTTCGTCTGTTAAAGCGGGTGAAATTGTTGCGTCTACAAAAAAACGCTTTGGGAATGACTTCAAAATGTACTGGGTCTGCCCATTAATTGACACTGAATCCGATGCTAAATCAAACATTGTTAGCAGAGAAAAGTTCTTACTGAAGTATTTTTCACAAGAAGAAATAGTTACAGTACATGGCAAAATGAAGGAGAACGCCATTAACGACGCCCTACTCCGCTTTAAAGACGACCAACAAGCCAAGATACTTCTTGCAACGACAATTGTTGAAGTTGGAATTGATGTCCCAAAAGCAAATATAATTGTTATTGAGTCGGCGGAAAACTTTGGTTTAGCGTCACTTCATCAGCTTCGCGGTAGAGTTGGCAGAAATGCCGAACAGGGCTATTGCATTTTGCTTTTTGAAGGCAAGCTTAGCGAGATAGCAACCAAACGATTAC
>CAJQOT010000005.1 GCA_905480015.1 uncultured Rickettsiales bacterium | reverse complement strand
TAAATGTCATAATGTCTAAAAAATCCCAATCTATATTTTATTATAATTTTATCTTCCTTTGGTTAAGTCAAGGATTTTATTAGTTTAAGAATGTGTTAATTTGGGAAGTTTAAAATCTATTAACACTTGTTAGTAGGGTGTATCAATGTGTTGACTACTATAGACTGCCTGCGAAAAATATAAGGCTTTTTGATATTGTTAAAGAATTTAATTTTTGTTAATATCTTTATTTTTGCGTGGACGCCCTCTGCCTCTTTTTGTATAGCGGTTTTTTTTATTAAATAATGCCATCACTGTTTGTAAAATAATTCTTTTTGGGTATGTAATAACCTTGCCACTCAAAATAATGTAACCAAACAATGCAATGCCAATTGATAGTGTGATACTAAGGAATGAATATAGAATTTTTCTTTCACTAGCTAGCGATGTAATAAATTTTAATAATCCAACTTGATGTATATAAAGTGGTATGTTATTTACAGAATGAATAATACCCTTGGATATTACATATATTGATACTATATACCTGCCTTCTGGTATGTTGTTTGGGATATCAAACTTAACATACAATAAATTATGTGGATTTTTTGTTAATATGTGATATTTTTCAACGAACAGATTGTTATTAATTTTCTTTCTTAGTAAAGAATTTTTATACTCAAATCCTTCGATGGCATCGGCAACAGAGTTGTAATATGTACTGATATTTTCAATGCCTATTTCAAAGGGTTTTAACAAATAAGGAATTTGTAGTTTGGAAAGGTGTGTGTCTGCTGTAATATTGTAGTAGCGATATACATCATCGAAGTGTTTTTTTGTGCCTTTTATCCACATACCAAATACACGCCTCTTCTTCTGTATAAAATACGATTCTCGCTCACCTTTTAAAACAACAACAACTTTTCCTTTTTTTGGCTGTGTTCCATATAAATGTATTGTGTCGCCTTGAAATAGTAGGTTAATTTTAATTTCGTTTTTATCTAGGAAGAATGATCTTGCAAAGGATATATTGCATATCATAATTCCTAAAAATAATATTCTTATCATCTCGACTGGTTTGCATATAAACTATATCAATATATACCATATAATGAGAGTTTTGTAAAGGGAAATCGCTTGACATGTAAAAACATATCACTCAAATTAAGAAAATTGTTTTTATTTTATGGTGGCTAACATACCATTAAGCCTTGAAGGGTTGAAAAAGATAATCAACCCGATTGTAATGGGTGGAGTAGAAATTTTACCAATTGTAGAGGGTGGAAAGGGAGTTGCAGTTACAAATGGCGTAACAGCTGGAAACTTTGCAAAAGCAGGTGCTGTTGGTACATTTTCTGGTGTTAATGCTCAATATATTGATGAAAACGGCCTATACCATCCAATTGAATATAAAACACACACAAGAAAAGAAAAGCATGATGAGTTAATTTCTTACTCTATTAAGGGTGCAATTTCACAGGCAAAAAGAGCATTTGATATATCAGGTGGGTCTGGAAGGATACATGTGAATGTTTTATGGGAAATGGGTGGAGCTCAAAAAGTACTTGAAGGTCTTCTAGAAAAAACTATGGGTTTAATTCATGGTGTAACATGTGGTGCAGGAATGCCTTATCGCCTTGGTGAGATTGCCTCAAAATATAAAGTACATTACTACCCTATCGTGTCATCTATGAGGGCATTTCGTGCATTATGGAAGCGTTCTTATAATAAATTTTCAGATTTCCTTGGTGGCGTTGTGTATGAATGTCCATGGAGGGCTGGCGGTCATAATGGACTTTCAAATGCTGAAGACCCAAATAACCCAGGTGATACATACCTTCGTGTGAAGGAAATTCGTTCATTTTTAAATGAAGTAGGTATGCAAGAAACTCCAATTATTGTTGCTGGTGGCATTTGGCATATTAAAGAATATGAACACTTTTTAGATAATGCAGAAATTGGTAAAATAGCATTTCAATTTGGCACAAGGCCAATATACACAAAAGAATATCCAGTTTCAAACGAATGGAAAAATAAACTTTTTACCCTTCAAGAGGGCGATGTATATTTAAATAAATTTAGCCCAACAGGCTTTTATTCATCGGCTGTTAATAATAACTTTATTACAAAATTGCGTGATAGATCGGAGCGTCAAGTGGCATTTTCCGAAGAGCAAACAGATGAACTGTGCGAGGAATATCTTTTTGGACCAAGAAAAAGAAAAGCTTATGTTGCGGAGGGTAGCCTTGAAAGAATTGCAAATTTTGAAAACAATGGCTATACGCAATCAATAAAAACTCCAGACAGTACAATGGTTTTTGTTTCAAAGTCTGAACAAGAAGAGATAGTGAAAGACCAAGGTGACTGTATGGGTTGTCTTTCTGCTTGTGCTTTTAGTAACTGGGCAACAGAAGAGTATTCTGTGAATGATAAATATACAACTGGTCGTAAAGCGGATCCACGAAGCTTTTGTATTCAAAAAACTCTACAATCTGCAATTGAAACCCCTCATATTGATGATAATTTAATGTTTTGTGGTTCAAAGGGTTTTAATTTTACACAAGATCCGTGGTACAATAGTGGTAAATTTATGCCAACAATTGCCCAGCTTGTAGAAAGAATCCAGTATGGGTACTGAATTTATATTGTCTACCTCTATACACAACACTTCCAAGGCATTGTCAATTATAGGATTTCAGGCAAAAGAAGAATCTTATATTGACTTTGAACCATTAAAAAAGAGAGAATCTCCAATTATTTATGTCGACCGTGTCGCCAAAGAATACGCGATACAATCACCACACCAAAATGTGTTAGTAATATTTAAAGCAGTTTTTGTTGGAAGAAGGCTCATTATGTCGCCAAAAAATCACGATGAAATTTCCTCTATTTTAAAATTATACTCCGGAAGGAATCATACTATTCATACGGCAATTGTGCTAAAAAAAGCAGATGATACATTAATGAAGCGACGTACAACCACAAGAGTTAAAGTAAAGCCACTGTCATTGGAGGATAAAAAAGAATTTATTGCGTCAAATGAATGGGTTGATAAAATTGGAGGATATGATACCAATGGTTTATTTAGCTCCTTTGTAATAAAGTCCGTTGGGTCGCCTTTTGGAATAATGCCATTTTATGAAGTACGAAACCTCATGACAACACTTTAATACCCGTCATCTTCAAGGATTTCTCTAACCATCATGCGTAACTCTCTTTTACTTATTTTGTTTGTGCTCCATTTTGTATTACAATCTTTCTTATTCTTTTTAGTGCATTTATTTGTATATTTTTGCTCAAGGTTCGTAGTATGTCTTGATAGAGGGTTATGCTTATTGTGTTTAAAATAATAATAATAACCAAGTGATGTGCCAAATTCTTTGATTTTTGTATCATGATAAATGCTAAAATCTAGTGAATGACCTCGTGAACCGTAGAATATTAAACCTGCGGTTAATTTTTCCTCATTTGCAAATTTTCTTACAGCATCGCTGTGGAATGTGTATGTCTTGTTGGTAGCAAGTAATTTAAAAGAAATATTTTTGATTGCTGGCTGTAGGTATAGCATGCTGTTACTAATTGCGGTATATTCTTTAGAGGTGTGTTGGTAAGTAGAGGAGCTGAAGTATTGGTATGGTTTGTCAATATCTAGCATACCGAGTATTATTGGAGTTATAACTGCTCCTCTAATTTTCTTTGCTCTGGAAACGGTCATCCCTATGACATACTCAGGATGTGCAAAGGCAAATTTAATATTATTATTTTGTTCGAACCCTTTGCTGTTGTATCCTCCATTTCCGTGGAAGCGCCAACTCATTATGTTGTAAAAATAGTACGATATTAAAAACTCCATTGATCGAATTCCTTGGCTTTGAGTACGTGGAAAGGTTTTTGTGTTTACTTTAAACTCATTACGAGCAATGTTAATAACCTCTGTTTTTGCCGTTAAAAATAATGTGTCTTTCATAAAAGATGATTGACCATAAACTACCATTGAATTTTTTTCGAATTTTTGTTCGTGTGGAAAGTTTGTGTCTTGTACAACGCTGTTTTGTAGCCTAGAAGTGTTCATTGAAAGTCCAATATTGGTGTGCGCAAGAACATTTAGTGAGGCGACAAAAAAGAAAAATAATATTAGCATAAATTTATAGCAAAATTTTTGATGCAAAGATATGCAAATTTTGTACTATTACGAGTTTGAATTTCTAGTTTGTTAAGTGCGGAGATTGTCTGAGACATTTGTTGAATATTATATTTGTGTGTATGTCTTTTGATGGAGTCAGCCTGTTGAAAGAATATTCCATTTTTACGCATAATCATTTCAATACTTTCTGGACTTGCCTTTGAAAGTGCTTTTTTTATATTGTATAGTTTTTTGATGTAATTGGATATAGAGGTGAAAACTATAACTGGACTAATATCATGTTTTTGTGCATTTTCAATTGCAGTGAGGCTTTTTTTAATGTTTTTATCAAATAACATGACTGGTATTTCAAATACATTGGAGTGCGAGTCTTCTTGTAGCACTTTTACGAGCAGCTGCGGTGTAATTGTTTGTGTATCTGAAAGGAGATATGTGTGTAGTTTGAAGATTTCCTGCTTCATTACCGTGCTGTTTCCTGTAAACATTTGTGATATTATCATCGGTATGTTTTCGTCATAATGTAGGTGGAGTTCATCCATTAGTGTTTTTGCGGTTGTTTTCAGTGATGCATCGGTTTCGGCATAAATTCCTATTGAAATAAAATGAGATGTTTTTTCGCAAAATTTGCGTATAGAGTTTGTCGCTTCAAGTGTGGTAGGGTGAGAGAGCAGGAGAATATGTGGAGATTTTTCATCAATTTTTGAGAGTATATCCGTAATTTTCCTTCCATCCAGTTTGCGAAAATTATGAAGATGTAAAATTTTGCTTTCACCAAATATAGAGTTTGTCAGCATTTCATTGCTTACTTCTTGAAGGTAGCTTGAATTTTCTGCGTCTATGTTCATAAATGAATATGACGGTAATGCTTTATGAACTGAATGAATGTGTTCTAGCATTAAAGCTTCTTCGTTGCCGTATAACAAAATTACTTTATGCTCTTGTTTAAATTTAAGGTTTGCTAAAAATTTTGCAAGTCCGCCTTGGGTAATTTTCATACTTTTTTGTTTAAACAATTACACTGTGGAAAGAATGTCAATAATCTTTTTTGTGTATTTCTTATGATGTATAAAATAATATTGGACAAGCTACCATTTGTTGTATTGTGTGCTGGTAACTAACAATATTTGAATGGAAAGCTTAAACGAGGCGATGGCTCAATGCAAGGATTGCTTAAAATTGGTTAGCAAAAATGCTACAACATGCCCACATTGTGGAACACCAAAGCCAACAAAATACAAGATTGGTGATTCTGCCCCTTGCAGGGGTTGTAAAAAAAACGATTTCAATTAAAAACAAAACCTGTCCTTTTTGCGATGTGATTGAACCTACACACGAAAAGTGTCGTAAATGTAAAGAATTAATGCCGTTTAACTGTCTTAAGTGTCCAAAGTGTAAGTCTAGCAATGGATTGTTTGCTTTTATATTTTTTCTTATTGCCATCGTTGTTATTTTAGTACCTGCGGATGAACCACCAGCAAAAACACCTAAACAAATAATATTAGAAAGTATAGAGACAAACCGTTCTTACAACGGAGCATATATACCGCTTCAAAACTTTGTGAAGAAAAATTTGAAAGACCCAAAAAGCTATGAACATATTAAAACTGAAACATATTACAGGTATGATAAGGAAGGTAATTTGACAAATACCATTACCGTAAATATGGAATACAGAGCTAAAAACTCCTTTGGAGGTTATGTGGTGGAAGTAGTGTCTGCCGTTGCAGATTTAAATGGGAATTTGGTTGAAATTCTTTAGGTAGCTCTATAATTACCGTCTGTGGTATAAAAAACTTGACAATTTAGTAAATAAAAAACAAATTATCTACTGATAATAGGAGAATGAATTTATGAAAAAGATTTTTACAAACAGGTCGCCGGGTATTTCATTAGTTGAATTGGCATTTGTGATTGCCATACTTTCTACTATTGCCGTGATGTCGTTCATTGCTTATGATTTCTTTTCTACAAAGACAAGGGTTACAAAAATTGCTATAGATTCCAAAGAGTATCAAAAATCCGTAGAGTCCTTCCATTTAATTTATGGGGGCCTTCCTGGTGATTTAGCTTCCGCAACTAGACGCATAAACGCTGACTTAACAAACGGAGATGGGGACGGAAGAATTCAGAATGAACAAGAGCAATTTCAAGTATGGACACACTTAAGTGAGTCAGGCATGCTAAAGAACGCCAGCGGTGATAAATATCAATCTCTACCATTAAATACAACTCCAATATTGGGTGTACATATGCCAATAGTGAGAAACTCCGACGACCTGACCATTGGAGTTATATACAACACACCTTCTGGTTTTCGCCAAAATTCCTTCATCATTGGAAGGTTGAATGGAAGGGAAGTTTCTGTTCCAGTCTTAACACATGAGCAAATTAAATTTGGAGACCGAAAATATGACGATGGCAAACCTACTTCTGGCGGGTGGATGTGTGGGACGAATCCACCGGGAACATCTGATTGCGATTATAATAATGCCTCTAAAGATGCTGAAAACTTTATGTTGTATTTGCCAATCACTCGCGGTACGATGGCATCGTCTTCAAGTTCCTGCCCTGCACAGTCGTTGCAAATTGGTCAACTTGTTGCCAATATCCCAGATGTAGCCGCAGATGATACACATTCGGGAAATTGTCGTGATATTAATGCTAACTATGCTGGTACTTATCAAGTGGAATGTAAGTTGCAAACAAGTGGGCAACATACACTAGATATTATTAGTAACTCTTGTACACTAAAAGAATGTTCTCATTCATTCACCACTGCTTCTGCTGTAGATATATTAACTATGCAGACTGGTAATGTTCAGGTTGGAAGTAATTTAAATTATACTTGTGGCAATTCAAAGGTTCCAAAGCCAGTAAAATGTTTAGCATCACTTGTTGATGATACCGCATCTTTTGACACTTCCCCTGAATGTGTTAACTCTACATCGCTTGGTGTTTCGGGAAATATACCAATTTATGACACAACATCGACATTTACAGACTCTGGGAAAAAATTCAGTGATGTTGGAGACACAAGCAATGATATTTTCAGTGCGAATAGAATTTTTGAACTATTAGGCAAGGGGAGTATTAATGATAACTCATTAACAAAATTTAATGCGACAACAAATCGCCTAACACAAAGCATGATTTTCGACAACGGCACGAGTGCTTGGATTGGTGGTTCCGCACCGCATGCAAAAGTTTTACTTGGTATGCAATCAACAACGCAAGGGTTTCTTCCTCCGAGGGTTTCAATTGCAGAGAGAAATGCAATTACGGACTCCATTTCAACAGCAGAGCAAACCGCACTTGCTGGCTTAACAATATTCAATGCTACGGACAGTGCGCTTGAAATTTGGAGTGGAACAGAGTGGCTTTCCGCTATTGCTGATAGATCTCCCCTAGAATCAGTCCCTGTTGGAACGATAGTTTCTTGGGGAACGGCTACAATACCAACAGGCTGGCTAGAATTAAATGGTCAAACATTTAGTGCAACAACATACACAGAGCTTGCCGCACTTTACCCAGATACAGGATCTGGTAACAAATTACCAGATTTCAGAGGCTACTTCTTAAGGGGCTCAGGCACAAATGGAGACGGTACCGCTTCCGGTGCATTATTAGCAACACAAAATGATTC
>CAJQOT010000004.1 GCA_905480015.1 uncultured Rickettsiales bacterium | reverse complement strand
CTATTGTTTTGTATTTATGATTTTTTGCCGTTGAACGCACCATTGAAGGGCCACCGATGTCAATATTTTCAATAATTGTGGAATGTTCATTGGTTTTTTGTAGTGTTTCTTCAAATGGGTATAGGTTGACGATGGTTAAATCAATGCTTTGAATTGAATGTTCTTTCATGTGTTTGGTGTCTTGCTCTCTTCCAAGAAGCCCTCCATGAATTTTTGGATGCAAAGTTTTTAGTCGTCCGTCCATCATTTCAGGAAATTGCGTGTACGAAGAAACTTCAATTGCAGGAATATTATGTTGTAATAGTAGTTTATAAGTGCCACCAGTTGAGACAATCTCTACACCATTTGTATGCAAGAAAGTTGCAAGATCAATAATATTTGTTTTGTCTGAAACGGAAATTAAGGCTCTTTTAATTGGTTGCATTGTTTTTGATTAATTGTTTATGGTGGAGTTTATACACACAACTTATACAGAATTGATGAAGAATAAGTCAAGCGAAAATCTTCACAAAATATGTACCACCCCCACAAACCACTTGCTTTTTTTAAACACCATTTTATGTTCCAACAGCGAAGGGTCTGAAAGCCCTAGTTTATTTTTGTTTGATAGAACACTAGCTTCTAAAACCTATCACCCATATTGATGGGTGGTCTACACTATATATTGAAGGTGTAGGCACAACTATAAACTGTTGTTTTCAGCACCCATCGCCATAATTTTAAAAACTTTATGGCATTTTTATGGGTGAAATAATAACAAAGCGAACAAGAGGGCAAAAAATTAAGCCGTCTGAATTTGATAAACAAATAGGTTTAAAAATTAAAATCATAAGAATTACACAAGGTAAAAAACAAGGAGATTTAGCCAGTCACCTTGGTATAAGTCTGCAACAAGTGCAGAAATATGAAAGTGGTAAAAGTAAAATAGCAGTGAGTATTTTAGTGAATATAGCAAGGTATTTTAGTGTAGAAGCTGTGTATTTTCTTGTAAAATAAGGAAAGAAGTTAAGATTATGGTAAAAAATACAGGTTGAGTTTTACCGCAATAATGGAGGCTTTTTTAAAAATGAAGAAAGTAGAAGTTGTATAATTCCAAGAAGGGGTATTATAATAAACCCAAGTGCAAATGAATGAAAAGTTGCAATAGCACCAAGAAGAATTATTAACAATATATAATTAATGCTAAATATTATGTTAATCAATGAGAAAACCGTCGCCCTTGAAGATGACTTTACATATTCTTGAATTTTTGGTTGCAAAATTATTCTTTTTAGTATATTTGCCCACCAAAGCGGTAAAACACAAAATATTGACCACTTTTGCATAAAAAGCATTCCAATAAATGCACATGCTAAACTACAAATTAAAGTTATCTTTACTGTATGAATGGTCATTTTTCGACAATATTTAGCAAATAAAAATATCATAACCACTTCCCACATAGTGTTAAAGCCAAAAATACGAGCAATTTCCGCCTTATTCCAGCCAATTTCTATTGATGTTACCATTGCCACATCTCCAAAAATAGCATTAATTGCACCAAAAAATACTGCAATAAAAACAATATATCTTACTGTGTGGTTGTGAATTATTGTTTTGCCTCCTTCTGAAAAAATTTCTTTCATAGAGTGAGCTTCTCCAACTTTTTTAATGCGTTTGGTTTCTATTGCACCAAATGTGAAGAAGACAAGGGAGGCGAAACAGCACATTAAAGAAACAACAATAACCACATACCACCCGTATTGAGTAAGCCAAGACGATAAGAATAGTGAAGCTGAAAGACCCAATGAAAGCGCCATTTGGTAAGCTGCTAAAACAGTTCGATATTTATCTTCCTTGTTAATTGATTTTAGCTCATCGTATGCAAATGCTTCAACAGTGCCAGAAAATAGTGCTACTCCAATGCCAGCTAAAATCATATGTACAACAAACACCCAGTATGCTTGTGAGAAAAGAAATGGGATATTTGAAAACATTAATATTATAATTGCTGAAATTATTACTTTTTTTCGGGAAAATCTATCAGCAATTATAGAAGATGGCACTTCAAAAAGGCTTGTGGCAACCATAAATGAGGCAAGAATAATTACCATTTGCATTGGTGAATTTCCGCTTTCTAACATAAAGGCTGAAAACATTCCCAAAATAGGTGCTGACATTATGAAAAAGCGGAAAAGAAAGATGGTTGTGATAATTCTAAACATTTAATATAAAAAAGATAACATTATATGTGGATTTATTTTGCATGGTATTAGAAATTTGTTGATAAAGATTTTTATATCACACTCTCGTCAATGTAGTTGATTATTGTCTGAGTAATTCTACTATAACACAATTTTGTATATTACACAAGGTGATTTTAATTCTCTTCTATTTTATTGCCATTTAACTTTGTAAGGCTTTGCATGTGTTTGAACTGTGTATCTAAATTACCTTGGCCTGAAATAAATTTTTTCTCTGCTTCTTCATAATGCTTGAGGGCATTTTTTATACCATCTCCAACCTTTGAAAGGTCCTTTGTAAAGCCTTCAAACTTATTGTGAATTAACAATGCACGGTCGACAATTTGTTTTGCATTTTTGTTTTGCATGTCAATTTCCCAAAGGTGAGAGACGGTTTGTAGCATTGCCAGTAATGTTGAGGGACAGCAAAGTGCAATACGCTTTTTCCATGCGGTTTCATACAGTGATTGATCGTGTTGAACAGCAAGGAAATAAGCCGATTCTATGGGTATGAACATCATGGTGAAGTCTGGAGCATTAAGTTTAGAATTTTCGTGGTATTTTTTTTCAGACAGTTGAGAAATATGAGTTTTTACAGAAGCAATAAAGCCTTTAAGGTCGACATCATTATTTTCAGTGCAAAATCTTTCGTAATGGGTTAATGAAACTTTTGAGTCTAAAACAATGTGTTTATTATTGGGGAGGTTTATAATAAAGTCGGGTTGTTCTCGTTTTCCTTCCTCGCTTTTGAGGCTCATTCCAATGCCTTGTTCAGTGTAGTGTTCTCCTTCAATTAAACCAGATGAATCAAGAATTTTACGGACGATCATTTCTCCCCAGTTTCCTTGTGTTTTGTTTTCACCTTTCAGGGCCTTCGTAAGGTTTTCCGTGGTTTGCATCATTGTTTTTTCATGCTTTTGAAGGTTTAATATTTGTGTTTCAAGTGATGCATGTTGTTGTGTTCGCTCGCTTTGAACGGTGTGAATTAGTTGCTTGAAGTTACCTATGTCAACTTTGAATGGCTCTAAAAGATGTTTAATATTATGCATAGATTGCTCTTGAAAATTTTTCCCTTTTTGTTCTAAAATATTGTTAGCAATATTAGAAAATGATTCTTTTGCAGAAATTTCTAGCTTTTGAATAATTTTATCATAATCTTCTTTTTGAGAGATAATTCGCTGTTGATTGTCTTTTTTTACTTCCTGCATTTGATGGTTAAAATGTTGACGAAGCTCTGTAATGTAGTGCTCTTTTTCTAAAATAATTGCTTTGTATTTTTCTTCTAAAAATTGCCGTTCTTTTACAAAAGTTTGTTCCGTAGAAGAATATGATTGTAAGTCTTGTAACATTTCTTTCTGTTTGTCTTCCAATGTTTTAATTTCTTCTAATAATTTACCATTGTTTTGAGAGCGTTTAATGTTGAAATATATAGAAATGCCACATATTGTGGATACTATCCCAAGTAGGAAAATCATAAAGTGTGTGATAAATTATAAATGCATTTTTTGTTGTATTCTTCAATCCATTGTTTTTCTTCTTGTGTTAAAATTGTGAAGTTGATTGACTTTTCTTGTATTGCAACAAGTGTAATGGTTTGAAAGTATAAATTTCCTTCAGCATTTTTACACACAAGCAACAGGCTTTCAATTCTTATGCCAAATTTACCTTCTAAATAATAGCCTGGTTCGTTAGAAATGACCATTCCCTCCTTTAATGGCCTTGCGTTTTTAGAAGATATTCCACACCCCGCTTCGTGAACTGAAAGAAACGATCCAACGCCATGCCCCGTTGAATGAACATAGTCCATTTTATGTTCTTTTAGGTATTTTCGTGCAAGTTCATCAAATATATTTGAAGGGGTGTCTTCCTTGAATATTGCCATTGCAACCGCAATGTGACCTTTTAATACCAATGTGAATGCTTGTTTATACTCTTCTGATGGATTTGCATTGCCAAGAAATAATGTGCGTGTAATGTCTGTTGTGCCTAAAATATTATGCCCATAGAATTGACCACCACTATCAATTAAAATAACTGAATTTTGTGTAACAGTTTTAGCAGTTTCTTTTTGTGGATTATAATGTATGATAGCACCATTTTCATTGCATCCGCATATTGTGGCAAAGGAAGGAATTTTAAAACTTTCATGAGACGACCTGAATTCTAACAGTTTTTGTGCAATTTCCCATTCTGTTTTTCCTTCATAATTCTCTGCAAGCCAATGCAGAAATTGCGAGACAATTTTGCCATCAACTTTATGAGCATTAACCATTCCAGCAATTTCTATTTTATTTTTGATTGCCTTTTTTTCTACAATGTAGTTGTTAAATTCTTTTTGAGCAACGATGGAATTATATTGCATAAAAGTGGATTGTGAGTCAATAAATATGTTGCCTACAATTTGTGAAAAATCTGGGTTAAGTTCATATGCACCATCATTTTTTATAAACATTGTAACTTTATGAATAGGTGTGTGTTGTTCGTCGTTACCTCTAATGTTTAAAATCCAACATACACTTTGTGGGTCAGCAATAAAAAAGCCATCTTTATTACTTCGGTGCAAATGCTCTGTAATTTCATGAATTTTCTCTTGTGAAGATTTCCCAGACTCAATGGGGTATAATTTACCATTATTTACAAAGGTTTTAGAAAAAGTATGCTTTAAATGTACTAACTTTACTTTTGGTAGAGTGTTTTGCAATTTTAAAACAAATTCTGCTGAAACTTTCGCAAAGTTAAGTGTTAACTTTTGCAAGCCCATTTTTTGTATAACAATCCAAAAATCTATAATATTATGAATTTCAAATGATTGAGGAAGTTCATTCTGTGCTTGCAAAGTATACCTTCCATCTGTAAAAAATATATATATTTTAGGTGTAATTAACAAATAACCATTCGAGCCCGTAAAGCCTGTTATTTGGAAAATATCATTATTTTCAGGATTTGTAAATTCGCTTAAGAATTCATCTTGTGTGTTAAAAAACATTGCATCAATGTTTTTTGTGGTAAGAATATTTTGTGCTTTTATAATGTTATCCATTTTATAAATCGTTGGTTTTTACAAGTGATATACTTCCGTTCGTCATACTTCTATTTCGTACCTCGGCGGAATCTTGTTCTAATGTTTTTTGAGATACAATAATAATTTTAGGAATGCCAAGGAGCTCTGCCCTTGCAAGCTTTTTCCCAAAAGATAAATCTTCATCATCATAAAGTACTTCATATTTTTTGCTCATTTTATGATATATTTCATCGCATTTTGTGGCAACTGATTCATTTTTTGGGTTAACATTAATAAGCATAACACTAAACGGGGCAATTTTGTTATGCCAAATAATTCCGTTTTCGTCGTGATTTGCTTCAATAAAAGCAGCAATAAGACGCCCAACACCGATGCCATAAGAGCCCATATAAGGGTATTCAAGTTTACCTTCTTTGGTTTGAAACTGAACATTAAATGGTATTGAATACTTTTGCCCAAAGTGAAAAATGTGCCCAACTTCAATACCTCTTGTTTTTACGAGGTCTTTTGGTGCTTCGCATTCAATATGTGTTTCCTCTGTTCTTGCATAGCATTTTGAAATTTCTCTTTGTAGATTTGGCACTACTTCGCCAGATTGAATTTTTGTAATAATAGTATCAATTTTCTTTTCGTAAAAAACTTCACTTTCACCAGACTGTGCTAAAATAATAAATTCATGGCTAAGGTCGCCACCAATTTCCCCTGTATCTGCTTTCATTGGTATTGCAGTCAAACCCATTTGTGCAAAAATTTGCAGATATGCCCCATATATTTTATTATATGTCTCTTCTGCCTTTACTTCAGTTTCATCAAAAGAATACGCGTCCATCATTAAAAATTCTCTTGCACGCATTACGCCAAACCTTGGGCGAATTTCATCTCTAAATTTCCACTGAATGTTGTGAAGTAATATAGGAAGGTTTTTATAACTTTTAATATCACTTTGTATGATAAATGTCATAACTTCTTCGGCGGTTGGACCATAAACCAATGTGTTCCCATGTCGGTCTTGTGCTTTTAAGGTCTCCTTTCCACAGTAAGATCCTCTTCCAGACTGATCCCATAATTCTTGTGGTTGCATTGTTGGAAGCATTACTTCATGGCAGTGAATTTTAGAAAGTTCATCACGGATAATATTAGAAACCTTGTGAAGCACTCTCATTCCGAGAGGTAACCAAGCATAAAGCCCTGATGAAACCTGTCTAATCACTCCTGCTTTTAACATTAATTGATGTGACTTCAATACAACATCTGAAGATATATCTTTTTTAATTGGCAAAAAATATTGCGATGTACGCGCAGAATAATTGGTAGACATATACCTAGTGCTATAAATGACATTAGTATGAGTGTAAAAATAAAATACAAGTGTTTTAGGTGCTGTTGAGAAATTTAGATTGCCCCAACATTGACACGCAATGGAATAATTTGATGAATATTAACTATTACTAATATCTAAAATTCAGATAGTAGCTCATCTAAATCATAAATATGTTCTAGTTTATTTTTATATTTACTAAAAAACTCTTTTAAGTTAGTGTTGTTACTTCTAAATATTATATCACATAATCTTAAAACTTCTCTGTCAGTTAAATCCATACCTAAAAATTTAATGATTGCTATAATCATATTTTGTTTTCTACTTAATTTATCCCTATAACTTGTAGTAAAAATATAATTAATATTATTTTCTAATAAATCTTGGTAAAATTTAGGTAGTGATATATTATTTTCACAATAATATAAAATTCTTTCTACAATTGTGGATAATAAATCAAACCATAAGTCTTGTTTAACACATCCATCTTCAACATTTTCTTTGGTGTACAAAAATCTTTTATATAAATTCTTTGACAATATACTTATTAACAGAGACAATTCGTCTTGCAATTTATCTGATAGTGCAAATCCTACAGAAGATTTAGCATAGCGTATATCATCGGCATATTTAATAGAGTTTTTCTTTATACCATTAAGCTCAAGCCTTGATTTTATTACATTTATGTAATCAATTATTAGAAACTCTCTTACCGTAGATACAAATTTATCAATAAAATTTTTACTACCATCTAATGTTTCTTGTGTAACTTGCTGATAAATATCTTTGATAAATCCGACTTCCTCTACAATTTGAGCAGAATCATATAGCTCTAATTTTAACAGTAATTTTAGGTCATTAGTAACCCAAGATATGCCATCTGACCAATTCATAATCTGACTTTCAAAATTAGAAAAGTTATTTAAATAGTTATCTCTTTCACCATTAAAAATTCCTACCATTGATAACTTTTTGCACAAGCTTTGTATTTCGTAAGGGTATTGTCGCAATAATTCAGCTTCACTAATTTTAGCACACGGCTTGACAACATTACTCGCTGCTGCATTAATCCTTGCAAAGCTAGCATTTTCATTCATCAAATGACGCATGACATTGTGATGGTGACTGAAGTAGAATTCATCTTTGTCAATATTATATTTTTGCAATATTCTCTGAAGAGCGTCATCACCACTTTTACCCAAGGCAATTTGACCAAAAGAGTGATCAATAGCAGCTGTTTTTAAATGATAAACACTATGCGATGATAAACCAAAAGCTTTGGCAACTTTTTCCGCAATTTTAGCAGAATCATTGGCATGGTCTGCTTCACTGTATACATAACTAAAATGTTCAGTTGCAGCAATAATTTTGGATAAAAAAGCTATTCTTTTATAAGAGTGTGATTGAGTGGCATCGTAGTAATCTTGTCTTGGTGAGTTTATTTTAAGATAATTCACTTCTTTTAAGTCTATTGTTAAATTGTACTTTGCGGATACTTTTTTGATTAAATCTTCTAAATAAAGAGATTTACCTACAATGGTATCTTTTAATTCAGTCCTTTTACTAATTTCTTGTATCCAAATTTGGATTAGCACTTTTTCTTTCTCTTCAGAGCTCAAATCGGATAGATTGTGATTAATTAAAAATTTATCTAAAATTTTGTTTAAAGTTAAAAACTTAGTACAGATAATCACTTGGTAAGCAATGCTTCCATTTTCAAGCGATAATTTTTGATAATCAAATTTTTGCATTTTTTATAAAACAAGTTGAGCGTAGCAATCAAAATAACATTTATGCATACTTACTTAAAGTAAACGCATAAAATTCGTTTTTCAAATACATTTTATATAAAAAGGTTTAAGATAACTTCTGTGAACTTAATAGAATTCTCACAACCCTGAAAAAAAATTTCTTCTATTGCTTTATCAAAGTATATTAAAGTTACGCAAAAAACGGTTTGTTTCATGTTACAAAGAATAAGGGTGTCAATGGAAGAACTAGACAAACAGTTAATGACTGTAATATCAGAAATTGATGAAGCATTTTTAGGTGTAGTAGAGAAAAATCGCCACTTTAGATATAAAATTAACAAACCTAGAAAGAAAGCAGTTGTAATTGGAATTGTAAATAGAGGTACAAAGCAAGTTGTAGCTAGAAAAGTTTAGAGTAATAAAACTAAGTCCCGTAATGATTAATATACTAATTACAGGTAATATAACATACTAGACACTGCATCCATCATACGTATCGTAGCATTGTCTTCTGGCATTTTCTTTCCAGTTATTGTAATAATATTTATAATTAAGATTATTATATCGCAAAAGTCAATCAACAATTATTTCGATATAACCTTAGATAAAATCCTTGACAATGTAAAATAAAGAATATTTCCTCCCAAATAAGCGTTTATGTGGTTATGTCTGAAATAATTAAGGCTCTTGGCCTGTTTGAAAATAAAATTGTTAAAAAATCAAAAAGAGTAGGAAGAGGAAGGGCTTCTGGTCTTGGTAAAACATGTGGAAGAGGGCAGAAAGGTCAGGGTTCGCGTTCTGGTGTTTCTATCAATTGGTTTGAAGGTGGTCAAACTCCACTGTATGTAAGGCTTCCGCGTCGTGGCTTTAACAATATATTCCGTACAGAATACACTGCATTGCATTTTTTACATATTCAAAAATATATTGACTCTGGCAGGCTAACAACAACAATTACGGTTGATTCTCTTATTTCAGCACAAATCATAGGTAAGAACGACCTTGTGAAGATTCTTTCAAAGGGAGATTGCCCAAAGGGAGTTAAAATAGAAGCACATGCGTTTTCAAAAACTGCTATTGATGAAATTCAAAAATCTGGAGGATCACATTCAGTTATTGGTGGAAATAAACAACAACAATAATAATGTTAGCTTATGCACGGTAGAAACCACACAAAGCAACCAAAGAAATTAGCATCAAGTGGGCTACTAAAGAAAGTACTTTTTACATTGCTAGTGCTTTCAGCTTATCGTTTTGGTTCATTTATACCATTGCCATGGATTGATGTTTCTATGCTTGGAAACATTGAAAAATATACAAAAACAGGCGTCTTTGGTATGTTTAATATGCTTTCAGGAGGTTCGTTGGCACGAATGTCTATTTTTGCACTTACAATTATTCCATACATCACCTCTTCAATTGTTGTACAACTTCTTGTGTCCTCGACGCCAAAATTAAAATCTCTTAAGGAGGAGGGTGAAAGTGGGCAAAAACAAATTAATCAATATACTAAATACTGCACACTGCTGATTGCTTTTTTTCAAGGATTTGCAATAGCAAATGGCATTGGTGCCGCAGATTTATACATCGGCGACGCATCGCAGGGAACATTTTACCAAAAACTTTCTATATCACTCACACTAACGACCGGCACAATGGTTTTATTGTGGATGGGTGAGCGTATAACGGCAAAAGGCATTGGTAACGGTGTATCATTAATGATATTCGTTGGTATTATTGCGGAATTTCCAAAAGCATTCCTTTCAATGTTTGAGCTTACTCGTAGTGGTGCAATATCACCATTGCAATTAATTTTTATTATTACAATTTTTATTATATCTATATGCCTCATAGTTCTTTTTGAGAAATCATACAGAATACTAAAAGTTCAACAGTCAAAGCAGGTAAGTCAATTTGGTCGCACACAAACCACTATGGGCTCTGGTCAATTACCTTTAAAAATTAATCCTGCAGGTGTAATTCCCCCAATATTTGCTGGGTCGGTTTTAATGTTGCCGTCTACAATTGTATCTCTAATGCAAAATAGTACCAATCCTATACTACAATTCGTTGCAGTGAATTTTGCCCATGGGAAGCCTCTGTTCATTCTTTCATATATCTTTCTCATATTCTTTTTCACATATTTTTACACAGGAATTGTTTTTGACACCAAAGACGTCGCAAACAACCTTAGAAAATCTAACACATTTATTCACGGCGTTCGCCCTGGCGAGAGAACAAAAGAATATATAGATAAAGTAACGAAATATCTTTGCTTTATTGGTGGTGCATACATGGCTTTTGTGTGTATTATCCCAGAATTTATGTCCAGCCTATATTCGCAGTTTTATCTTATTGGTGGAACGGGCTTGTTAATTGTTGTAAATGTAAGCACAGATACCATTGCCCAAGTACAAACACATAAGCTTTCATCTAAATACGATAAACTATCACACAAGATATAATGTCCAACCTAATTTTTTTTGGTGCCCCCGGATCTGGGAAGGGAACACAAGCAAAAAAGCTTGTTAAAGAACATAAATTTTTCCACTTATCAACAGGAGACTTACTACGTGAGTGCAAAAATGATATAACCCATCCTCTACACTCTTTGATATCAACAAAAATGGCAATGGGTGAGCTTATTGAAGATGATATTGTAAATGAAATAGTCTCACACAAAATTGAACAAATTTCCAAACATTCTATTATTTTCGATGGATATCCACGCACTGTGAATCAAGCAATATTTTTAGCAGAAAAACTTCAAAAGTGCGGTAAAAATATTGATAAAGTCATACTTTTTGATATTAACCCTGATGTAGTGATTAATCGCGTTATACATCGCAAAGTATGCAGTAATTGTGGCGCAATATTTAACTCTCAATTCAATCCATCGCAAAGTGAAGGGATTTGTGATTTGTGTAACGGAAAGCTTGAATCTCGTGCCGACGATAACGAAGAAGTAATACGCAATCGAATTAATATTTATAATCAATCTTGCAAAGAGTTGCTTGAATATTACATCAACATAATTCATAAAATCAATGCTTCACAAAGCGAAGGTGAAATTGAAAAAGCAATTTCCCTCTTAATACAAGAGGAACATGAGTTATTTGTATCCAGTTAATTAATTAATTTTGTGTCACAACAATTAAAAGATTATTTTTCTTTAATTCGTCTTTACAATCAAGTAGGAACATTGCTACTGTTTTCACCATGTTTAATGGGATTAATTATATCGCATAATTTTTCCTTGCCTACTATTGCTCTTTTTTTACTGTCTTCTTTTGTTGCACGCTCATGCGGGTGCATATTAAATGATATTGCAGATAAAAACATAGACGCACGCACACCCACAACAAGCAACAGAGTTTTAGCTCAAAATAAATTGACAACAGCACAGGCAATTAAATTTATTATTACAATAATAATTATATCATTACCACTGTTGATATTTTATTCAACGCACGTCTATATACCACTTATATGTGTGGGAATCATTGTAATTATTTATCCATATTCAAAACGTTTCTTCCCCGCACCGCAACTTTTTTTAGGTCTTGCATATGCTAGTGGATTTATCATCGCAATTATTCATAGCTTAAATGTTCCTATATACCACTTACACCCTAAAATGTTTGTAGTGTATTCTGCATTGGTTTTGTGGGTTATATTCTTTGACACACTATACGCTAAAAGAGACTTTACCTTTGATGTACAAAGCGGAATAAAATCAAGTACTAGATTGTTTAGTTCTCACTATTTAATATTCTCTATATTCTTTATGATGATATCTGTATTTTGTCTTTTTGCACTTTACACACATTGGGTATTGTTTATTTTGGTGCCAATTATATATGGATTGTTATGGAATTTTAAACACGCGGGAGAATTTTCAAAGGTTAACATGGTGTTGCTTTTTATAATACTGTTAGAGCATATTATGATTTCCTCCATTGTGGAAACATCGCTTGGTTTTATTATTTTGGGCGTAAGTGTTGCATTGCAAGTGTTTTTAACTTTTCTTAGGTATTCAAAGGCATTTAATCTTAATGTTGTCTGTGCTATATTACTTGCTGTTCTTTTTGCATTGTAAAAAACGTGCATTTTCTCCCTTCTATTATAGCTTTTGCTTGGTATTTTGTCTGTATCCACCACGCAGGTGGTTGTGTAAAATCTTCCGGACTTTCTGCAATCCACTGCATATAACTTTGATGATAAATTACCTGACATATATGCTCTTTGTAGGAGTCATGATCTGTTGCAACAAACATTTTACCGTCTTCGGCAATAACACGATTTATATCTGCAAGGAAAGAATTGGAAAATATTCTTCTTTTGTGATGTTTTTTCTTTGGCCAAGGGTCGGGAAATAGTAAATACACACCATTGACAAGTCCGTTTGGAATGGTAGAAATCAATTCCCTTGCGTCGGCTTTATATATTCTGATATTTTGCAAGCTTTCTTCTTCTATCTTTCGGCATATTGCAGAGATTGCATCGATGTATACTTCACATGCAATAAAAAGTGCATCAGGATTTTGTAGTGCAAGGTGTGTAATTGTGTCGCCATATCCAGATCCTATTTCTATATGAATGTTATTGAATGTTTTGATATCTTCGTATGAAGATATTTGGTATTTTGGGAGTATTATTTCTTGAAGTGCTAATAATCTGTTTTTTGTAATTCTTGAACGCTGACCAACGAAAGATGGTATTAATTTATTCATGTTTTTGAAAACTGAGAAAGGTTTTCTGATAAAAGTCAATTTTTTAGATAAAAAAACCTTGCATAATAACCTTATGCGGTATTCTTGTTAGAAGATAAGTTTTTTTCGCAATATGTCACTTTCACAGCTAGAATTTTCCAAAGCACCATTTTCATTGCCAACACTCCCATATACAGACACTGCTTTAGCACCACATCTTTCTAGGGAATCTTTTGATTATCATCATAAGAAGCACCACAATGCCTATGTTGTAAAGTTAAATGAATTAATTGCTGGCACTGAATATGAAACAATGACGCTGAAAGATATTATTGTAAAATCAAAAAACGAAGGCAATGCAGGAGTTTTCAATAATTCTGCACAAATTTGGAATCATACTTTTTTATGGCATTCAATGCAAGCAGATGGTGGAATTAAAAATATTACACTAACGGCAACAGCACTAATTGAAAAGTCTTTTGGTAGCATTGATGAATTCAAAAAGCAATTTACATCAGCTGGAATGACGCAATTTGGCTCAGGATGGGCGTGGGTTGTTTTAAATAAAAGTACAAATAAGCTTGAAATAATTAAAACACCGAATGCAGAAACTCCTTTAACAGATGAAAACCTTAAGCCTGTACTGACAGTGGATGTCTGGGAGCACGCATATTATATTGACTTTCGCAACGCAAGACCAAAATTTCTTGAAGTCTTTATTGATGAGCTTATCAACTGGGATTTTTTTGAAAAAAATATCAATTTGTAAAAAAATAAAACCTAATTATGTCTATGAAAATAGGCATTTCAATAATAATGTACCCATCTTGATGGCACTTCAACCTAACATCTATTTGTGGAAGAATATTATTGAAATCGTTATGTTTTGCGAATGATTTATTGCGACATGGTGTAACAGACATTTAATATGTTACTTGTATCAATATATAATACAATATCGCACGAGACAAAGATAAATTTATTATAAACGATGCACAAAAACTTTTTTATTACAACGCCAATTTACTATGTTAATGGTAAGCCACATATAGGGCATGCTTATACATCTATTGTATCAGATTTCCTCGCACGGTTTTATAAAATTCAAGGCAAGAAAACTTTTTTTCTAACAGGAACTGATGAACACGGGCAAAAAGTTGCACAATCCGCAGAAAAACATGGTGTGTCTCCGCAAGAATTTTGTGATAATATATCGTCGGTATTTAAAGATCTTGCACAAGAATGCAACGTGCAGTACGATGACTTTATTCGCACAACAGAAGAGCGACATAAGTTTTTTATTAGAAAAATTTGGGATATTCTTGAAAAAAATGGGTGGATATACAAAGGCACATACAACGGGTGGTATTCCGTTCAAGATGAAGCTTTTTATGATGAATCAGAAATTATTGAAGGCAAGGCACCATCTGGCTCATCGGTACATTGGCGAGAGGAAGAGAGTTACTTTTTTAAACTTTCAAACTTTACAGAAATGCTATCACAATGGTACGAAGATAATTCACATTTTGTATTCCCCATAGGAAGGTTTAACGAGGTTAAATCATTTGTTACACAAGGATTAAAAGATTTATCGGTATCAAGATCAACATTTTCATGGGGAGTTGACATTCCCAATACAAAGCACGTAATGTATGTTTGGCTCGATGCTTTATTTAACTATCATTCTGCACTTGATAGTGAGGAAAAATTCACAAATTTTTGGAAAAATTCACAAGTTATGCACATTATTGGAAAGGATATTCTTCGTTTTCATGCGGTTTATTGGCCTGCATTTTTGACGGCAATCCACTGTACACCTGAAACTATTTCTGTTAAACATATCAATAGTGCATGCAAAAACATACAAATTGTTTCACATGGGTGGTGGCTTTCAGAAGGGCAGAAGATGTCGAAATCTTTGGGAAATACAGTCGATCCATTTGCACTGCTTAAAAAATATAGCACTGATTATCTTCGTTATTTTCTTCTGCGTGAGGCTCAATTTGGAAGTGATGGCAATTTTACGCAAGAAGGTTTTCACACAAGAATCACTTCTGAATTAATTAATAATATTGGTAATCTTTGCCAAAGAACATTTACTCTTTTACATAAAAATTGTGAAGGTATTATTCCAAGTTGTAAGCCTTCACATGCACTGTTAGACACAAAAATACAAAGTGAAATGGCTAAACTTTTAGAAGAATTTAAAATTAATCAGTCGCTTGATGTCATCATTAATTATTCATCGAAAGCAAATGAGTTTATTCAAGAAAAAAAGCCATGGGAGCTTTTTAAACAAGGAAAACAAAGTGATGGTGAGGAAACGCTGTATATTTTATTATACGCAATTTATCAAATTAAAGAAGCTATTGCACCAGCTTTACCAGACTTTCACAAACATATTTCACAAGTGTTTAGTGGGCAAGAATTCCAAAGCGGTATTAAATTAAACACAATTATAAAAGTATTTGAACCTTTATGCTAAATTATTCAGTAATTGAAATTTCAGGCAAAGACGCACTGACGTTTCTTAATAGCTTAACAACTAATCATATTCAGGAAAATTCAAACAGTATTATGTACTCGTGTCTTCTTACACCAAATGGAAGGTTTATGTTTGATTTTTTCCTAATTCAGGAATCAAAGCATTATATCATCACAAATGAAGGTTTTTCCGATGATTTGATTGCTTACCTTACAATGTATAAACTTTCGTCAAATATAACTTTTCATAAAACAGATTTAAATGTGCATTGGAACAAAAATTCTGGCAAATTTCAAGACCCACGACATTCAGGGCTTGGTTTTTATGAAATAAAAGTTGAAGAGCATCCCAGTAATGATAAACAATATCATATTAATCGTATTTCATTGCAAATTGCCGATGGATTTTATGATCTAGTTCAAAAGGAATCAGTTATTTTAGATTTTGGATTTGATAGTCTAAACGCCATTTCCTACACTAAAGGTTGCTATTTGGGGCAAGAACTTATTGCAAGATCTCACCACACGGGTGTAATTCGTAAAAAAATATACCGCCTTGAATGTATATCTACCACGGAAAAAGGTACGGTTATTTTGCAAAATGAAATTAAGGTTGGAAAGGTACTTGGTGGCGTTGATGGGCATTATTTAGCACAAATTCGCTTTGAAAAAGCTGACTTTTTTCAAAAGTTTACAATATGTGACGCTGATGTTTCTATTAAAATTATGTAGAGTACGCAACCACACAGCTTATTAAGATGTTGTTGTAAAGTTATTGAGATACCCCCTTATCTTTCCTTGTTATTACATTATTTTTGATAAATCACAATTGTAGCTTGATATATGATGTAAAATATGATAGTATAAGGTGTAACTAACTAACTAATTATAATACTATGAATACATCGAAAACAAATGCATCGAAAACAAATGCTAATACAACACCAACTGTAAGTGAAGCTGTTCATAAACAACAACAAGTTATTGCTGAACAGCCAGTCTCTTCAACAACAACACCAGATCCAGATCATACAGAAACATCATCGATTGCTTCGCAAGATGGAGATGAAGGTTCACAATGCAACGCTGGATGTGCAACAGGTGCTATTGTTTGTGGGACTGTCAAGGGCATCGCGACATTCGCATCAGATACAGGGTGTGGTTTTGCACATGGTGCTGTAGGTATGGGTAAGTTCGTTAGTGCATGTGCGAGTAGTAGTAGCACATCACGACAAAGACAAACAGATCGGCAAATAAACCAACAGTTGGATGCAAAAACAGAACAGTTGAGGCGTGATGGTTTTAATGCGGAGGTGGCAGGTGGTCAAGCTCATAAGGTGGTAGTTGACTATAGTGTTAATAGTAATAAT
>CAJQOT010000003.1 GCA_905480015.1 uncultured Rickettsiales bacterium | reverse complement strand
CTATGCTTTATAAAAGGGGAACGAATATCAAAGTAAGAGGAGAAATCCAAGCTGAAACTTACAAAGACAAAACAACTCTTAAAATCATAGCAAGGCAGATAGCTTTGAATATTCCACCAAAAGAGGAGGAGCAAGCACAGTCTTCAAATTCTACAAACCAATCTAATTAATCAACTTTTTATAAAATCTATATGCAAAATGAAATAACAGACTTATTGCAAGTTATAACGCAAAATATTAATAAAACTATCAATGAAATACAGGAGCTTTCTAATAAAAAGCTCCACAAACAAAATTCTACTTGGGAAGATGTAATGCAACTCTCCGAGCTAAAAAAGGGACTATCACAAATCTTAAAACAATCCAAATAATTTTTATAATCTATATGAATAACAACGAAAACGAAGTAATAACAATTACTCAAAACATCAAAGAAATACTTAATCAAATGCAAGAGCTAGTAGATGACCATTTTCAGCTTAGTCCTGAATATATAACGGACGACCAAGTAGAAGCGTTATTATATACCCAAAAAGCTATGAGGCACACTTTACGAAGAGCAAAAAGAGTATCTCAAAGCTAAAAAATGAGCCTGTGAAAGCAGGCTTTTATTTTTTAATCAATCAATTTTAACTTTTTATAAAATCATATGAAACATCAAAAATCACAAGAAGAAATCAAGAATTTCAACAATAATGTAAATTCAACAATCAATAGCAATTCTAAGGTAAAAAAATACTGGAATTTCTTCCCAACTCCAAAACACTTAATTGAAAAAATGCTAGAAGAATATAAAACAAAACCTTTGCCAAAGAATATATTAGAACCCTCGGCAGGCAAAGGCGACATTATTGATTATGTGAATAAAATTCAATCTAAACGAAAAGAACAAAGCAACATATACGCTTTTGAATTTGTAGAAGAATTACAAAATATCATCAAACAAAAGAAAAATTGTAAATTGATAGGTGATGATTTTCTAAACCATAAAGCAAAGCTAAATGTTGACCTCATCGTTATGAACCCTCCATTTGATAGAGGTGCAGAACATGTTTTACACGCTTGGGAAACTTTAAAACAGGGTGGTAAAATAATTGCACTCATTAACCAACATACATATTACAACGCTTATAATTCTCATCGATTAAAGCTCAAAACCCTAGTTGACACCTACGGAAAAGTAGAAAACTTAGGCACTTGTTTTGATGAAAAAGCAGAGCGGAAAGCAAGGGTGGGGGTTGTGATGATAACTTTAACCAAAAAGCCAAATACATATTACCAAGATGTAGGAATAAACTTAAATCAATATCCTAATTCTATGATTAGAAGCACAAAGGCGGAGTATATTGTAAAGGAGATAGCAAGAACGAGAGCATAAGTAAAAGCAGGTTTTACCTGCTTTTACTTTCTAAATTAACAAACACAAACTATTCCTAAATATATGCAAATAAGATTACTACAAGACTTAAAAGTTCCAAATACTTTTAAAGATTTTGATATTTTCAAAAGAGGTAAAACCTTTATACTCAATGAATATAAAGATTACATAGATTGTGATTGTTTTACATACAAAAAAGGCAAGAAAACAATCTCAATACATAAACCAAGAAACCCGACTAAATACTACCATCTAAGTATAAATGGAGATACTAAAGGAGGTAATTATGAGGGCTTTGGTTTTCCGTTCACAGCTGAAGTTTTTGAAGTTATACCAATGCAGAAGCAAATTAGTTTGTTTTAGAGTTTATGAAAGTAGAAATTATAAAGGATATTGAGTTTAGTAATTCGCAAATACCAAACATCAAGAAAGGGGAAGTTTTTACACTTCCCCATAAACAAAACACAGATGATTATTGTTTAGTTATGGAGTATCAAGACCGTTCTTTTTTCTTTGATACTTACATATCCCTATATTACAATACAGGAAATGGAGAGTTTGGCTTGCCTCTTAAAGATGGAGAGCATTACAAAATCCTAGATAAACAAAGAGGTAAAATATCAAAACTTACACAAATGGCTTTTAAGTTAGAAGAAGATTTGCAGGTTGGGTTGTTTTAGAAAAAATAAAAAGCAGAGCTAAACTCTGCTTTTTGCAAAGAAATGTATGTTCTGGCGAACTTTTAACCAACTCAAAAAGAGGTAGGTTAAAACGACATTATTTTGCGAAAAACAAAGGTCACCTACCTCCATTAGAGGTAATGTCTTTTTACAAGCTATGTTTTTCGCAAGTAAAACTATATCTAAAAACCATATTTTTACAAACTTTTCTTCAAATACAATAAAACTTGATTTCTTTATATAAAGAGTTAAAATTATATATATAATAATTACTTCAATAATTTATATATTATGTCTACTACTGCTACTTTAGATAACAAAATAGATAACCTTGTACAAAGTCAGGTTGCAAATGGGGTTTCAACACACGATGCAAGGCAAAAAATTATGCAAAAACTCTTTCAACAAGAAATTGATGAAGGAATTGCAAGGGGTAGAGCTGATATTAAGGCAGGAAGATACACGGTAGTAAATAAGGAAACTACAAAGGAATTTATAGATAAATTAGCGAAAAGATTATTATCTAATCATTAAGAATGTATCAAATTGTTAGAGCTAAAACGGCAGATGATAATCTAAACAGTATTGCTGATTACATCGCACTTGATAACCCATATAAAGCCATTTCTTTTATTGAAGAAATGGTAGTAAGATTTACAGAAGTTGCTTCAATCTTTCCAAAGGTTGGAGTAAAGTGTATAGATTATTATTGTTATACATACAAAGGGTATTTGATATTTTATGATATTAATGAATCAATCAAGCAAATAGAAATTGTGTATGTAATCAACTCATCACAATACACAGCATACAAAGACTTCATCAGTTAAAACCTAAGCCCACCCAAAATTATCGCCCCCCTAGTTTTACCTTGAAGTTGATACTTTCAATCTTTCACTTTTTTCCGTTTCTAAAAATCCGATTATTTGTCTGTTTTTCTTTTGCTTAACAATCTCCTCTCTATTTTTTGACGAAGTAGAGATTTTATGTTATTCTATAGAAAACCGACAAAGCAAGTTTGTAATTTTTGTACAAAATTATTTCAATATGAAATTACAAGCCTTGTGAGGAGCATTGCCCCTCAACCCAATTTAAAGGGCGACCCTTTAAAAACCCTGATTGTATCTTGTATATCACATATATTTTTGTACAAATATACAATCTACATTAGATGATATTTGAATGACGATGATACAAGAGACTTGATGAAATTATTGGAATAACTATAAGAAAACTAAACATAGATATATTCTTACTTTTGATGCAGAGGAGAATAAATCTCTTCTTTCCGACCTTAATTTAATGAAGAAATATACTCAAAACTTTAATTTGAGAATTAAAGATGTTTTGAAAAAGAAAGGTTTATCAAACCAACTTCTTACAAGTGAAGAGTTAGAGGTAGAAAAACGAAAGCTTGATATGATAGCATGAAATCAAAGATTGATGAAAAAAGCCCTAGAAATCTTTGTAAAAACCACCTCAAATATCAATATCATAGCAAGGGATATTTCAATAGAAAGACTGGAAAACCCAAACACAGCCTTACTTAAAGAATGGCAATGGGAAGAGTTATTGAAGCAAATGTGAATTTTTAAGGAACAATACCTCTGATTATGAGAGCAGTTAGAAAAGATGATTAATTTTAATGAAAATAAGAAGAAGTAATGATAATAAAATCCAAGCCATGAAAATCAAAATACTATAAATCTTTGATTCAATATATTCTCAAAGAATGTGCTAAAAGTCAGAATTGAAAACCTTTTACTATTGTTCATTGAATGAATGTAAAACCTACTGATATAAAGAACATCGTAAGAGCATTTATGGAAAATGCAAAGCCTCTCAAGAAGAGAAAGAACGGAAACTATTTACATCACGAAATTATATCACTTCCTAAAGATTTGAAAGTGTCAAAAGCAAAACAGATTGAAATTCTGTATCAATTAATGGAGAAGTATATAGAAAAAAGAGGAAATCTCCACCTTGCTTTTTGAGGAATTCATTTAGATAAAGACCACCCTCACGCTCATATTATAGTCTCATCAAACGAGATTGGAGCAACAAGAAATACATCAAGTAAGCCTCAATTTAACAGAGCAAGAAGAGAATTAGAACATTACCAAATTACTCGCTTCCCTGAAGCTTGAACCCTATATTATTATGATAAGAGGAGGAATAGAAGAAAGGCTATTTCAAGAGACACTCAGCTCAATAGAATTACAGAAATCACAAAACAAGCTCTTGAAAAATCATACTCTATTGATGAGCTTCAAGGTAAGTTATCAAAGCATAACCTCAAATATTATACTTCAAGATGAGAATCTTGAATATCAGACCTCGAGCTAAAAAATAAGCTAGAACTCAAACAAAACGAGCAGAATAAAATAGAAAAAGACAGAATAAAACCTATCTCAAAATCTCTTTATTCTTATAGAATTAATAAAATGCCAAGCCTTGAAACTGCGTTTCATAATTTACTGGAGTTTGAATTGGAGAAGAAAAATAGGGTTAAGGAGCTGAGGAAGGTGAGGAGTAAATGAAAGGGAAGAAGTAGGGGGAGGTAGGCTATGTTATTGGTGCGGTACTTTGCTTTTGTAATACAACACTTTGAATCTCTACTTTATATTTCTTACCATTTCGTGTAAATGTAGCACCACTACATTGCATATTTTTGCACATAAATTCTTCTTTACCATTTTTATAAGAGACTGTTATTGAATCTTCAAATTTAAAAAATGTTTTATGTGCAAAAGCATATATAAATACTGCTGTCATCATGCTTAAAGCCAGCATAAAGAATATGATAATGGCTATGTTTGTTTTGCTTGAGGTAAGTGATGAATATGTGCTAATGGAGATACAAATTGCAATGTATAAAAATATAACAATTGCACTAATACTCCAAAATACCACACAATTTGTAATATCTATTTTAAAGGCATAAAACGCTACAAATCCATAAAGTGCAACAACAAGAGAGGTAATAGTTGAGGAGTGGTTTTCTGTATTGGGATTTGTTTCTTTGGAACTTTGCTTTATATCTTATGGTATCTTCATTGTTGTTTATCTATAACATCCTCTTCAAAGTCATTTTCAATATTATTATCGTGCGACAATGTTCTACCATTGTATGTGAAATTAATTGGATGATTGTGTGTACGAAAATTGCCCCTTGAAGCTTCAATGATTAATCTTGCCATTTGCAACTTATTTATACGAAATTGAATTCTATACTCATTAAATTCCTGCTGTGTTATATATTCATCACTTTTAACTTTTGAATCTCGTATAAACATATTATATATCTAATATAGCTCTATATTATCATTTTTTATTTTCTCAACAATTTTCATTCCTACTTCAACGCTATCAAAGTGTTGTATATAAAAATGATATTTCTCTTTATCCGTCATTTGATTAAGACACCTTCCTATGGCATCATATTGACTAGCAGTTTTTGCCTTAATTGTACTATTGGTATCAATATATTCAAAAGCATCGCCAAAGGCATTCTTAATTTGTTCTTGAATTCTTGGGTCATTATATTTAATTACGATACCGTCTATATCATAATCTTTCGTATAAGCTACAATATCATATTCATCTTCTTTTGTGCCCGTTTGAATGCTTTCTACAAGTGTTTTAAAGTGTTCATTTTGTTGCTTTATCAGTGTTTGAAAGTTAGTATTTTGTGTGTCAATCATTTGCTTGATTGGTTCGATTACCGCTTTTACAACATTAGTAAAATCTTGTGTGTTATTATTAGAATTCAAAACTTGTCTCTTTAGAGGGTAAACATTCTCAGATATTAAAGTATCATTTTTTAACTCATTGTCAATTTTTTCTACATCTTTCTCATTTAATAGAATATTTTCTTCCACTAATTGGAGCAGATATTTTTTATAGGTAGCAAATGTTGATTTCTTTTCATATCCAATCTGTTCAACAATAAACTGACTAGCTCGCTTGAATGCACCAACATCGGTTTGTGCATTATCTACAATAAAAGTATGTAGACCATCTAATACTGATATACCTTCATGGAATTTTTCCTCTCCAAGAAGAAGAGATAATGTTTTTTTATTAATACCATTAAAACACTCCTGAAATAGAACTTTATTAAGTTCTTTCGATAAATACAAAAATGTACTTGTTTCTTGTTCCTGATTTATAATATCATTAAAATATTGTTGCCCAATTCCCAACATATATCCATGATGGGTGATAAATATTCTAATATCTCTACTAATTTTATTTATTAATAACTCATCTTCGTCATCCCGACCTACATAATATGGGTCTACTGGCTGTTTCTCATATTCTACATATTCTGCATTACTGGTACGACCATATTTTGTGTCAATTTCATTTGCGATAATATATAATGTATATATAAATTTTGTAAAAATAAATTTACTGTACTGCCTTAGGACATTATATGCACATTTATATTTTTCACCATCTTCTTCTGCCACTCTTAAATCTATTGATTCCTTTAATGAAAGTACTGTTTGAAGAGATTTTTGTATATAATGTAATGTGCTTCTAAATGCATTAGCATCCTCCACACAAGGATTTTTACTATTAAAGTTATCTAGTATGCTAAAACTCGTATCTAGTAATCTAAAAATAACTGGGAAAAATCTTTCATCGTGTGAAATTTTGCTTGTTTTTAACTCACACCTTATATTTTTCTTATTCTTAACAGTGCTAATATAATCATTAATTTTATCTAAAATAGTTTTATTTGAGACATTGCCATCTGATATTTCATCAAATATTCCTAAACTGTATGAAAAATGTTGCAACCATATTCTAATATTGGAGTTCAGTTTCTTATATACCGAATAATCTCTACGCTTCAAATCAAATGTAAACCGAGCTTCATTGCTTAAATGTTCGTGTATTTCGTTTGTAACATGGGTAAAGATTTTTATAACACCTTCTATATCATGATTATTTGAGCATTCTATTGCAGATAGATAATACAATAAAAACTTCCTATCAGCAGATGTGATAAATTTTTTAATTCCAATAGAAAGTTTTTCTAATAATGGACGAGAAGAGGAAAATAACTTACAAAGCAAATCTTGCTCCTCACTGCTTATAATACTTTTGTAAACAGTATTAATCATTGTATTGTAGTTCTCTTGGTCTAGATTTTTAGCTCTATGTATTAAAGTAAATGATTTTAAAGCGATTTTATAATCTTTCTCAAACTCTTTAGAACCCATCCTAAATCTTCCTCACTAATAACAATCTAATAAAAGCAAGTTGAACCATAGCTAAAGAAGAGCTCAGTT
>CAJQOT010000002.1 GCA_905480015.1 uncultured Rickettsiales bacterium | reverse complement strand
CCGAAAATATGCTTAAAAACGCAGGAGGTGATATTTCTATTCATGACAATAAAATTATAATAAACGGTGGCAAAGCTTTGCAAAAACATAATATCACAATACCAAACGACCCATCATCGTCAGCGTTTCTTATTGCGGTGGCAATTTTGTGTGAAAATTCAAGCATCACTATAAGAAATGTTTGCATTAATAAAACTCGTGCAGGGTTTTTTTATGCACTAAAGCAAATGAACGCTAACATTCAATTTACAAATATCAAAACTGTTGCAGGTGAAGACGTTGCAGATATCAATGCCTCATATTCTCCGGATATTCAGGGTATACAATTAAATGGTGACATTGCCCCTTCTATGATTGATGAATACCCAATATTATTTGTTATTGCTTCATTTGCAAATGGCGTAAGTATGTTTGAAGGCTTGAAAGAGTTAACGGCCAAGGAATCAAACAGGTTAAAAATTATGGCGGAAAATCTTACAGAGATTGGTGTACAATGCAATGTAAATTACGACGACCCATCCTTACAAATTGTTGGCAACCCAACATTTGCACCAAAAAGCACCAAACCTATACCCACTCATTTTGACCACCGCATCGCAATGTCTTGCCTTATTGCGGGACTTCGTGGCAAAGTTACAATTGACGATGACACGTACATAAAAACTTCATTTCCCAATTTTATTGACATTATAAAAAATATTGGGTGTTGCATATCTTAAATTTAGATAAACATTTTATTATAAAGAAAATCATGATAAAGCCCCTCATACTATACATCCTTCAGTGTGCAAGAAGGGATAAAATTTTCCTTGTGGTGGCAATATGTTCCATCATAACATTTGTTGTATCATTATTTTTAGGCTCAACTGCCGCATACGAAAAAGAGCAGATGTCAATCGTGTATGCATCTGGAGCATTTCGCCTTGTGTTTGTTTACGGGTTTATCATTTTCAATGCGTTTTTCATTACAAAAATGATACAAAACCGTGAAATAGAAACACTTCTCGCAGGACCAATTCCAAGGTATAAATTAATTTTGTCCATTGTATTTGCAAATGCAATTCTTGTATTTATGCTGTCTTTAATGGCGGGAATAATATTACAACTATCATTTTGGTCAATTATACCACACTTTCATATGCTCATGTGGTCTATAAGTTTGTTTTTAGAAGTAATGATTTCCACCACAATTACAATATTTTTCTCCATTATGCTTGCACATGCAATGGTTTCGGTGCTGTTTGCAACAATATTATACATTATATCCCGCTCAATAGGGTTTATTATTTCAGCAATTACCGTTGGTGTACAGAATTTTTCATTTATTGGCATTGTCAAAACCATAACAATTCCCCTATCTGTTTTTTTTCCACGGATAGACTTAATGTCTCAATCAACATGGTTAATATACAGCGATCCCATTCAAAATTTATGGTTAATCATGCTACAACCCGTAGTTTATATTTCCCTTATTATTCTTGCTTGCATTGTTGATTTTAACAAAAAAAGTCTATGATTAAAAAAAAGCAAAACATTCTTTTGTATATAGTTTTTTTAGTACAAATAATACTTTGGTGGCTTGCACATGAAATAAAACCAACTTTTATTATTACACCATACCCACCAACACAAATAGAAATTAATGCTTTTTCTTTTGGTGATAAACAATTTTTATACCGTAAACTTGCCTTCAGCCTACAAAATGCAGGTGACAAACTTGGTCACTATACTAATATTAATAACCTCGACTACACTAGAATTGAAAGATGGCTAAAAGCATTAGATAAAATGGATGCAAAGTCTCATTACATTCCATTTATGGCAGCATATTATTATGCTATAACTAACAACCCAATGAATTCAAAAATTATTGCAGACTACATTACCGACTATGCAAGCAAAGATCCCACTAAACACTGGAGACTTCTCACTACATCGGCATATATTTACTATAAAAACCCAGAAATTTCAGGTAATAAATTACAAAACATTGGTAAAATATTGATAAAAGAGCGCGACATCCCAATGTGGGCAAAATCACTAGCAGGGTTTTATTTGAAAGATAACGGCGACATTTGCAACGCTTATAAACTAATAGCACAAATATCACAAGATGACTTCTTGGTATCAAGGGAAAATGCGGAAGATGAATTTTTGCTAACATTACTAGAGGAGAATATTCAAAGGTTAAAAAATACACACCAACAAGATTTAGCAAAGTGTCGTTTTATTTAAGAACAATAGGAGGTTCAATTAGTTTTTATTTGGTCTTTATAGATCTCATCGCTAGTATGTGCATCTTTTTCCACAGCGTTGTTTCCACTGCTGGAATACCAGCAATGGTAGTACCTTTCTGAGTAATACTTTTTACAACACCAGACATACCTGTAATTTGTGTATAGTCCGCAACTGTGATATGGCCCGACACGCACGACCCCCCGCCAATCATCACAAAATTTCCAATTGTTGCACTTCCCGCAACTCCAACACATCCAGCAAGAAAACACGACCTACCAATACGCACACCGTGGGCAATATGAACTAGATTGTCAATTTTTGTATAATCGCCAACGACGGTATCCGAAAGAAATCCTCTATCAATACAGCTATTTATTCCTATATCAACATTTTTCCCAATAATTGCACGAGCAACATGCGGCACAGTAAAATGCTCACCATTTTGCATATTTGGAACAAACCCAAAACCAGAATGCCCTACCCTTGCACCAGAGCGAACAATAGTTCCATCACCAATAGAGCAGCATTCAAGGGACACATGGCTATATAAAGTTACATTGTCACCAATAATGACGCCCTCCCCTATATATACATACGGCATTATAGTAACATTTTCCCCAATAATGGCACTTTTGGCAACTGTTGCCAGCGAAGAAATACCTTTTATTTTACTGTCAGTAAAATCTGTTACAATATTTTCGCCATTGCCAATGTATTCTTGCACAATTTGAGCAATTGCAAGGTATGGGTCTGAAACGATAACTGGAATAGTACCGCTTGGCAATCTATTAATATCTTTCTCTTTAACAAAACAAGCACATACAGAGCTTTTTGATAGAGTGTCTATATATGAAGATGCACCTGTAAAAAATGAAATTGATGATGCGGTGGAATTTTCTATGGATGCAATATCCGATATAATTAAGTTTGAATGAGATTTATGCAATGTTGCATTAACAAAAATTGCAATATCTCCAAGTGAGGTATTTTTAATTCTCACTTTTTATCCCAGTTAATTTTAATGGGCTTTTGTTTGTCAAACTCTTTAATAACAATGTCTGTAATATCATATTTTTGATGATAATAAACCGTTGCAACTTCCGATATCACCAGATCGTAACCTTTGCTTTTTGCCACTGCATGTACTACGTCTTTGATATGTTTATTAATTTCGAGCATTGTTTGATTTTTAATATTCTCAAGCCTTGCACCTTCATTTTTCAAGTTTTCATCAGTTTGAACAAGCTCCTTTTGAAGATTAAGCTTTTTTACTTGTAAAGCTTTTGCCGACAAAACAGACGCAGATTTTTCTAAATCTTCAACTTTTTTTTGAATTCTTTTTTGTATTTTAACAACATCTTTTTGCAATTTTTGTTGTTTATCTTTAATTTGGTCTAAAACAGACTGCATTACCGTTGACTTTTCTTCAAGTTTTTGATAATTGACAACTGCTATACCTTTATCTTTAGCAACAGCAAAGAACGATAAGCATAGGAATGCGAATATAAATCTCATATAGTGAGGAAAATAACTTACACAAAGTGATGTAATACAAATTGCAATGTCAAGACTTTTTATACCCAGAAAAAGTAAGTGTTATAGCAAATCAATTAGTTTTTAAAACTCCATAAATATACTCCATTTTAAGGAAAAGTGTTTTAAAATATGTGCTTTTTTTAATGAAAAATGGGAGGTTATTTAGCATAATTATGGCAAAATCTCTCACTACTCATAGGGTATTGAAAAATTTATAAAACATATACCTCGTGCTTTTATTCAAAATATTTAATGTAGATGTGATGATAAAATAACCTTGTTTTTTTATACATTACTCATTAGGTATTTTTCTTAAAATATTATTCATACAATGCAAAATGTGTTCTTTTGGAGGAAAAAACAAAAGTTAAAAATTGCCCTTTGTTTGTATGGAAGATACAACAATAGATTTTCCACGCACTCAGGAGATGATGGACACAAGTACATAAAGAAACAAATTCTCTCTCATAAAGCTGATGTTTTCATTTATTCACAAGAGCCTTCAATGAAGGAGCATATTTTAGAAAAATATCGCAATACAACAAAATATAAATTTGAAAACCCTAAAGATTTCTCCCAAATTATACAAGAAAACGGTATTAATGAAGAAATTTTTCAAAACAAAGAAAGAGAACAATTCCGCACTGTTGCAAATTCATTGAATTTTTTTTATAATCGCAAACAGGCAATTGTACTTAAGCAAGAACACGAAAAAGCAAATAACTTTACCTACGATGTTGTTATTGTATGTAGGTTTGACCTAGCTCAAATTGATAAATACAATGGAAAACAACCTTATAGAGTGTCTCATATAACATTCAATCCATACCTTAATATGCACTACATTTACACTGCAATGTGGAATCAATTAAATTGTGGGTATGCAGACCAATGGTTTTACTCTTCAAGCAAAAATATCGATGCTCTTTCCACAATGTACGATAAATCTCTTCAGTATTTTCAGCCAAACAGTGCTTATTTACAGGCAATAGCAAATGGTATAATTGACAGCAACGCCGACGATGAATTTAGCAATGAATACTTTAAAAAAGAAAAATGTAGGAAAATGTATCAATACAAAGTTAATGAAGGAATTAATAATCACCTTATGCATAAATACTTTATGATTGACGCAAACTTATACAATTGTTCAAAATTTTTATGATCAAGGCAGTAATTTTTGATATGGACGGCGTTTTAATTGATGCTAAAGAATGGCATTACGATGCACTTAACAAGGCATTGTCTATATTTGGATACAACATTTCAACGGCAGAACATATACAAACTTACGACGGACTTCCAACAAAAGATAAATTGAAAGGGTTAACAGAAAAAGTTGGATTGCCAGTAGAATTACACGGTTTAATTAACGAAATGAAACAAGTGTATACAATGGACATTGTACATGAAAAATGTAGACCAGTATTTTTACACCGCTACGCCTTAAGTAACTTAAAGGCAAATGGATACAAACTTGCACTTTGCTCAAATTCAATTCGTGATACAATTGAAATAATAATGAAGAAGTCTCGTCTGACTGAATATTTTGACTTTATGCTTAGCAATCAAGATGTTACAAAGGCAAAACCTGACCCTGAAATATATACAAAAGCAATTGAAAAGCTTCAACTACAGCCCAAAGAATGTGTGGTTGTAGAAGACAATATTAACGGCATTACTGCTGCCACAAAAGCCGGTGCAAATGTTTTTGAAGTACAACATATCAAGGATGTAACATACAACAACATTATGAATTATATCAAAACACTATGAATGTCTTAATATTAATGGGTGATGTGCAAAGTCTCCAATACCAAGGTAAACCTTTATTGCTTTACGAATACAACGGGCAAACAATATTACAGAAGATTGTCAACAAACATAAGGATATTGAAGGGGATTTAATATTCGTATTACAAGATGACACAAACAAAACATTTCAAAAAATTATCAAACTTCTTGCGCCTCAATCAAAAATTGTAAACACCGCCGCACAAACAAAGGGAGCATTGTGTAGTTCATTGCTTGCGATTCATCACATTAACAATAATAACCCACTACTTATTGTCAATGGTTTGCAATATCTAGATGTTAACCTTGAAGATTTTATATCATATTCCATCAATTACGACGGTGGTATTGTCACTTTTCAATCTTTCGCATCTGGGTGGTCTTATGCTGATATATCACCAGACGGATTTATACAGTATGTTGCAGAAAAAGATATTATTAGTCATAATGCAACCGCAGGTTGCTACTTCTTTAAAAAAGGTACAGACTATATCCATTCCGCAATGGAGACAATTCGCAATAATAATGCCGTAAATAATATATTCTATCTTGCACCATGTTACAATGAAATGCTTTTGCATAAAAAACAGATTATATCATTTACAATCAAAAGAGAGCAATACTTTTACTTCAAGCGAAACGAAGATATTGAGCACTTTAAAACTTTTATCTTAACACAGTGAATATTATTATTCCCGCAGCAGGCTTGGGAAGTAGATTCTCTAATGCTGGATACACAGACCCAAAACCATTTATAAAATTCAATGGGAAAACAATGCTTGAGCACGCCATTGCAAACCTTCATATTCAAAATGCACGGTACATTGTACTATTGCGTGAAGAGCATATTCAAGAGCATTCAAATGACATTGAAGAAGTGTCACAAAAGTATAATATTGAAATTGTGCCTATTAAGCAAGTTACAGAAGGAGCATGTTGCACAGTGCTTTTGGCACGGAAGTTTATTCAAAGTGCAACTCCACTTCTTATTGCAAATGTTGATCAAATTGTCGACGGAGGAATTCATAATTTCGTTGAAGATGCACAAAATCGCAAACTTGAGGGCAACATAATGACATTTGAAGATAACGATAAAAAATGGTCATATGCAAAGCTAGACAGTAACGGTCTTGTTACGCAGGTGCGTGAAAAGGAAGTAATTTCAAACTATGCTACCGTTGGAATATATTGGTTTTCTTCGGGAAATTTATTCATCAATGCTGCAATTGATATGATTGCCAACAATGAAAGAGTGAGCAACGAATTTTATGTTTGCCCAGTTTACAACTATGCAATTAAAGATGGTGCAAAAATTGGAATTTACAACATTGAGAAATCACAAATGAACGGCATAGGCACACCTGACGATTTAAACAGTTATATTAAAAAAACCATCTCTTCGGTTTAATATCTCTAATTGTTGATACATTCTTTCCATGTGGAGACAATAATATTAGGAAATATATCTTTATACTCTTCTATCATTTTTATTATATTACGATGCATTTTTCCCTGTATAAGCAGCGTCACATCATTTATCGTGCTTTGTTTGCAAAAAATTCTTACCATTGCAAGCTGGAATATGAGAAATTGTAAAAAAGTCAAAGAGATTCATAGGCAGTCCAAATATCTAGAAAATGCTTGATTTCTTGCTTATATAAATATATTAATATTTTTTATCGTTATATGGGCATTGTCCACATTGTAGCATTTTTGGTGGTTTTTAGCCTTGCTTTGTATATTATACTTGATGGACCCGACTTAGGGACGGGAATCATTCTGCCATTCGTTCCACAAGAAAGACAAACGCCAATGATAAAATCCATCATACCATTTTGGGATGGAAACGAAATATGGCTTATTTACGCTACTGGGCTTTTGTTTGTTGCATTTCCAACAATATACTGGACAGCCATCACCGCGTTATATATTCCATTGCTACTAATGCTTTTCTTTTTTGTATTAAGAGGGGTATCTTTTGAAGCTATATTCAAAGTTAAATATGATAAGAAAAAAACACTATGGATTGGAATTTTTTCATTTAGCTCCGTTGGTGTGGGGTTTACTCAAGGAGTAATGCTGGCTACGGTCATTTTTGGAATAAATATTACAGACGATCCATTCGCATTTAGTAATGATAATTTTCTACGCCCCGTAAATATTATATCAGGAGTTGTGACAACTATTGCATACGCCATTTTTGGCACAACATGGCAGATGTATAAAATGGAAAAATCTTTCTATCTTGGTTTACATAAAATTTTTCAGAATCTCCTTGTTGTTGTAGGCATTACATCCATTCTTGTATCCCCAGTTATATACAACCAACGCCCTGATGTTGCAATATTTATCCTTGAACACAAAATAAGGTTAATTTCCATTATTGTCCTTTATATTGTTAATATTGGTATATTTTGCGTTTTATTCACACAAAAATTTCAACATCGTATTTTGCACTTTCTAATTTCAATAACATTGTTTATTATAGCTCTTGTAATTATTGTGATAATGATGTACCCATATGCAATAGCTTTTTCACATGGTGTGTACAATGCTCCGAACGTAGCACAGGTAGATAAATTAGTAATAATTGTTGCATTATGTACATTTCCAGTAATGTTTCTATATACATGGTATGTACATTATGCCCTAAAATGCAAAAGCTCCTATAAATTATTTGATACACAATGAAAACTGCAATCATTATACCTTCTAGAATTGACTCTACAAGGTTACCAAGGAAAGCCCTTGCAATGATTAATGGCAAAACACTTGTACAGCACTGTTATGAATCAGCTGTGGCAGCAAAATGCGGCGATGTATTTGTAGCAACCGATAATGATGAAATTGCACATATTATTCAAAGTTGTGGTGGAAAAACTTTTATGACCCCAAGCCACCTTCCATCTGGCACAGATAGGGTATGGAATGCTTACAAACAAATTGGATCTGAATATGATTGTATTGTGAATTTACAAGGTGATGTGCCAAATATTCATCCACAAATTATTCAACAAGTAATAGACACGCTAAAAAACACAGGAGGTGATATTTCCACTGCAACTATAAAAATTAACAAAGAAATTGCACAAGATGCTTCGTGTGTTAAGCCTGTTATTGCAAAAAACGGAAGAGCATTGTACTTTTCTCGTCAACCAATTCCATATGATGTAGATGAATATTTTGAACATATTGGCATTTATGCTTATACTCCACAGTCTTTAGAAAAATTTATAAATTTAGAGGAATCTCCACTTGAAAAACTTGAAAAACTTGAACAGTTGCGTGCATTGGAAAATGATATGTCTATTTATGTCACAATTGTAGATTTCGCCGATAAGCCCATTAATATTGATACACAATCCAACCTTAACTATGCAAGAAAAATTTTAAAACAACAGCCAAAGGAAAGAGAGCTTCGCTCCACAGAAAAATATAAGCAAATTGCTGACAGCCTTCGACAAAACATGCAAAGAAGGAAGAAGTAGTTTGATAATAATTACTTGAGGTTACCGCCTTCAGTTTCAATATAAAACTATTTGATTTCAATACAGTCGATATATTAATGGCGTTTCTTACATAAATCGTTCACAAAGTCCGTCGTAATTTTAATTGGGGACTTTTTGTCACAAACTCTTAATTAACAATTGGGAGCGATGTCAAGTTTGTTTTGTGTATTCAAATAAGGATTTTAAATAGAAGAGGGAAATATATTAAAGCAAATTATTCTATTGATACTTGGTGTATAATGCTAGTGGTATTACTTTTGAATATTATCATCTCAGCAATATCATATCATATCATTTGATAGAGGGAAAATTTAGTAAAACCATATATACTTTTCAGCAAAACATTTGGGACATTTCTCAAGAACAAACATAGTAATAATAATTTAGCTTACACTAAATTATTGTTTGTAATTGTCTATTGTTTGTGAATAGTGACATAAATTTTTCAAAAACCAATCGTAAGTTCGTTTAATACCACCTTCCAAAGAAGTATTGCATATAACGCCATAACTTTTAGCAAGAGAGACGTCCATAATCTTTCGTTGCATTCCATTCATTTTACTGCTACCTTGCACTTTGATATCACATTCATAATCAACAACTTTCATAATAGTTTTAGCAAGGTCTATCATGGAAATATCAACTCCTGTACCAACATTTATCATAGAGTGAGAAACATTTACAGTTAATAGCTTTATTATTGAATCAGCAATATCTTGAGCAAATGTCCACTCTCTTTTGGGAGTGCCGTCCCCCCATAATTCTATAAATGGTAGGTTGTTTACTTTGGCATTATGAATTTTATAAAGAATTGCAGGTAATGCATGTGAGGTTTCTAGGTTGAAGTTATCATGTGGCCCATAAAGGTTTGAAGGGCATATTGTAAAATAATTTACACCATATTGCTTTGAATAAAACTCGCACATTTTAGTTCCTGTTATTTTTGCCAAAGCATAGCCATAATTTGTTGGCTCAAAATCTCCTTGCATAATATTCTCTTCCTTCATTGGCTGGGTACAGTGTTTAGGGTATATACACGAGGTTCCTAAAAAAATTAGTTTCTTTACTCCCGATGCAAATGAACCATGAATAATATTATTTTGAATTTGAAGGTTCTCATGCAAGAATTCTGCTTGATTATTAATATTTGAACCAATTCCACCAACTTTTGCTGCTGCACAAATAACAATATTTGGCTTAATATTAGCAATATATTCATATACATCTTGTTGTTTAAGTAGATCTAACTGTAATCGTGTTTGTGTAGTTAGTGTGTATTTACTGTTTTGTGATAGTACATTGTATATATGCTTACCAACAAACCCACTGTGACCTGCAAGAAAAACCTTGATATTATTATGCATACTTGTATAGAAAGACATTACTGTACATGTTATATATTTATTTAATAATCAATGAAATATCCTCTAACAAGCGATACTTGGAACGATGACGAAAGAAGTGCCATTCAAAATGTAATAAACAAGGGCGTATATTCTATGAATGAAAAAGTTTCAGAATTTGAAACTAATTTTGCAAGACATTTTGGCTCAAAATATGCTGTAATGGTTAATTCTGGTTCTTCTGCAAATTTATTAATGGTTGCGGCGCTGTTTTTTATGAAAGAAAATAGCCTTAAAGCAGGTGATGAAGTTATTGTTCCCGCTGTTTCATGGGCAACAACATATGCTCCTTTGCAACAATATGGTCTGCATGTTAAATTTGTAGATATAAACATCAACACATTAAACTTTGATTTAGACGCATTAGAAAAAGCAATTTCAGAAAAAACAAAAGTTATTTTCGCCGTTAACTTACTTGGTAACTCAAATAATTTTCCAAAAATACAGGAAATCATCCAAAAAAAGAATAGCAATATCATTTTACTTGAAGATAATTGTGAATCAATGGGCTCAAAAATTAATGCAAAATATGCTGGAACATTCGGCTTAATGGGTAGCTTTTCTTGTTATTACAGCCACCATATTGTTACAATGGAGGGCGGAGTTATTGTAACAGAAAATGAAGAGATATATCATTTACTACTAGCGTTAAGGTCTCATGGGTGGACAAGGCACTTGCCAGAACATAATGAACTGTGTATAAAAAACAAAGATAAATTTACCGAACAATTTAGGTTTTTAATTCCAGGGTACAACGTTCGTCCAATAGAAATGATGGGAGCAATCGGCGTTGAACAGCTTAAAAAGCTTAATAAAATGGCTGAGGTGAGAAGGAATAATGCTAAATATTTCTGTACTCTTTTTAAAGAGAGTGAATTCTTAATACAAGAAGAGATTGGTAGCAGTTCTTGGTTTGGTTTTTCTTTAATTATCAGGGAAGAATCCATACTAAACCGTAATGACATCATTGAGAAACTGACAAAAAATAACATTGAAACAAGGCCAATTGTTGCAGGTAATATTGCAGAAAAAGAAATGATAAGAAAATATTTTGATTATTCAGTGCATGGAGAATTAAAAAATGCTAAGTTGCTAGACTCAAATGGCTTTTATGTTGGAAACCATTCTGCTGACATTAGACACCAAATAAATTATTTATATAACATTTTACAGGAATTATGATAATTAAATTAATGGGTGGCCTAGGCAATCAAATGTTTCAATATGCATTTGCTAGGTCGTTTTCCATTCAAAACAATTGCGATGTTACCGTAAATATTGATTGGTTTTACAAGGCCTTATATGCGAAAATGCGTGTCATGTGTAAATCTACAAAAGAGAAATATGTTAATCATGCTCAGTACTCTCATGCTGGCTACCAATTAGATATTTTTAATACTCAATATAGATACAATATTATAAGTGATATACAATCACGCATTGCGTGCGGTGCATTCAATCTTGATAAGCAGACAAAATACAACGTTCTAAAAGAAGATGTATGGACTGCAAAAATGTCATTTATACAAGAGTATCTTGATCAGCCAACAAATACTATATTTAATGGTTATTTTGCAGATTACAGATATTTCCATAAATATAAAGATGTTTTGCTAAAAGAGTTCTCACCCAAGGTAAGGCTATCTTCACAGTTTGAGCGTTATAACAAACAAATTCAAGCAGTAGATTCTATTGCCCTACATGTTAGAAGAGGTGATTATGTTACAAATAAGGACTGCCAAAAAATATTTCATGTATGTAATAGTGAAAACTATTATAACAAAGCATTGGATATTATTAAACAAAAAGTGAGTAATCCACACATATTTGTTTTTTCAAATGATATGAAGTGGGTAAGGGAAAATATTGATATACCTTTTCACAAAACATATGTTGCCTACACAACGGAGAAAAATGCATATGAAGATATAATGCTAATGAGTAAGTGCAAACATAATATTATTGCAAATAGTTCATTTTCATGGTGGGGGGCATATTTAAATCGAAATCAAGATCAAATTGTTATCATGCCAGAAAAAGGCTTCAAAGAAGAAGAAATGCATTACTTAAGCAATGGAATGAGGGTGTCAAGCTGGATTGCTATTTAAATATTTTTTAAATTGAATAATGTTTGCTTTGTCTCTTTTGGTGCAATATCTTCGTTTATGTATGTCAGATATATCCTTGATATACGGATCATACTTATATATTCAAAATACCTTCCATTAAAGTTATTTTGTGTCAAAATGTTTTACTTTATCAGCATTGTAAGATTTCTTGTTTTGAGTCATTTGCACTGCTTATATTTATCTGATGTTACGTCTCTATCATCATAATATTACAATAGTTCTTGGTTTGGTTTTTTGATTTGCAAGCAATGTCGGGTAGGGTATCGGCAGGATAATTATCATAATTTACTATTTGATTACAATACGATTGCTAATTTTACTTAAAACTTATAAACACCGCCAACTTTAAATGCTATTGGCCTTCCTGAACGTAGACCATACGGATTATACCCCGTAAGATATTTACGATTTGTAAGGTTATCGACTGCAAGAAATGTTGTGATGTTGTCATTAATTTTATAATGACCAATAATATCAAAAATCATATATGAAGAAACTTTATTTAACGCTTGAGCTTCTGCATGCGAACTTCCCACGAAGCGACTCAACAAATTAGCACTTACTTTACCATACTTTACACCCGCATTTAATGTAAATTGATGTTTAGAAATATACGGCAACCTATCTCCTTTTATAACACTACCCCATTCCCCAAGGCTTGAAACAAACGTATTTTGAAATACTGCATTGGTAAATGTATAAGCAATCATAACTGGAAATGAGAACTCATTTTTGACAAATGTTTTACCGGTAAGCAGTTCTACGCCGTATGTGTGTACAGAGCCACCATTATATTGGCTTCCAGTTCCACCGCCACCACCTGCTAAAGTATCTGCTCCAAGAAGATTTTTATAATCATTAAAATAGCTTACAATTTCAAAAAAAGTTTGATCTTCTTCATTTCTAATACGGTAACCCAATTCATAGTTAATAGATTTTTCATTGTCAACTTGTTCGCCTGAGCTGGGAGCTGGAGGTGAAAAACCTTTATGTACACCACCAAAAACTGCAGAATTTTCAGTTAACATATAGCTTGTTGAAAGGCTTGGCATAAATTCACTCACATTTTTTGTTTTGTAACTTGCCACCGTTGCACGCCCTGTGTCGCTCCAACTTTCTTCTTTAAGGTTCACATGTTCATAACGCACACCTGGAACAAAGGTTAAATTGCCAACGGTAATGGTGTTTTTAATATAACCAGCAAATGCACTTGCGGAGGCAAGTTTATTGTCACTAGCAGAGCCACCCATTACTCCGCGAGCATTCAATACCATTTGCCCATTAATCATATTGTATATATCAGATCCTTGAAATCGGTCTTCCGAATCAGAGTGTAATCTAACACCAGCATCAATTTGATGTGCAATAGTATTGCCTATAACTTTATATGTACCATCCATTTGCACTCCCTCGGAGACATACCTTCTATTGTTACCCTTTACACTTAACTCCCCAGATACAGCATTTGCAGAGCCATTCAAATACGAAAATTCCACCGCATTCGTTAAAGGATCTTTCAATACGGTACTTAGTTTTTTACCATTAACTTTATTTAGTTTGTACCAATTTCTTGCAAATGTATTATGATAAACCTTTGTGGCAAGAGAAAAGCTATCCACTTCCATTGTGTGCTTTATTTCTGCCTGACGATGCTTTGTTTTCATGTTATCCATCTGCGAACCAGCATACTGACGATAAGGGTCTTGTGCAAAATCTTCTTCGGTCAGCCCAAGGTATGATTGATCGGAGTTATGGTTTAGTTCTGCAAGTTTAATATCTAATTTTTGGTATACTTTGGCATCTTCATTCGTATTGAATGAAGCCTTCAGCATGTAATCCGTTTGTAATGCTCCTGCATAATGTGAATTATTTGTATTTGAATTGCTAGCACCTTCAATTTTTTTAAAACCATCTGTAGATTTATTCACCGCCGTAAACACAAAGCCTGCATTTTCCCCTTTGTGACTTACTTTTGCATTCATAATTTTTTCATTAAATGACCCAACAGATGCCATGATAGAGCTTTGTCCATCAATAGGCTGTGTAACCATATTTAAAGTGCCAGAAGTTGTTCTTGGGCCATATTGAACCGACGACCCACCTGTGTATACTTCAAATTCCGACATCCTAAGGACTTCCGGAAAATAATAAGCAGCAGGTGCCGAATATGCTGCTGGAGCAATTAGCGTTCCGTCTTCCATTAATGTGATGCCGGCAGAACGCTCCATGCTTGAGCCACGAATGCCAATGTTGGGACGCAACCCCAATCCATCTTCTGGGCGAATTTGCACCGATGGCGTTGCTGTTAGTATGCGTTCAATATCAGTGTACTGCCTTTCCTTTGTATATTCATTGGAAATGACATATGCTGACGATGGGAGGTTGGTAGGTATAGATTGATTTTTTCGTGCAATAATATGCACGGTGTCTTTGTCTCTTGTGTTGATAGATTTTTTGCTTTTCTCTTCTGCCATTGAAAAAAATGGACTTGCCAATAATATTGCAACAAACAGCATTTTGGGTATTAAATGCAATACCATATAAATAATAATATTTTGATAATGATTATTACTATCTTTTACATTGTCAACAGTTTTTTTGATATAATTTATCAATTTATATCATAAGATTTTGTGCAAACATCTGCAACCAAGTATTATTAAATAAAAATACCAGAATTGTACTTCAATAAAATTTAGTGACTATCCCATTGTATTGACGATATGTCTACCCCTTCTTGATGCATTTCCCAAAGAGGGGAAAGTTCTCGTAGGTTGCTCACCTTACTTTTAATCAATGCAATTGCATAATCAATTTCATCTTCAGTGGTAAACCTACCAATGCCAAAGCGAATTGATGTATGGGCAAGTTCTTCGGAGACTCCCAATGCCTTGATAACATAAGAAGGTTCTAAACTTGATGATGTACAAGCGGACCCAGATGAAACAGCAAGGTCAGATATAGACATCACCATAGATTCACCCTCAATGAATGCGAAAGAAATATTTAAATTGCCTGCAACCCTTTTTTCTTTATGACCATTTAAATAGACTTCGTCAAGCTCCATAATGGAATTATACATTTTGTCTGTTAATTTTTGAATGCGAAGTGTATCGCTTTTCATTTCTTTCTGTGCAATTTCCGCAGCAAGACCAAAGCCTACAATAATAGGAGTTGGCATTGTACCACTGCGAAGACCTCTTTCTTGCCCGCCACCATGTATTAAAGGTAAAACACGAACTCTTGGTTTTCTACGCACAAACAATGCTCCAATACCCTTTGGGCCATAAATTTTATGAGCAGAAATAGACGCTAAGTCTATATTCATTTTTTCAACATCAATTTCAATTTTACCAAATGCCTGTGCTATATCTGTGTGAAAAAATATACCATTTGCACGAGTAATTTGACCAATTTCTTCTAAAGGCTGAATTACACCAATTTCATTGTTAACGCCCATAACAGAGATGCAAATTGTTTTTGAAGTAATTGCATTTTTTAAATCGTCTATGTTAATTATACCATCTTTTTGTACTGGTAGAAATGTAACATCAAACCCTTTGCTTTTTAAGTGTCGTACGGTATTAATCACACATTTATGTTCTGTGTCTACGGTAATAATATGGTTTTTTTCACCACCATAAAATGCTGCGATACCTTGCAATGCTAAATTATTTGACTCTGTAGCACCAGATGTAAAAATAATTTCCTTCTCATTTGCATTAATCACTAATGCAATTTGCTTTCTCGCATTTTCCATTTTCTCTTCTGCCGTCCACCCAAATGAATGGCTTTTTGAATGAGGATTGCCAAATCCTTCACGCATTTCTTTATCAATAACATCTGCAACTCTTGGGTCAACGGGTGTTGTTGATTGATAATCCATATAAATTGGTACCTTTACTGACATAAAATACTTTAAGTTGAAGGGATAATAATCAATCTTGCAATATAGTCAAGCGTTATTTACACATTAGCTGGTCATTGGGTATTGCAAATTAAGAGCTTTGCCGTTAAGGATCTCTGCTACCTGTGTATACATTTCATAAAAAAGTGATAACTACAATAGATTAACTCCTACCCTTGTTATAGTTTTTCTAAATTTTTCCTCTATCAAATGATATGATATTGCTGAGATGATAATATTCAAAAGTAATACCACTAGCATTATATACCAAGTATCAATAGAATAATTTGCTTTAATATATTTCCCTACTTCAATAGCGACGAATTGCCACATATAAAATGAATATGAAATTATTCCAAGATAATTGATAATTTTACTATTTTTCATTATACCAAAACTAATATTATGAAAGTTAAATATTAGCAATCCAAACAGTGGTATTAAGAAAAAATGTAAACCCATATAAGAATATTGGCCTTGCGATTGTTCTAAAATTGTTAATCCAAATATCAGAAGAAAAACAAAGATAGAGGATTTAAGAATTTTTGGTAACTTACTAATGGTGCCATTTGCACCAAGTAAATAAAATGCAATGCCAGTCATAAATTCATTTAGTCTCATTATTGGATTTGAGTAGTAAGTGATTATATTAGTTCTAGTGCTATAACTTTCCCCAATAATGTTAACAGTTATTATAAGTGATAAAAATAATCCAATTAGCAATAATTTATATGGTTTATTACAAAATAGAATTACAATTAATGGAAACAAAAGATAAAAAAAAGCTTCAACACTTATGCTCCAAGTGCCGCCGTTATTTCCTAATTGAAACATGCTAGGAAAGAATGCCTGTGTTACAAATAAATCATTGATGACTATCCTAATCCAATCTCCAAATAGATAAGGAGTTTTAGGGGTGATAAATATAAGATATACAATTGTTGCAACGAGATATGTTGGGTATAATTTGGTAAATCTTTTGAAATAAAAGTAAAAGATTTCCCTTTTCTGCTTAAAATCCTTATTTGAATACACATAACACATTATATATCCCGATAAAACAAAGAAACCCGTCATAAATGCAGCACCATTAATAAGAAATTTATCAATAATTTTTATACCACAATTATACCCAAAATGTATTTTGCAATGAAACAAAAATACAACAAATGCAGTTACAAAGCGAAATGATGTCAGGGTAGATACTTCATTTTTTATATTGTTTCTAGAAAAATATGAAAATATCATTAGGTATCTAAGTAATTGTTTACATAGCGGTAAATTGAAGAAATTAAAATTACAAGATAATACTGAACATTATTTAGTCGAAGTAGATGAGATATGTGTCTTTTTAACAAACGAAGAAATAAACAGTGGATATGGATTATTTACAACAAAAAAACAGACAAAGTTACTGATTTTGAAGTAGGTAGCAGAGGTTACAAAACAGCTAACAAGCTGTTTTGTAGGAATAATCACAACCTATACTCAACTGATAATTATCCATTTTATTCAAAAGTTATTCCAAAAGATAAACATACTATAGGCAAAATATATACTCAAGGCGTAGAAAGCCTTAATGGTAGAGTTAGACATTATCTAGCACGATTCCATCGCAAAGATTTGCTATCTATTGTTTTTGAAAAATATATCATAGGTATATTCGCACTTTATACACGTCCATACTCATCGTCAAACCTAATGATATCATCTTCCTCAAGGTAGTGTCCTGTTTGTATTTCAATAATCTCTACGCATTCCTTGCCATCATTTGATATTCTATGCTTTGTATTGACTGGAATATATGTTGACTGGTCTGGATATAGTTGAAATTCTTTTTCACCGCAACGCACTGTTGCAACGCCTTTTATTATAACCCAATGTTCTGCACGACGACGATGTATTTGCAATGAAATAGACCGTCCCTTCTGAATTGTAAGTTTTTTTATTTTGAAATTTGTAGAATGTAAAATGTTGGTATATGATCCCCATGGTTTATATACTGTGGAAGCAGTATCATCTTTAAAGTTGCTATCCAATGCTTTTATTACCTCACCAATTTTTTGAGTTGAATTGATATCGCAAACTATTACCTTTTCTTTTGCAGAAGCAATAACAACATTTTTTAAATCAATTCCAAGAACGCAGCTTCCAATGGAAGTAACATGAACGTTTTCACTATTTTTTAGAACAGCATTTCCATTAATTGAATTGTTGTTTGCATCTTTATTTGCATTTGAATGAACTGAATTCCAAGAACCAAGGTCGTCCCATGCAATATCAAGCTCTGATACAATAATATTGCTAGATTTTTCTGCAACTGCATAGTCAAAAGATATGTTTTTTACCCGTTTGAATGATTCTCCTAAGGAACGAAAGCCAATTCTATTTATAGAGGATTCATTAATACTTTCTTGCACATCTTCTAGAAGATCTTTTTGATAGATACTAATCTCATTAATAAATGAAGATGCCCTCCCCATAAACATTCCAGAATTCCACAAATATTCACCACTGTGGTACAAACTTTCTGCTTTTTCTTGATTTGGCTTTTCAATAAACTTATCTACTTTATAAACTTCATTAGAAGTAGATTCCCCTTTATGAATATACCCATACCCTGTGTGTGGTAAAGATGGTTTTATTCCAAAAACTGCAATTTGCTTGTCCAAATTTTTTGTTGTGTTTTGAATAACCTTTTGAAACTCGATATCATCACCAATTAAATGGTCCGCAGGTAAAAATAATAATACACTATCTTTTCCACATGACTTATTCACAAACAAAGATACCGCAGCAATTGCTGCCGCAGTATTTCTTTGCTCTGGTTCAAGGATAACATCTGCATTTAAAGATTCTTCTTGTAAAAAATGTGCAACTATAAACTGATGCTTATCGTTGCAAATAATTATTGGATCATTAAAATAATCTTTATTCTTCACTCTACTTAAAGTAGACTGAAACAATGTTTTACCATTTCCAAGAACATCAACAAACTGCTTAGGAAGCGCCGACGTTGAAATAGGCCAAAGCCTTGTACCGCTACCACCGGCAATAATTATTGGTGTTATTTTGCTCATTTTACTTCATACAAACTGCAATCAGAATCAACCATCATTTTTACTAAGCTTTTAAAGTTGGTCGTTGGTTTCCAGTTTAACTCCTTTTGAGCCTTTGTCGAGTCTCCAATTAGAAGGTCAACTTCTGTTGGTCTAAAGTACCTTTTATCAATTTTTACGTAGTCTTGCCAATTCAAACCTTTGTATGTAAATGCTTCCTGAAGAAATGTTTGCACTGTGTATGTTTTTCCTGTTGCTATGACATAGTCTTCTGGTTTATTTTGTTGTAACATTAAATACATCGCTTCAACGTAATCTCCAGCAAAGCCCCAGTCTCTTTTTGCATCAAGATTTCCAAGATATAAATAATCTTGCTTTCCTGCTAGAATTTTTGCAAGGGCAATTGTAATTTTACGCGTTACAAACGTCTCCCCTCTACGTGGTGATTCATGATTAAATAATATTCCATTACAGGCAAACATTCCATATGCTTCACGGTAATTTCGTGTCAAATGAAATGAATAAACCTTACTGCAAGCATATGGACTTCTGGGGTAAAATGGAGTTGTCTCCTTCTGTGGAACCTCTAAAACTTTACCAAACATTTCCGAAGATGATGCTTGGTAGTACTTAATTTTTGTGTTAATACTACGAATGGCTTCTAGTATTTTACATGTTCCAAGAGCCGTTGTATTTGTTGTATATTCTGGAATATCAAAGGAAACTCTAACATGGCTTTGTGCTGCAAGGTTGTAAAATTCATCTGGTTTTACTTTTGTAATTATGCCATGAATACTCGTACCATCTGTTAAATCTCCATAGTGAAGAAATAAGGTCTTATTTCCAATTACCGGGTTGTTGTAAAGGTGGTCAATGCGTTTTGTATTAATAGTGCTAGACCTCCTAACAACGCCATGAACTTCGTATCCTTTAGAAAGCAAAAGTTCTACTAAATATGAGCCATCTTGCCCTGTGATTCCAGTAATTAAGGCTACTTTTTTCATACTATATTTTTTTAAAACACTACACAAAGAAAAACATTTTAAATCAAGAAAAATAATATATTTGATATTTACTCGGCAGGTATATTAAATATATTTAAGTTTAAGTATATGTGCAATTAAATACTACACATTCATCAGAGCTCAAAAAAATAGCTGACTCTGTAATTGATTAAGGGCATTATATACTAGGCACTCAAGTACAGCAGTTTGAGAAACAATTTGCAAAATATTGCAATACCCATCATTACCGTGACATCATTACCGTTAATATAGGATTGGTTATTGTTGAGAAATAATTTCTTAGTAGCATCTGTTATTATAGACCTGACCACTTTTCTACCATTATTAAAGTTAATGCTTGATTATACATAGTGTGTTTTTTCCAAGTGAATAAGAAATATCTCAACTTACAACTTGACAAACTTGCAATAAAGCCTCTCCATAAGAGGAATAATTTTTATATTATCAAGATGGTAAAAACCACGGTCGTCGTGCCTTTGTATAATCATGAAAAATTTGCAATAGAATCAATTGATTCTATTTTATCACAAACAGTACAAGATTTTGAAATTATCATAATTGATGATCACAGCACTGATGAATCATATAATGTAATTCAACAATATCAAGGTAATAAAAAAGTAACAATATTGCAAAACAACTATAATTCTGGTATAAATGCTAGTATAAATAGAGCTGTAGAAATGGCACAAGGACAATATATAATATACATAGCGTCAGACGATATTTTGTACAATAATCATATAGAAAAAACAACTACATACTTAGACAATCATAATGAATGTGGAGTGGTGTATTGTAGCTTAGAAATCATTGATGAAAATAGCAACTTCACAGGGGAAAAAATAAACATTCCGCAAAAAAGTCGATTTGACGTTCTCAATCAAATGTTCTTCAAAGGAAACCCATTAGGCTCGCCAGGAATGGTGGTGCGTACAGACATAATGAAGCAAATATGCCCTTTATCAATATCTATATGTAATCATCAGGATGCTGTGATGCATATTTTAATATTATTACAATCAGAATGTCACGTTATAAATGAAGCATTCATAAAATATAGACGCACATCGTATGGCTCAAATATTAGTGCAAATACTAACATTACACATGCAAGAGTAAACATAGAGGAAAGTTTATTAATGGATACATATTTAAAAATTGATAATATTGATCTATTAATAAATATTTTCCCCAAAGAAATTAAAAAATTTCAATACATTGCAAAAGATGTAATACCGTATATTTTAGGAAATATTGCACTACAATCTAAAAATATTCATAAGAGAAAATGGGGGTATCTAACATTATGCCACTTTCTTCAAAAAAAGCAAAACTTTGATTTAGTACAAGTAAAATATCAATACACATTTAAGAATCTTATATCTAATGCAAATGTGCTAATAGATGACAAACAAATACATTATAAGAAATATAAGAAATATAAAAAATACTTTAGAATATCAATGATATTGTATGTCACTTTAGTAATAATATATCTTATCTCAAGATAACTTAAACAGATTTACTTCTTATGATTATGGTAACAAATAGGGGTATTACCATTGGATGGGTAAATATGGTTAAAGTATGATATTATTGAAGTGTATTCTTTTGTAAAAACAGAAACAATCATAACCCTTATACTGTCGATAATTGGTCTGTTTACCATCAGTTAATGCCAAAGAAAGCTAACCGCAAAGGGGCTTTACGCCCCTTAGCTTCAATTAAAGCAAACAATTATTGCGAATTATATGAATCAAATAACTTAAGATGGTCAAAGCACATGTGTCAGGATCTTCCCCCATTAATTACAGATTGTGCAATCTTTTCACATTCATCTAATTGCACTTCAGACAATGCCTGACTAGTAATGATTTTGATTTTTCCCTGCTGAAGCAAAAGCTTTAAGTTACTGCCTGTTACTTTTGCACCCAGATCCTTATCCTTACAAAGAAAAATACCGATTTGACTAGATATTTTGCCTCTGTCACTATAAGAGCCAGCATAACGCCCCGTCTGACGTGTATAAATAAACTTTGTGTCCTCCTTTGCTCCTTCAGTGTTACTCGACTTTACATCTTCAGCTTTAAGCACAAACCTTTTGCGCAATGCTTTTTCTTTTAAACGATCGTGTATGCGATAACCAGCCATACAACACTGCAGATAACTACCCCCTTCTTTATTCTGCGTGTGCTGCCTTGCTGCTTTTGCTGCTGTGAGACCCTCCTTTGTCTCTATATCATTATCTACCGCAATACCTACCCTATTACTGCTCGCGTTCATATCAGAATTTCATTAATTATTTATATTAATATATCACATAATTGACACCAAAGCAAGAAGTTCTTTTTTCTTATTTTGCCTTGATAATGCGGGATTTTAAAGCGTTTATGCTTTCCCTTGTATTGCGTCTAATTTTATGGTATAGTGACTTTTAATTATTATTACATATATGCAACCAACAGTCACACATAAGCTATATACAGATAGAGAAACTGGTAAAAAATGTTAAGTATAGAAATGAAAAATATAGATATTACACCACTTAAAATTCAGAAAAATATACAAACATTGAAAGATGGTTCATATGCAATAACATCATGTGTGGCAGAATTGTATGAAAACATCACAAAAATGAATAATGATGAGAGGTATAATGGTCAACAACCAGTGTTTTTGCATATGAAATTACCATTGGATGATAAAACAGCAAACACTTTAGATGATTTCATTAAGATTGGGCTACCACTGGAGGAAATAAAAAAGGAATACTGTTCACAGTCAGCGTTGGGCGGTATTGCATCCACATCTACAGTAGGTGCTAGCAATTTTACCGGTGGCACGCCAAGAAAACGTAAACTTGACACTTCATCGCAGGAAGGAGAATGTAATAAAATGGCAAGACAAGGAGAAGAAGAAATCTCAAGACAAGGAGAAGGAGACATGGACATCTCAATGTGATTGTAGAAATGGTACAATTTTCGCTTGAAATAAAATAGCTTGACAAAAACTTTTTATATTCATTAAATTTCCCTTAATGGCGGGCGTAGCTCAGTTTGTAGAGTACTTGTTTGTGGATCAAGTGGTCGCGGGTTCAAGCCCCGTCGCTCGCCCCATATATAATTAAATTTTATAATTATGAAGGAGGGTAAAACACACAAAATTACAACATCTGCCATTGGTCTTGTCCTTATTGCATTTTCATGCTTTTTAATCATATCATTTATATCGTACACCCCCATAGATATATACTCACCAAATGAGAATATTATTTTTAATCAAGGTGGAATGATTGGCTCCAGTGTTGCAAATTTTTTCTTACAATACTTTGGCATCTCTGCTACTTTATTGCCAATTTTTATTCTAATGTGGGGATTAATTTTGTTCTATAAAAATGATACATCAAATATTATGCCTAAAATTATCCTTGCTGTTGTAAGTATTCTTGGGTCATCATTTGTTCTTGGCAATTTACATGAAAGTGAAAATATCTTTTCATTCCTTATAGGTGGTTACTTTGGCTGGATGCTTAACTCCATTTTACAAGACAGCATTTTTCACCTCCCAATTTATATAGTCATTTTAATAGCTACTCCAATTATTATATTGCTTGCGTCCGGTATTCATCAATTCTGTATTCCAAAAAAAATTAGGCAATTATTGGCAACTTTCTTGCATAAGTTTCTAACTTTTAAGCAACGCATTAATGTCGATGACGTTGAAGGGGATATTATTACTACAACGCAGGGTAGTTCAATAATGCCCAAGAAAGTAGCATCACAAAAACAATCAAAGCACAAGGATGAAGAAAAGGTATCACAAAATACTATCTTGCCAACAAAGTATTATCCTCCAAGCGTAGATTACCTTGCAAAAAATTCTAATGACAGCCATAAAAAACGCAATGTTAACACACGAAACGCAGAAGTTATTCAGGAGAAACTAAAGCAAGTTCTATTAGATTTTGGTATAGAAGGGGATATTATTTCTTTCGCCGTTGGACCTGTTATCACAATGTATGAATTTGAACCAAAGGCGGGTGTGCGTTCTTCAAGAGTCATAGGTCTTTCGGAAGATATTGCACGATCCCTTAAAGCACAGTCTGCAAGAATTTCTATTATTCCAAGCAGGAGCTCTCTTGCAATTGAAATACCGAATGAAGAGCGAGAAGTTGTATACTTACGAGAAATGATTGAGTCTGAAAATTATAACTCATCAAAACATTTACTCCCAATTTGCCTTGGGAAGGATATTTCAGGAAAGTCTATTGTTGTTGATCTTGCTAAAATGCCACACCTTCTTGTCGCTGGAACGACAGGGTCTGGTAAGTCTATTGGAATAAATTCTATGATAATGTCTATTTTGTATAATCTTTCACCAGATGAGTGCAAAATGATTATGATCGATCCAAAAATGCTAGAACTTTCTGTTTATGAGGGTATACCTCATTTAATGGCACCTGTTGTAACAGATCCTGACAAAGCTGCTCTTACACTTCAGTGGGTGACGAAAGAGATGGAGAGGAGGTATAAAGCTATGAGCAAAGTCGGTGCAAGAAATATTTTCAATTACAATTCCTTTGTTAAAGAAAATACAGATAAAAACTCTATAGATTCACAATATACAGAAAATGACGGAGAATACGAAGACAAAAAAATGCCATATATTGTTGTTATTGTTGATGAAATGGCAGACTTAATGCTAACGGCGGGTAAAACTGTTGAAGCTTCAGTTCAAAGGCTTGCACAAATGGCACGAGCAGCGGGCATACATATTATTATGGCAACACAAAGGCCTTCAGTCGATGTTATTACGGGCATTATTAAGGCAAATTTCCCAACTCGTATAAGCTTTCAAGTAACTTCAAAAATTGATAGTCGTACAATTCTGGGGTATCAAGGTGCAGAAAGCCTACTTGGTAAAGGAGATATGTTGTATATGCCAACTGGTGGAAAAACTTACCGCGTTCATGGGCCTTTTGTTGATGACAATGAGGTGACAAAAGTTGTGAATTATCTAAAAGAAAATTACCCAAACAAAGAACCTAATTACGGTAAAATTCTTGATGATATTGCAAAATCTGAAGAAGAAATAACGCCCGAAGAAGGTGAAGATTTGTATTCACAGGCAGTTGCAATTGTGCGGGCAGAAAAACGGGCATCAATAAGTTATGTGCAAAGAAGGCTTCGCATTGGTTACAACAAGGCAGCGAACTTTATTGAGCAAATGGAAAGCGAAGGTATTGTTTCACAACCTGATGGCACTGGCAAAAGAATTGTTATTGAGGAATAAAATTTCTTGATTTGTTATATTGTATAGCTATATTTATTTATGAAAATATTTGCAGTGTACAATGAAAATTCGCCTTGGTAATGGTTTTGATTTCCATCGTGTAGAAAGCGGAGATGGTGTAATTCTTGCTGGCGTACATATTGACTGCCCTTTCAACATTATTGCACATTCAGATGGAGACATCATCATTCATACAATAGTCGATGCTATTCTTGGAGGTCTTGCCCTTGGAGACATTGGCACGCTATTTCCTGAAACGGACAAAAAATGGCAAAATGCAGATTCTAAAATATTTCTTCAAAAGGCATTGGACTTGATGAATAAAAAAAAGTATGGAATATCTAATATTGATATTACCATTATTTGTGAAAAACCTAAAATAAGAGACATTAAGCATAAACTTTCTTTAAGTTTACAGCAATTAATGAGTTTACAAGAAGATCAAGTATCCATTAAGGCAACAACAACTGAAAAGATGGGGTTTATTGGTAGAGGGGAAGGAATTGGGTGCTTTGCAACTGTTTGTCTGATGGGTGAAAATTGAAGTATTTCAACAGGAATTAGAACATAACATTAAGATAAACATCCAAACAATTATTAATGGGTATCTTTCTTCAAATGCAGATGTATGTATATTTCCAGAATGCTCTACAATTGGTTATTTGCCGAAAGATTTACTATTTAACGCACAATACATACAAAGTTGTTTACAGGTAAATGAAGAAATTATTTCAATAACTGGTAAAAAAGCTATAATATTTGGTAGCATTATTTACAAAGAGTGTAAGCTTTACAATGCAGGTATTGTTGCACAGAATGGCAAGATAATTGGTATTTCAACGAAGCGCAACCTTCCAAACACTGGTGTATTTAATGAAAGTAGATACTTTGCTGATGGTAAGCCAGAAACAGTTTTAATTAATGGAGTGAATTTCGCTCTGTTAATTTGTGAAGATGTCTGGCATTGCGATTCCTATAAAGACCTTCAAAGCGTTGATGTATTCTGCGCTATCAATGCTTCACCATTTGAAGTGTGCCACACTGGAAAGACTAAACTGCAACAACGTCTTGATGTTATAAAAAAACGAGTTGAAACTTTTCAAAAACCTTTTATTTATTGTAATGGAATTGGTCTTTATAATGGAATAGTATTTGATGGCAATTCTTTTATTTTTAATGGTGAATTTACGAGACTTCCTCAATTTCAACAGGCACGCTATACATTTGAATTAAGCAATAACGCAACAACAAATTATAATATTGTGCAAAATATCATTGCAGAAAAACATAATGCAATTATTTATGCAACAAGGAAGTTCTTTGAACAGTCAAGGCAGCAAAAGGCAATTGTGGGTTTTTCTGGCGGAGCAGATTCCGCACTTGTGGCAACCCTTGCAATGCAGGCACTTGGAAAAGATAATGTTTTATGCGTTGGAATGCCATCGAAACATACCTCAAGGCAATCAATTCAAGATGCTTCTACGCTTGCACACAACCTTGAAGTACAGGTGAAATATATAGATATTCAAAGCCTTGTGGATAGCTATAAAAAGACTTTGAATTTAGAAGGAGTGGCATTGGAAAATATTCAAGCAAGAATTAGGGGTGACATTTTAATGGCAATTTCTAATCAAGAGCAAGGCCTTGTGCTTTCAACTGGAAATAAAAGTGAAGTTGCAGTTGGCTATTGTACACTGTATGGGGATATGTGTGGTGCGTTTAACCCAATTAAAGACTTGTATAAAACCGAGGTTGTATCTATGTTAAAATATATTAACTTGGGTGGTAAAATTATTCCAGAAAGCATTATAATAAAAGAGCCAACGGCTGAACTTAGGGATAATCAAAAAGATAGCGATAGCCTTCCAAGGTATGAAATACTTGATGAAATACTAATGCAACTCATTGAGAGTGGGCGGCAGCCTAGTGAAATAACAAATTTTGACACAGTATTAACAGAGAAAATTTTTTCAATGTTAAAAGGTTCTGAATTTAAAAGATGGCAAACGTGCCCAGGTATCAAGCTTTCATTTAAGTCTTTTGAAAGAGATGATTGGAAGTTTAGCTTATAATAAATTCTACTGCATGAATTTTTGTCCCAATGTAGTCTTTTAATCTAGTGTTTACAAGTCTATGTTTTTGAATTCTTGTCATTTTTGTAAATTCTGGAGATGTAATTTTGACGCGGTAATGGTCTTCGTCTCCTGAAGTATCGGTTACTTCGAAGGTGCTATGTGGAAATTGTTTTGTAAGTAAAATTTCAAACTCTGATTTTTTAATTGACATTTATCCTTTTGTAAAAGAAATTATAAATCTATAACTACTCTTTTATTATTTATGCAGGGTTTGTCAAGGGTTATTACGAAAATCCTCACGCTTTTTTTATTTTTATGCGTTACAACAACGTCTTCTGCTAACATAGGGCAGAACGTAGAAGTATGCAATGTCAATGTCCCATGCTCCGATGGTCTTGTATGTTCTGGTGCCGTTGGTCAAGGTAATGGAGTGTGTGTAATGACTGGCCCACAAGTAGTAATGTGTAAAACAGTTGAATACTTTGATAGCAAACTTGCAAATGTTTTTGCTATTTTTGCAATAGTAATGATAGGCATCGCTTTCTTCCTTGGTAAAATATCATGGGGTATGATAATGTCCGTCGTTTTAGGTATTGGTATCATTAAGGGGTCAACGACCATTGTCAAAAGAATATCAGGGCAAACTGATGGTTTCTGCTCTGCACCAGTAAGTTACGATGCCCTTACTACCGAGGGTTGCTACGTAACAGTCAATTCTGTAAAAAATACCACATTAATATTTAATACGTTATCACAAGGTGAGTTATGTCCAAACCCTTTGGATTGCAAAAGGATACAGTGTGCACCACCCAATGGAACACATTATGCATTAGATGAGAAATTAACTGGTACAACTGGTACAAACATCTACCTTCCATCAGGTACTAACCCTAGCGATATTAGAGCTATTAAACATGCATGTACGCAAGAGATGTGGGATAAAAGAATGTCTGATGAAAATGCAAAACAAACATGTATTTATCTGAGTATGCCTCCATGTGTCGACTTTCCAAACACCGTTCAAAATGATTATTTTCTATGTAAAAACGCTTGCACAGGTGGAAAGACCACTGGACACAAGGAGACTCTTGGGAAATTTACAGATTGTAAACATCTAAATTCCAGTAAAGTCACATAAATGATACCACTGCAATCTAAAGCGTCGTGTGAAGTTGCAGTAATATCTGGGTTTGATGCTACCGCTTCAGCTGGCATACTTCTTGACTCACACATCACTACAATACTAGGTTGTCAGCCTTTGTGCATTTTGCCTGCATTTTCTATTCAGCGTCATCATTCACTAGAGAGAACCATTGCTTTTTCGGAAGAAGAAATATTATTGCAATTACGCAATGTTAAACATTTTCCAAAAACAATTAAAATTGGTCTCCTTCAAAATAAAGAAGCAATTGTAACAATTTCAAAATTTTTAAAATCTCAAAATAATGTAACTATAATTGCAGACACGCCCATTGTTTCATCTTCTGGCAAACAATTAGTCGATGATATTACAAGTTATATTTCAGCTTTTAAGGAATATCTTCTGCCCATTGTTGATTTGCTAACCCCTAATACAGATGAAATGAGGCTATTTGGGGGTATAGATGGCATTTTATACACAGGATGTAAGGCAGTTCTTGTGAAGGGTGGGCATTCCAATGGTGACGAATGCACAGATACACTATTTACACACAATGAAAACAAAAAATATACTACATCGCGTATTAATTTTTCAGAAAATATCAGAGGGACGGGGTGTGGCTTTGCAACGGCTATTGCATGTTATCTTGCAAGGGGTTTACTATTAGACGAGGCAATTAGATGTGCAAAAGAATTTATTCTTTCTGGCATTAAAAATTCAATCAAGGTTGATGAGCGAACAAGAGTTATGAACTTTATTCCGCCATTTCCGCATTAATTGCTTTAATTTGCAATCGTAATTCTTCCGCTCGTTCAAATTCCCAATCTTTTGCTGCGTGCTTCATTTGTTTTTTTAAGTCTGCTAGAAGTTTTCTGACTTGCTTTGGTGTCATGTTTGCAAGTTTTGATATATCAAAAATTTCTTTATCATCGCCTCCCATTACAACATCAATCATCGTCTTAATTTCTTTCTTTACAGTTTGTGGGGTAATATTATGCTGTTGGTTGTATTCAGTTTGCATTTGTCTGCGTGCCTTGGTAACTTCCACTGCATTTGTAATGGATTTTGTGATTTTATCAGCATAAAGAATTACTTCGCCATTTTTGTTCCTAGCTGCGCGTCCAATCATTTGAATTAATGAGGTTTCATTTCTTAAAAACCCTTCTTTATCGGCATCTAAAATTGCCACAAGTGTGCATTCTGGAATATCAATTCCCTCTCTAAGCAAGTTTATTCCTACAATAATATCAATTTCCCCTTTGCGTAAAGAGTTAATAATTTGTACCCTTTCGATGGTTTTAATTTCTGAATGTAAGTAAGATGTTTTAAATCCTTTGTCCAAAAGATAGTCTGTTAATTTTTCGCTGAATTTTTTTGTCAATGTTAGAGCCAAAATCTTTCCACCCTTCGCAATGATACTTTTAGCCTCTTTAACAAAATGTTCAATTTGCGTTGATGATGGAAAAATTTCCACAATTGGATCAAGTAACCCAGTAGGGCGAATTAGCTGCTCTACTACCACTCCACCAGATTGGGTAATTTCAAATTCTGAAGGTGTAGCTGAAACAAAAACTGTTTGTGGGCGATTGGAGTTCCATTCATCAAATTTTAATGGGCGATTATCGTATGCGGAACGCATTCTAAAGCCATGTTGTACAAGGTTATTTTTGCGTGACTTATCTCCCTCGTACATTGCTCCAATTTGAGGTGTTGTTATATGACTTTCATCAACAAACAGCAGGGCATCTTCAGACATATATGAAAACAATGTTGCCGGTGGTTCTCCAACTTTCCTTCCATCAATATATCGAGAATAATTTTCAATACCTTTGCACATACCAGTTGTTACAAGCATTTCTAAATCATATTCCGTTCTTTGGCGAAGACGGCTTGCTTCCATGGACTGACCTTGCTCAATTAAAGCTTTTGTCTCAATGTTGAGGTCTTTTTCAATGTGTTTAATGGCCTTTATAATTACATCTTTCGGTGTCGCAAAAAGTTTGTTTGGGTAAATAATCACTTTGGTTAAAACATCATATTTTTGCCTTGTTACAGCATTAAATGTGGTAATATTTTCAATATCTGAGCCAAAAAATTCAATCCTAACTCCGGTATTTTCAAGGTGACACGGAAAGATTTCTACAGTATCACCTTTAATTTGAAATTTACCCCTATCAACCGTTATATCATTTCTTTCGTATTGTAACTTAATAAAGATATCTGCTAAATCTTGCATTTTGATGTTATCGCCAACTTTAATTTCCATACGCATGCTTGTGTAGTTTTTGCGGTTACCAATACCATAAATACATGAAACAGAAGAGATAACAATGGTGTCTCTTCGTTCTAAAGCATTAATTGTTGCACGGTGACGCATCATGTCTAGTTGTTCATTGATTGAAGAATCTTTTTCAATGTATACGTCCCTTTTAGGAAGATAGCTTTCGGGCTGGTAGTAATCATAATAGGAAACAAAATACTCTACTGCATTTTCTGGAAAAAGATCCTTCATTTCTGCGTAAAGTTGTGCTGCAAGCGTTTTGTTATGAACCATAATCATCGCTGGGCGTTGAAGCTCTTGAATGACATTTGCTATGGTAAATGTTTTCCCTGATCCAGTAATTCCTAGAAGAGTTTGGGAGCGGTCTCCAGATTTAATTCGTGATATTAATTCTTTAATTGCCTGCGGTTGCGAGCCTGCGGGTTTTTTATCGGTAATTAATTTAAAATTCATTTTTATAGCAAAGTATTGTAGTGTATGGTAATTGAATATATTAATTAATCAATTGTTAATATATACTGTAAGTTAATTATGCCTTGAATTTTTATTAAAATAATATCAAGTTCATGCCTCTTCTAACTGTGGAAGTATCCAGATAAACACTATTAAAAATACCTACCCAGCCATCATAATAAAAAATAATAGTCCATATAGTATTCTTTGAATATATTGTGGATGTTTATTACCTTGATGCAGAGCCGTAGGCATCGTTATATTTGCCAATAAAGTATGAAAAACCAATTGCTGCCGTAAGATATCTCGCACCTGCACGATCCGAAGTGTTTCCACCTCTATATTTTCTTCTTGTAATGTCTGTTAACCTTGCATCTGTAAAAATATACAATTTATTGCTTACCTTGATTTTAAAACCCGCCATACCTTGATAGGCAAACGATGCAAAAGTTCTGCTGTGAATATTAGAAATCTTCATTTTTAAACTTCCAATACCTGCACCAACGCCAATATATGGCTGAAATAATCCATTGTGGTTTACAGTGTACGAAGCTGTAACAAGACCAATATTAGATATTACCCTATCATCAACATTCAATGATTGTGAAAATTTAGAAAATCTACCCTCGTAGGAGATTCCAAAACTTAAACTACGGCGACTATATTGATACGACAAACCAACCATTGGTGACACCTTAAGTGGCACACTTGTAAAAGAGTTGTTGGCATTATTTTTGACTGTGATTTTTGAATCAGATAAATTTGCACCCGTATAAAATGAGGCAAAATAGCCATCTTGTGCAAACGCAATGAATGGTAATGTCAATGTTAACAAGGACGCACATACAACAGAAAGAAATTTGTTCATACTATGATTACAATATATTTGTACACGCTAATATCAATTCTTCAATTATACAAGACTTTTTTTCTATCTTATCACTTTACTCTTGACTGTTGATATAATATATACTATTTTCAAGAAAAATGCATCACATTACACAGCCCAAACCCCTTGAAGAAGACCACGGACCCAATTCGATTCGCCCAGAATTGTTAAATGAATTTACAGGACAAGAACACATTAAAAACCAACTATCTATTTCTATTCAAGCAAGCAAAAAAAGAGGAGATGCAATGGATCATACTTTATTTTATGGCCCACCTGGGCTTGGAAAAACAACATTATCGTCTATTATAGCAAAGGAGCTTGGAGCAAATTTTAAATCTACATCGGGTCCAATTATTACAAAAGCTGGGGACCTTGCCTCTATGCTCACAAACGTTCAAAAGAATGATGTCTTCTTCATTGACGAAATTCATCGCCTTAATATTTCTGTTGAAGAAATGCTTTATTCTGCTATGGAGGACAATGTCGTTGACATTCTAATAGGCGAAGGGCCATCGGCAAAATCAATTAAAATCAATATCCCACCCTTTACCCTCATTGGTGCAACAACACGATTTGGCTTGCTTTCAACCCCACTGCGTTCAAGGTTTGGTATTATATGCCATTTAGAGTTTTACACTGTGGATGAACTTATAAAAGTTATATTCCACGCTTCAGATAAAATGATGTTTAATGTTCACAATGACGCAGCATATGAAATTGCACTACGTTCCAGAGGAACACCCCGCATTGCACTTCGTTTGCTTCGCCGCGTTCGTGATTATGCAGACATTAAAAACAACGGAATTCTTGATATTACCGCCGCACGACAAGCACTAAACATACTCAATATTGATGCCGTAGGCCTTGATTCAAACGACATTCGATACCTTCATTATATTGCAATAAATTACGCAGGTGGGCCAGTTGGAATTGAAACAATATCAGCAGGACTTAGCGAAGATAGAGGTTCAATTGAAGATATTATTGAACCATACCTTATGCAAGTTGGCTTCCTTCAACGCACATCAAGAGGGAGGATTCTCACTAAAAAAGGTGTAGAACACATTGGAAAGCATTCATCGTGATATCAGCAGTGTTTTATCTTCAATCAACGACACATTAAAAGAAATTTTGCAATGCTGGTCATTTTTTGTCAATAACTATAAGCAATGTATTTCAGTGGCAGTGTAAACTTTTGCTTGGCTAGTACCCTCTCTATTTACACCACGCCCTTCAAAAACTTTACATTGAAAGCCTTGCATAATGCAATCTGCTTGCTGTAAGTTCCCCCTTTCGGAATTATCAAGAATAATAATTCCATTACAGGAACTTTTGGCATATTTAAGGCATTCCAACCTTCGAATTGAATCAACAACGATAACATTATATTGTACTCTATTGCATAAAATTGACTGTGGAAATTCAGTGGGATGGATAATTTGAATATTAATATTATTAATTAAATTATTCTTTTGTGCAAGTGTATTAATTTCTGTAACCCATTCTTGACGAGTTTCTGACGCACAAATATTGCAACTTTTTTGAGCATAAAATAGCGTTGAATATCCGCATCCATATTCAAATACTTCCATACCTTCTTTTAAGTAAACTGAGAGAAAGTCCACAAGTTGATCATTATACCATGGAATGAATGTATTTCCTTCTTGCATCTTTATTTTTCAATGTCAAAATTCCTTGTTGATTTGAAACACATGATGAATATAATTAAAAAAACAATACAAAAAAACAATAAAAACCTTGTAGGGTATTTCATGGTAGGTGAGTTCCCAAAGGAAATAACTCTGCAAATGATGCACAAAAGCGTTGAAGCGGGAATGAATATGATTGAACTCGGCTTTCCATTTTCAGACCCAACTGCAGATGGACAAACAATCCAGCTGTCAGCAAAGGTATCTTTAGAAAATGGTACAAAAATTCAAGATGTCCTACATATTGTGCACGAATTTCGTAGAAAAAATATAGACACTCCTATTATTTTAATGGGATACTACAATATTATCTTTTCTTTCGGTGATGAAGAATTTGTCAAAGAATGTAGTGTAAATGGAGTTGACGGATTAATTATTGTTGATTTACCAATCGAGGAATCTTCCACAATGCACAAACTTGCAGAGGCACACAACATAGATATTATACAAATTGTATCATTTTTAACTGATAAAGCAAGGTTTGATGAAATTCAAAAAAAAGCAAAAGGCTTTATGTATCTTATTTCTTCCTTTGGTGTAACAGGACAAACAACTCCAATGACAGAAAAAATACAATCATATATTAAACAAATGCAACCTTCCATTCCAATGTTTGTTGGCTTCGGTATATCATCTCCTCACATTGCACGAGAAGTTTCCCAGCATTGTAGTGGCGTGGTAGTTGGTTCGCATTTTATTCAACAAATGCATGCAGGTGGCATTACACAATTGGTAAAATCTGTTCACGAAATTAAAAATGCATTATAGTTTTGCACCTCTGTGAACAATTTTGTTCTCAAAGGTAAGATGTACCATCGTGCCAGTTAGAAAAATCTTTATCATTGTAAATAAATTTTCATTGACAATTCTATTTTAAACGCAAAAAGATAGGTGGTTTGTTAAGTAAAATTCTGATATGCAATCGGACATTGTTGTTGGTCTTCAATGGGGAGATGAAGGTAAGGGTAAAATTGTGGACTATCTATCTACAAATTATGATATAGTTTCTCGTTTTCAGGGTGGTAATAATGCTGGTCATACAATTATTTTTGATGATAAAAAATATAAACTATCTCTTGTTCCATCTGGAATTTTTACAGGAAGGGTTTTATACATTGGTCCCGGTGTTGTTATAGAGCCGAGTGCTTTGTTAGCGGAAATGCAATATTTAGAAGATTTAGGATTTCCTACACATGAATATCTTAAAATTGCAGAAAATTCCCATATAATTTTAGAATTACATAAAGAGCTCGATACATACACAGAAGAGCTTTCAAGTGGTAGAAAAATTGGCACCACAAAGCGTGGCATAGGTTATGCATATCAAGATAAAGTTGCCCGCAGAGGCATACGCATTTGTGATATTCCACACACTGAAAGCCTACAATCTAATATTGAAAATATTTATTTTCATAGTAAGCACTTGTCTGAATACACAAAAAATGATATCACTAAAACTGTAAGCAGTCTACAAAGTTTTTATTCAAAAATAAAAAATCTTCTTGTACATCCTATTGAATTTATGAATCAAAACACAGGGAAATCTGTGCTTTTTGAGGGTGCACAAGGTGTACTTCTAGATGTAACTTTTGGAACATATCCATTTGTAACATCGTCAAATACTGTTTCAGGGCAATGTTATGCAGGTTCAGGATTTGGGAAAATTCAAAACAAAAAAATATATGGAATATCTAAAGCGTACTCCACTAGAGTGGGAGAAGGTCCATTTCCAACGGAAGATCTTGATATTTTGGGCATAAATTTACAAACACAAGGTAAAGAAGTTGGAACGGTGACGCAAAGAAAAAGGAGGTGTGGACCTCTGGATCTTGTCGCACTCAAGTATGCTTGCGATGTTTCTGGGGTCACGCACATAGTTTTAACAAAAATCGACGTCCTTGACACCCTTGAAACAATACCATTATGTATAGAGTATGAAAGATTCGGCAAAACATTTCCTCTTTCAACCTTTGATCAGTCACAAATTAAACCAATATACATAACAATGCAGGGTTGGAAAAATTCTACGGCAAGTGTACGGATGTATGAAGACCTCCCAACTAATGCCAAAAGATACATTGAGTATATTGAAAATTATATTGGTATTAAAATAGAGTTAATATCTAACGGCCCAGATAGAAATTCCATTATCAATAAAATATGATAACAAGGTTATTATTGTTATTTTGTATAGTTGCAAATGCCAATGCATTTTACCGTGAATACAAAATAAAAGAAATTCCTCGCAATATTAACACCACATATCTTCGTGACTCCCTTCGTTACCTTGCCTTGGCGTCACAGTCAGAAAAAATTATTAATACAACATTTTCAGACAAAAGTACATCTAAAGTAAAACTTATGACTTTTACCCAAGAGGGTATAAGGGTTTTAATTATTAGCAACCTTATTACAGGCGTTCAGAGTGTTAATATTATATCACTACACAATGCAGAAGATCTATACCATTCCGTTGCAAAAACAATGATAAAGCACACGCCATTTACATTTATGATAAATTCATTTTATAGTAGGCAGTACGGCGGTATTCGTGAGAGAATAATACAGAATATTTCTAGAGGCGTTGTAACAATTAATGCTATTGGATCGGCTTCTGTTTATGGCACACTACTTGCAATTGAACTTTCTTCATTGCAGATACCAGTTGATAAAATCGTGCTTTTTGGTGGGGCAAGGTTCACTGACGATAAAACTCACCAAAGTATTGCACACACATTTGCAAATAAGATGATTTCTATCACTCACGAAAGAGATATAAGTCATAAAATGCAGTTACGCAGAAAGTACGCCTCTTCGATTCCAAACCAATACATTATATGCGATCGCATCAACCAATGCAATAATGATATATTTACATTAAAACATTTTAATATCACAAAACTCATAAGGCATTTTTCTAATGTACCACATTTGTATTCCGAAATATATCACGATTCACTTTTAGCATACCATGAAATCTACAATAATTAAAACGCTGAAAATTATTCTTTTTGGCTCAACAAAAAATTATAAGAAAAAAGATTACTTTTTAATGCCACTTTATGCAATTTTAATTGCCATTTTGTTGCGTTCTATTTTTTTTGACCACTTTCATGTTCCGTCAGGGTCAATGTTAAATACCCTCTTAATTGGTGATAAAATATCCATATCAAAGCGTTCGTATGGGTATAGCAGATACTCCTTTCCATTTGGTCTTGCACCAATCAAGGGGCGTATATTAGTAAAACAAAAACCAAAGAGAGGCGATATCGTAGTTTTCAAACTGCCATCAAACAAACGAACAAATTATGTTAAGCGTTTAATAGGGCTTCCTGGGGACACTCTGCGTATGACGAATGGTGTATTGGAAATAAATGGAAAGCAAATAAAAAGAGTTAAAGTGGGGGAAAATAGCCAGTATAAAACTTATCTTGAAACGCTTCCACAAGGGGCAAGATACAATGTCATTGAGTTTGAAGATAATTCAATTGCAGACAATATGGCAACAGTAGTAGTGCCAGCAAAGCATTACTTCTTTATGGGTGATAACCGTGACAGATCGTCAGATAGTCGTTTTTCTGTTGGGTTTGTGCATGAGGACTTATTACTTGGCAAGGTTAATCGTATTTTGGTGTCTTCACCAAATTCACTATTAAATATATTTAAATGGGGGAATGTGAGAACAGATAGAATTCTTAAAAGCCCTTACGATGTGGACATACAGTGATACCAAGCGTTAATACACTTTACCAGTTTATGCTACAAAGTGTCTGTTAATCACATGATAGCAAATAATCGCAAGTGTTAACGTTGCCTTTTCCCTCTGGGCGAATAATAATAGGAGTTACAAATCCATCGGTGCATTGAATATCAAGTTTAGTTTTTCTTTCTGCCGTAATTTCTGCACTAATAATTTTTACTCTCTTGTTGTTGTAAATAAAGTAACAGTATCCGTAGGAGGCAAATGCTCTAATTTTATTAAAAATATTGCATGCCATTTCGTTCGTCTGCAAGTATAATTGCACTTCGTGTTTGGATATTTTTGGTGCATATGTTGCACATTGATGGTTTTGTGGAATTACATTCTTTGGACCATTTTGAATGAAGTCTACCACTAGATTTGCACCAATATGACTAAATTTTGTATGTAAATCGATTGCATTTTCTTCGTTCGAAATTGTATAATCTTTTTTTGCAAGAATATCGCCAGCATCAAGCTCTTTTTGTAATCGAATAACACACACTGCGGTTTTGTTTAATCCACTTTCAATCGTTCTTTCAATTGGTGCGGCACCTCTAAAAAGAGGTAAGTCTGAAGGGTGAACGTTGATAAAATCTTTTTGTACAGAAGAAATAATATTTTGTGTAAGTATTTTTCCGTAAGAAACCACCACGCCATAGTCAATTTCAGAAAGATACTCTTCAAATTCTGGTGTTAATTTTTCAGGGGTATATATTCGCTTAATACCATTTTGTGTTGCACAGTCAAAAATTGGAGTATTTATAATTTTTTGCCCACGCTTTGCTGGCTTTGCTTGCCCAGTAACTACAAATTCTACGCTAAAATTTTTACACAATGCATTTAGTGTTGGCACTCCAAACATACTTGTGCCAAAAAAAGCTATTTTCATTAAATTTAAAATAACTGCCCTTGTGTAAGGGTGGGCTTTTTGTTTTCAAGGTTTTTTTGCGGGTTATTTTGCTGTTTCTGAAATTTATTACACATGTAAAATAGAGATTTCATCTCATACTTTTCAATGAATTTCCTTAAATTATCGCAATTAATAGAGGATATATCAAAATGTAACGGCTGCAACGGAACATCAAACCTTAGTGAAGCCAGCTCCTTTGAAAGAGTTGCACTTTGATGATGTTGTTCCATTGCTTTACGCAGGCGGTTATTTGAGATGTTATCAATGTTGGCAATAATATTCTCAACGCTACCAAATTCTTGAATTAACTTCACTGCACCTTTTTCACCACATCCTTTAACTCCGGGAATATTATCTGAGGCATCACCTAAAAGGGCAAGGTAGTCTACAATATGCTTTGGCATTAAACCAAATTTTTCCATGACATCTTCCGATGCATAAAACTTTCCCTTAAAGAAATCCAAACAGTTCACTCTTTCGTCGACTAATTGCATAAGGTCTTTGTCCGATGTCACAACGGAGATTTTCTTAGTGCTTTCCTGCTTTGTAATTGATGCAATAATATCATCCGCTTCAAACCCTTCCTTGCGAGAATGGCATATATTAGAAGTTTCTAAAAATTCTAACAGAATATCAAATTGTGGAATAAGGTCTTCAGGGCAGGCAATACGATTTGCTTTATATTGAGGGTAAATTTCCGAACGAAATGTTTTTTTTCCACTATCAAGAGTGATTACCAAATGTTCTACGGAATATCTGTGAATAAGTGTCAATATACTTCTTATGAAGCCAAATATCCCACCAATGGGTATTTGCTTGCTTGTTGTCATTTCTCCGACTGAATAATATGTGCGAAATAAAATGCTATAACCGTCAACAATGAATAAAGTACTCATGTTTGTTATAAAAGCTATTTAACACCGGTGGAACCAAATCCGCCATCACCGCGGATTGTTTCATCAAGAGAATTTGCCTCACACACATCAAATTGCTGATATTGTGCTATTACAAGCTGGGCAATTCTCATGCCGTGCTCAATAGTAAATGGTTGTTGTGAAAAATTCGCTAATATTATGGAAATTTCTCCACGGTAGTCGTTATCAATTGTACCTGGTGAATTTAATACAAAAATACCATTTTTTAATGCAAGACCTGACCGCGACCTTACTTGTGCTTCAAAGCCTTGAGGAAGCTGAATTGCAAGACCTGTTTTAATTAGCCCAATACTTTGTGGTTTAATCGTCACCGGTTCGCTAATATCTGCTGATAAATCCATACCGCTACTGCCTACCGTTTTGTATTCAGGGATTTTTGCTGTTTTAGATAGACGTTGAAATAAAACTTTCATTTGATAGATTTCCAATCGTTCATAAATATTTCTAAACCTTTGTCTGTTAATGGGTGTTTAAAAAGTGTATCCAAAACCGATGGAGGCATCGTGATAACATCTGCACCAATTTTTGCACATTCTGTAAAGTGGTGCGAATTTCTTGCTGATGCTGCCAGAATTTGCGTTTCCATTTCGTAGTTGTCAAAAATTTGACGAATATCCTCGATTAAATCTAAACCATTATGCCCAATATCATCAAGTCTTCCAATGAATGGAGAAACAAAAGTTGCACCAGCTTTGGCAACCAATAACGCCTGTTGAGAGGAAAAGCATAGTGTCATATTTACTAAAACTCCTTTATCGGAAAGTGTTTTGCACGCTTTAATACCTTCTTTTGTTATTGGCAATTTAATGCAAACATTATCTGCAATTTTAATAAGTTCGTTTGCTTCTTTCATCATTCCGTCATAATCTAACGATATAACCTCGGCACTAACTGGACCTTGAACGATGCTACAAATTTCCTCAATAACGCTTTCAAAAATTTTCCCTGATTTTGCTATAATACTTGGGTTTGTTGTCACACCATCAATAATTCCAAGAGAATTAAGACCTTTAATGCTATCAATGTCGGCGGTATCAAGAAATATCTTCATGATGCAATTTTTTTAACTCTGCTGTAAAGCCTTGAAATTTTACGCGAAATAGTTTTTTGACGAAATACACCTTTAGAAACTGCTTTCATACCTTGTTTTTCAAAAACTTTTAACGCGGTAAAGGCGTTGTCTTTATTACCTTCAATAATTGTTTCTTCTACCTTTTTAATACACGTGCGAACGAATGTTCTGCGAGATTTATTTGCGATTCTACTTTTTTCGCTTTGTCTTATGTCTTTCTTTGAAGAAGCTTTATTTGCCATTGTTTATAAAAACTAATTGGTTTATTTATCGTGGTTTATTTAGTAAGATAAAATACTTTGTCAAGTTTTTTGTTTGACAACATTAAAACAACATTTTAGTGACACAATCAGGAATTTAAATATCAATTGTCTATGTTTACTGGCATCGTTAAATGTATAGGTACTATTTTTGAAAGCATACCTAATCAAGATGGCAAAACTCTTACTATTCACATTCCAAATATTTCTAATCAAAACATCGGAGACTCAATCTCCGTTGCAGGGTGTTGCCTAACCATTACAAGCATTGATGGAGATTTATACACATTTTATATTTCCGCACAGACACTAAAACAAACAAACCTTACACTAGTACACAAGGGGCAAAAAGTAAATATAGAGCAGGCAATGCTTGCCTCTACACCGTTGGGTGGGCATTTAGTTTCTGGTCATATTGACGAAGTTGCACAAGTTGTGCAAATACAGTCATATAAAAATACACATACACTATTCGTTGAGCTTTCTCCGCATGGGAAAAACAGCGTTATAAAAAAAGGATCTATTGCAATAGATGGCGTGTCCCTAACAATTATGAACATTAAAGGTAAATGCGTTGAGCTTAATATTATTCCACATACTTGGGAAAACACTACCTTATCTACACTTAATACTACGGCGAACAACCTTATAAATGTTGAGCTTGACCAAATGATGAAAATCATCAGTAAAAAAATTGAAGCACATTTTTCACAACAATGATAAAGTTTATATTAATAATTGTCCTATCATCCTGCACCATTCTTTCGCAAGAAACACCGCACAATAAAATTATAACTACACAGTCTATTTTTTTAGATATACCATCAAAAAATGTATATTTAACAATGGACAATATTGTCCCTTCTTTAAAAATCTCAACAGTTAAAAATATTCAAAATTATAACCTTAATATTACTACAAAAGACCGTGCAGGAATTATTCTGACGGTAAAAACAAAATTTTATGGAAAAATAGCCACAAGAGAGTTTGACAAAGTATTGAAAAAAGATTTAGATATATCGCATATTAATTCTGTTCCAACGAACACACCATATGAAAAACAGCATGAGAAAACAACGATAGATAAACTCATAGCAGACCCATCAGGTTTGATTATTGGCTTTGCAATTGGCTCGGCAATGTCTAATCCAATTGTTGGGGCGCCAATAGGTATGGCAATGGGTGTGTGGTTAAATATGGCAGGCAACAGTTTGTTTGAGCGAACAATACCTTTGACGGTTCTAGAAATAGAAGTTCATGAAAAAGCACAAAGCCCAATTTGGTATAAAGATAAACGCATACACAAACAAGATGAATACTCTTCAAGAACATATGAATATTCTGAACAAACTCGCTGGAAAACCTATAAAACACGCATTATTGTTTATGGAGAACATTCAAGTGAAAAAATTGCTCAACGAATAGTTTCGCTTATAATATAAAAAATGTTAAAACACAAGTTTGCCAATATTATCCTTAGGAAGTATGACATTAGGGGCATTATTGAAGAAAGCCTTACTACGCAAGATGCATTTGCATTGGGGGGATCCTTTGTACAATATCTTATGCGAAACAATCTCGCACCAACAATTGCAGTATTAAAAGATGCACGATCATCAGGTGATGCGTTAAAATCGGCACTCATTGATGGCATTGTATACGCTGGAGGTACAGCAGTTGACTGCGGACTAGGGCCAACGCCTTTGTGTTACTTTGCTTCAACAAATCTTGGTACATCTGGCTTTGTTGTGGTAACAGGGTCACACAATCCATTAAATTACAATGGTTTCAAGTTTGGTGTTAAAGGTAAGGCATTCACTGAAACAGAAATATTTCAAGTGGCGTCAATTGCAGAAAATGGCATTGAGAAAATGCAGGGTGGAAGCATTACCAATGTTGATGTATCAAAAAAGTATACTGATCGCTTAATGCAAGATTTCACTGATCCGAAAAATGTTAAGTTCGGCTTTAATGCCCTTAATGGTGCCGGTGGGAAGGTGTTGCAGAGTATACAGCAATGTATAGGTGGGGAAATTTTTGAATACAGTATGGATCAAAGTCTAAAAACAGTTCTTGATCCATCAAATGACCAAAATATTAAACGAATGCAGAAGGACTTAAAAGCTTGCAACCTTGATATAATATTTGCATTTGACGGCGATGCTGATAGAGTTATGGCGGTCACAAAAAATAAAGTTCTATATGGTGAAGATATTCTACTTCTTTGTATTCGTGAGGTTCTTTCAAAGGAAAAAGGTAAGGTAATTTTTGATGTAAAATGTTCAAATACCCTTGCAGAAGAAATTATTAAATACGGCGGTGAGGCAATTATGTACAAAACTGGTCATTCTTTAATTAAGAAAAAGATGCTAGAAGAGGGTGCAATTCTTGCGGGAGAATGTTCTGGTCATATATATTTCAAGCAAGGGTATTACGGATTTGATGACGGAATTTATACCGCAATTAGACTGCTGTCGTACTTTGCTCGTAATGATTTTACCAAAGAAATGGATAGATTTCCAATGACGGTTAAATCTCCAGAAATTAAAATTTCATGCATAAATAAATTTGATGTTATTGCAAAGCTACAACAAAATATGCAAACAATGAATATACCTTTTAACGACATCGATGGTGTGCGTGCAAATTATTTAGAATCATCGTGGTTTTTAGTGCGGGCATCTAACACAGAGGAAGTGTTGATTGTTCGGTATGAATCGAAGATAGAAAGTGAGTTTACAAAGGTAAAAGATTTTGTCGAAGAGTTGCTTGCGTGCGTAGTGCTTTAGTTGCAATGCACACAAAGATTAATAGCAGAATTGATCGCATGTGTTATACAGGATTTTCATCGACACCATATCCCATCAAGTGTTTAGATTGAATCTAACGGCTATTCATGCCAAATAAATTTTGTTATACCATCACATAGAGACATGCCACTTTGTGTTGGATGTACAATGTCGTTATTATGCTTTAGCAATTTTTCATCAACCATACTTTGTATTTTTTGCATATCCACAAATTCCTTCACTTTGTCAACATTGAACCCTTGCGGAGTTCTCAATCCGGTAGAAATTATTTCCCAAGCTATCTGTTCGGGAGTTAATGCTTCAAATGTCTGTAATGCACTACAACTGTCTTGCATTAATTTTAAATACTTTGCGGGAGCACAAAAATTCATTGTGGCGAACCTACCTTGCGATGTATTAATTCTGCCGTGTGCACCTGGGCCAATACCAATATACTGTCCACCATTCCAGTAAATTTGATTGTGCTTACACTCGCTACTAGTTCTTGAATAATTAGATACCTCATACCTTTCAAGACCATATTGTGAGCATATGTCATTTGTAACGCTATAAAATTCGTATTGGTTTCTAGGAATTGATAGCTTACCTTGTGTATATAGGGAAAAAAATTTCGTTCCCTTTTCAATCGTTAGTGAATAAAGAGAGATGTGAGAAGGGTTAAACTCTTTTAATGCGAATGATAATTCTTCTTCCCATTGTAATATATTTTGATTTTCCCTCGCATAGATTAAGTCAAATGAAAGTTTTGGAAATATTTCAGATCCACGCTTTATTGCATCAATGGATTGGCTAGCATTATGCAACCTTCCTAGCTTTTTTAACTCTTCCTCAACAAAGGATTGCACGCCAATAGAAATTCTATTAATGCCCGATTTTCTAAAATCCTTAAACTTCTGCACTTCAAATGAGGAAGGATTTGCTTCAAGGGTAATTTCAATATTTTCCCTTTGTATGTTTGTTTTTGTGCAAATATACTGCGTTATTTCATCAACAACAAATGGCTCCATCAAAGACGGTGTGCCTCCGCCAAAAAAAATACTCACAACATTTGGAGGATTTTTTAATGCGGCGAGGTGTGTATCAAAATCTTTTTTGTATGCATCAAGATATTGCTGATGTGGAATGGTGCTAAATGTGTGAGAGTTAAAGTCACAGTATGGGCATTTTTTCTCACAATATGGAAAGTGGATATATACTCCGGTTGTGTTATCCATTTTTGTTACGGTGATTTTTCATCATTTTATAATAAACGCAAAGCACAACTGGAATGCTTGCAATGTAAAGAGTTGAATAAAATACCACCGCTATCCACTTAAATACAAAGAATGATATTATAACCAACCCAACACATACAAGAGCAATTCTAGAATATTGCTGTGGAATGCGAATATGCTTGAGTGATAACGTTGGCATTGTGCTTGTCATTGATATTGCAACAATAGAAATATATATTTCATAAAGATAGTATGGCGGGTATTGTATTGACCGAGACCCAAAAATATCTCCAAAAGCAATTTGTATAATTAGCGGCAAAAGCATTAAAATTCCCGCAGATGGCGATGGAATTCCATGAAAAAACATCTTTTTAATGGGGTGGTTAATATGTTTATCTTCGGAATTAAACCTTGCAAGGCGTATTGCTCCGCATACAGATGAAATCATTACAGTATACCATCCAAATATACCATGATTCCACAAAGACCAATTATAAATTATTAACGGTGGAAATATTGTATAGTTTGCGAAATCACAAAGGGAGTCGAGGTTTGCTCCAAAATTACTACGAGCATTAAGCATTCTTGCGAACCTTCCGTCCATTGTGTCAAATATTGCAGCAGATATAATAAAAAAACATGCCTTGCCCCAGTGCATCATTGTACTGTGATACAGTGCCAGCACGCCAAAGCATAGCGACGATATAGTTATAATGCTTGGAATGAGCTTTGTTAGTGAAATATACTTTGATTTACTCATAATTAGGGAGTTGAATAGCGTTTCATATAATACACAAATTGAAGTATGTCAATCTTTTTTCATCTGCATATCTTCTACAATGCTATATATTTCCTTTGTTGAGGCACTTTGTACAATATATTTATGTAAAAATTTTGCCAGAGTCTTTGTTTTCATCTTTTCCCATCCGTCTAAATCTTTCAGGGCAGCATTAATTTCTTGCAATACATCGCCTTTGTGTGTGATGAACTGAATAAAACAGGTAAATTCACCTTTTGGGGGCTTTAGCATAAAATGCTTGATTGCATCCGTTATATTGTCAAAGAATGTATATTCTTGAAATTTTTTAGTCACTTCGCGAGCAATTGAAAGAGAAATATTGTATTTATTTTCATATTTGCGTAATATTTCAAACATTGTGTGTAAGTCATGTGGGGCAATGTATATTGCATTGGTGTATTTTGCATTGAATATAATTTTTTTATGGAAAAATCCTAAAAACAGTGTATTGTTTAGATTCATTCCACACAAAGTTGAAGATGCAATTAATGCACAAGCCCCTGGAACAATTGTAATAGGAATTTGCTCTATGTGTGCATTGTGAATGATTGTATACCCTGGGTCACATACTAGTGGAGTGCCGGCATCGCTTACTATTGCCACTGCATTGGTTTTGGCAAGGTTTATTATGTCATCAACACTTCCTTGGTGTTCGTTGAATATCAAAAGTTTTTTACACTTTACATTATAATGGTTTAGTAAAAAATGAGTCTTTCTTGTGTCTTCACAAAAAATAACATCCGCATGTGTTAAACATTCAATAGCATGAATGGTAATGTCTTTAATATTTCCAATTGGTGTAGAAACAATATATATACCGTTTGTTAAACTATTCATCACAAAGTGATTGAAGAAAATCTTTTTTTTGTTCACTTTGCATTAAAGACGTACCCACTAAAAATGTACAACAGCCACTCTTTTTAACGTCGTCAATATCTTTACGAGACTTTATCCCACTTTCACAAATCGGCACTCTTCCTTCTGGTAAAAGATTTAACAAATGAAAGATGTTTTGCTTGTTAATGGATAAATCTCTTAAATTGCGGTTATTAATTCCAATTAGCGGAGTTTTTGTGCACTCTAATACAATATCCAGTTCTGCTTGATTATTCACCTCGACCAACACATCCATACCAAGGTGAAAAGCTACCTCTTCAAATCTAGTTAATTCTTTTTCAGTAAGGATAGAGGCGATGAGAAGTATTGCATCTGCACCAATATGTTTACTTTCATATATTTGATACACATCCACAATAAAGTCTTTTCGTAAAATTGGCAATGTGGTTTTTTGTTGTGCAATTTTAATGTTACCATGTGACCCACCAAAGAATTTATCATCTGTTAAAACAGAAATGCATTTAGCACCGCCATTTTCGTACTCTTGTGCAATTTTTGCAACATCGCAGTTTTCCATAATAATGCCTTGTGAAGGTGAAGCTTTTTTAATTTCTGCAATAATATTAATTTTATGGTTATAGTGATTTCGCAGTATTGTGCTTGTAAATTTTTTTGTTTTTCGCTCCATATTCATGTGAGATATTGGCAAATTATTTTTAGCGCTTGCAATTGACGATTTTTTATAATTTATAATTTTTAAAAGAGTATCCATAAAATTACATATGTTTTACATATTATTCACTCTAATTGCCTTAATGTCAAGCATTCTTGTGTGCGTGGCTAACGATCAGGATGATGAAAATAAAGAGGGAGTTTTTCAGCGATTAATCCACAACACAGCAGATGCTGTTCATATGCCATATAAGTCTAAGCAGATTGAGGAGAAAAAAATTGTAAAAAAACAACGCATTAACCCTGCCGATAAATATCCAGATCCAATATTTTATGATGCTGTATATCCAAAACAAAAAACAGCAACAACTATGTTATGGATGCACAACGATGGATCGTACTCTGAAAATCAGCATATTCCACCAGTATTAAGCCCATCCGATATTATAGATGATTTATTTGAGCTTATCTCGTATAACAGAAAAACACCAGAACTTCTATTGATCATTGACTCAATAAAGAGTAATGATAGTATAAATTTAAATAAACAGGATAAATATGGCAATACTCTGCTGCACTATGCTATTCGATATCATAACCGTTCTATATTTGAAAAGCTCCTACAGACAAGAAAGGTTGATCCAAATGTGTGTAATTTTTCATACTTGTGCCCGTTACACCTTTCAATATACAAAGACGATGTGCACGAAATTAATCATTTAATAGTATATGGTGCGAATTTGCAGTATTCAAATGACCGATTTGAGATGCCAATCATTACTGCAATTAAACTACACCATTTAGATTCCATTTATGCAATAGCAAAAAAACAACACAAAAAAAGTATATCAATGAATGAAATTGATTATATAGTATACACCGCTAAAAGCGAGGGTTTAGAAGTGCTAGCAAAAGATTTATATGAATTTTTTATGCTCGGAAGGGAGTTTAAGCGTTAGATGGTATGCATTTTCTATAAATTGGGATAGAGAATAGAGGTAGATGAATCTTATTTTGGAGATAAAAGAGTGAGAAGTACAAGAGGCAGGGGGCGACTGTAAAGGCAAAAAAGAAGAAATAGATATAGATAAAGTAGTGCAAAACTGCTCAAAGTTTGAGTTAATGCCAATTATACAAGGTAAGATACTTGAAGGAAGCGTAGACCTTGGAATGTTAAGAGGTTTCATGCTGCTTTACCAATAAGCTCCTTGTATGTCCATCTACCTTGTAAATTCTCAAGAAAGGAAGTAAATTTTCATTATCTGCAAGCTCTCTTGAATTGTATCTAAGCCTTTACAAAGCAAACCACGCCGTCTTTTGCGTAACACCTACTTGTTTTAATAATTGTAAAGAAGGTAATGCAGCTGAAATAACAGGCGAATTAATAACACCAATAGAGCAACAAGACCTAGAAATCTAATAATTTTCGGTCAATATTGTATATAGTTGCCTGCGTTAAGTATAGAGCTACCATTTATTCGCTACCTTTTTCCGTAACAATTTTGAAATTGATTTATACGTAGAATAATGAAGATATATTCATTTACTTAAGATTATCAATAAATAGAAACGTAGGTTAAAACGTATAAAAAATATATTAGGAGCTGCATTTAAATTAAATAGCACACAATATTATTAAAACTATTTGTACGAAAATTTAGAATGTCTAATTTTTTTGTGGCTGTGCTAAATCCCATTTATATGGTGCATTATCTTGATCAAACAACATATTCCCATCAGTGGATGCAATTGCCATATACACGCCTTGATTAATGGCAGTTCCAATAAATTTTACAGGTATGACTTCCTTGCCCTGAAAAAACATAGATACTTTATTACCACGAGATGTGGGATTATTTTTTGATGCAATTTTAGCATTTTTTGTCGCTGGTCCAGCCATAATGTTGGATTTTAAATTATTTTACTTTAGCTCCGCGAAGTTTTTTACCTTTAAACTCCTTCATAACATCTCCGTCAATATCATCATTTGTCTCTGGCTTTGCCCAATTAGCAACATCCATATCAAAGTTTAGACCCATGTCAGTTAACACATTTTTAATTTCATCTAATGATTTGCGACCAAAGTTTGGAGTTCTAATAATGTCAACCTCGCTTCTTTGCACCAACTGTCCAATATAATATATATTTTCATTTGCTAGGCAGTTGCTTGAACGAACTGACAACTCAAGATCTAGAACTTTTTTATTAAAGATTTCTGTGTAATCAACTGGGGCAAGATGAGATGTTGTTAATGTGTCACTAGATGTAATATTTTTCTCCTCAAAATCAACACATATTGACATAAATTGTCGTGAAAGATATGCAGCGTGACCAAGTGCATCTTTTGGCAGAATTGTTCCATTAGTTTCAATGGTAATATCCAGTCTATCATTTTCTACAGAGTCACCAGATACGGCGTTAGTAATTGAAAATGACACCCTCTCCACTGGGGAGAAAAATTTATCTATAAAAACTGTATTTGCAACATATCTTCCCATCTCAACTGCTTCAATACCTATGCCTTTTTCAACGCCAATCTCAATATCAAAGTCCCTTTGACCAGTAGACGTACATAACTCTAAATCTTTATTCACAACAGACACGCCAGTTGGGCATACAATTTCTTTAGCTGTGATAACTCCTGATTTATTAATTGGCAAATTAATGATAGCACTGTCACCATCCATTTGTACTGCAAGTTTTTTAATTTTTATAAGAAATGTCAAGCAATCTTCAAGCATTCCATCAATTGTAGAGTATTCACTTTCTAGACCTTGGATTTTAATATAAGAGACTGCACTCCCCTGTATACTTGAAAGCAATATGCGTCTAAGTGAGTTGCCAATAGTCGTTCCGTAACCCCTTTGAATAGGATGCATGGAGAATGTTTCTTTCGTACCACTTACATGTGTAGTGCACGAAAGACTTGTGGGGAAAATTATATTTTTGTATATATCGAGGTTTTCCGGCATATTTGACATAATAACTATATTTTCTAATTGTGTTTCACTTTTCTCGCTCTGCAACCATTGTGTGCAATTGGCGTAACATCAGAGACCGCCGTCACTGCATATTCATATTTTGTATCTCTGCTATATTGAGCTATTGTTTTAAACACAGACTCTTGATAGCTATGTGGACCTTTAACCTTTATAGCAAAAGCCTTTATTTTGTGTGATACAAGCCACTCGCATGCCTTTTCTGTTATTACCTTTGTAGCGTATGGTGTAGATTTCTTTGGCCCTTTAAAACCATAAACACCAGCCGATGTATGAAACAAGACATCTCCAGATGGAGTTGTTATTGCAAGAAGAGTGTTGTTAAATGTTGTCTTAATACGAACATATATAAGCTGTATATCTTGATGTCTTTTTATATCTTTTTTTCTGGTAGCTATTTTTGGCTTCATTGTTTTTTTATTAAATTTTAGCTTTTTTTACCTCGTTTTTTGCGAGTTTTTGCATTGTTTTTTGTTCTTTGACCGCGAACAGGCAGACCTTTGCGGTGCCTAGTTCCACGATATGTGCCTTTGGATATCAATGATTTAATTGAGTCAACCACTTCTTTGCGTCTTTCACCTTCAACGGTATAGTGCTTTGTAATAAAGTCACGAATGAGTGCAAGCTGGCTATCGTCAAGATCTGGCACTCTTATAGATTCTGATATATTTAAAGTTTTACATATATATTTTGATGTTGTAAGACCAATACCGTGTATATATGTCAATGCAATCACTAATCTTTTATTTAGCATTTCCACACCCACAATACGTACGCCCGTTGGTGCACCGAGCCTTATTGATTTAACTTTATCATGTGATATTTTTTTTACTGGTGTCATAATTTAATTATTAACGTTTAGAAAATTGTTCTTTTCTACGAGCCTTGCGCAGACCTGGTTTTTTCCTCTCAACGATGCGAGAATCTCTTGTGAGAAAGCCAAGTTTTTTTATTATACTGCGAGCATCTGGTGATATTTTTGCAAGTATTTTTGCAAGTGCGTGTCGAATTGCAATAGCTTGGGACATTAATCCACCACCATGAACTTTTACATATATTGATAGCTCTTGAATGCCAATACCAGAAGATGTAGAAGCAGATAATGCGATATCGGAGTATGTTTTTTGACCTTTGAAGTACTCCAGCATACTATAACCATTTACTAAAAAAGATTCCTTGGATGACTTTACAGCAGCTACTGAAGCAACTGATCTTTTTTTCTTTCCTGTTGACTGTATTGAATTCATATTATTTTATCTCTAAAACTTGTGGTTTTTGGGCTTCGTGTTTGTGGTCTAAATCCTCATAAACAAATAATTTGGAAAATTCTGCATTCCCAAGTGGACCTCTTGGTAGCATTCCACGAACTGTTTTCATAATATACTTTGACATAACACCCTTAGCTATAGCCTTATTTGGTGTTACAGTCTTTTCACCACCTGGGAAACCAGTGTGATACCAGTATTCTTTTTTATCAAGCTTTTTACCTGTAAAAACAACGCTTTTTGCATTGACAATAATTACATAGTCTCCATTGTCGGAGTTTGGTGTAAACGATGGCTTATTTTTACCACGCAAAATATTTGCTACTTGTACTGCAATTTTTCCAAGAGGAGCACATGATGCATCAATAATGTACCAATTGCGTTCATTATGTTTTGTGTACACAAACTTTGTGGTGTTCACAGAATTTACTTTCATTTATTATATCATAAAAAGTCTTTGCCTGAAAGGAGGTATATATTTTATATTGTCAAGTGATTTCTATAAATTAATTTTTATTTCACTTTCACAATCCAAATTAAATCCTGTATATATAATAATCTCCCCGCTATATTGAGCTTTTGCCTCAAAAATTCCTTTTATTCTGTCCTTTGCTTTTGTGTTAGTTATTTGTGGAATATCCCTTATGAACAAAACTTTCTCTTGAGAGAGCATTGCAAGGCCAACCTCTAACTGTATTAGGGTTTCTTTCTTAATGTTTTTCACGCTTACTTTGTGTTGTGATACACTAAAATACCTTAAAGGCACATTCCATATGCAATGTGAATTAAATATTTCAGCGAACATTTTCATATTGTCTTCTGCTGAAAGGTTATTTTCCAATGTTTTGTTGTGCTTAATTTCATAGAATACTTTTTTTAGAAAGCTTTTTTTTGCATTATGAATTGGAAAGTTTTTATATAAAATATGACCGATATATTTTGGTGAAAAAAGGTCTATGTCTTGACTCAAATACACTATTGTATTGCTGGGTATTGTGATGTCTAGGGTTTTGCCGTTTATTTGAAGGTCATCGAAGGTAATCATGGTTCATCGTGTTTGAATTCTTTATTTGTAGGGTTACATTTGCAAATGCGAATAGCAGACATTTTGATACCTTTTTTTATACCATATTTTGTTATAGAAAGGATTGCATAGTTTGAACATGTAGGGTAAAAATTACATTGTTTGCCAATAAACGGACTTAGAGTTACTTGATAAAGGCGTATTAAGACAATAAATATAAATTTTACAATATGTAATAATTTCATTTGTTATGCCTTTGTTTAAGGTTGGAAATAATGTCATCTAAACTACGACCTTTTGCTTGCAACAGCACCATTAAGTGAAATAATAAATCTGATGCTTCGTCTATAAGCTTTTCTTCCTCCCCAATTGACGCAATTACAACTTCAACAGCCTCTTCCCCAACCTTTTGTGCAACCCTATTGATTCCACTTTTTACCAATGCATTAACATAGCTTTTATTGTCTCCATTTTGAATGCGTGATGATATAGTGTGTTCAAGTTCATCTAAAAATGACGACTTATGTTTGATTTGTTTGTATGCACCAAAGCATGTATCAGCACCTGTATGACACACCGGGCCAAGTGGCATTGCTTGAATTAAAATTGTATCATCGTCGCAATCAATATTAATTTCTTTAACATGAAGTTCATTGCCAGAAGTCTCCCCCTTCATCCATATTCTATTTTTAGAGCGACTAAAAAAATGCACGACATTTGTCGACTGTGTGAGTTGAAAAGCTTCGGCGTTCATATATCCAAGCATTAAAACATTACCATTTTCTTGATGTTGAATGATAGTGGGAATGAGACCTTTTGCCCAGTTAACTGTGTGCGTCATATACGAATTGGAATGTTGTGTGTTTTTAAAAAGTGTTTGAGTTTGTTGATGTAGATAATATCTTTGTGAAATACACTAGCAGCTATTGCACCATCAACCCCTATGTTGAATGCTTCAA
>CAJQOT010000001.1 GCA_905480015.1 uncultured Rickettsiales bacterium | reverse complement strand
TTTTCTTTTGCAGAGGAGTATTGTGCATTTTCACGCAAATCGCCGTGACTTCTAGCAATTGAGATCTCTTCAGCAATGGCAGTTAGTTGATTTTTCTGAATATCATCAATTTCTTCTAATATTTTATTGTAACACTTTGGTGTAATTGCTTTCATATATTAATGAGAAGTTTTGTATTATGAAAGATTGCGACTTTCTGATGGTATTATAAACAATGTGTCTGCAATTTTTGGTGAAACTATAATTTGACAACCAAGGCGTGATGTTTTTGTGAGCCCAAAGGCTAGGTCTAACATATCTTCTTCGTCCTCTTCGGCAGGTGGTAAGGAATTATATAGTTTTTCGTCGTCAATAATAACATGGCATGTTGAACAAGCAAGAGACCCTTCGCATGCTCCTTCGAGGGGTATTTTATTTTGATGTGCAACTTCTAAAATTGAAAGTCCTTCTTGTGTTTCGACAGTTTTAATTTCCCCACTTGGCAAGCGAAAATGTACCTTAACCATAAGCATTATTTTAAAATTTACATTTATGTATAAAAGTAAGCGATGAATTGTCAAGCAATAACTTGCTCCATCTACAGAACCTTGCAAAAAAGTTCCCATTCAATCATCGGTGGCAAAAGTAACAAACTTTGCAGATTTTATTTAGTCTTGCGAAAGGTCTATTTGCTGTGTTGTACCATCTTCTGCCCACATTAAAGCTTTACTGATGTAAATTAGAAAGTCAGGCATTATTTTGTGTGTTAAGTGTGTAGTTACCTCCCATGTTGAAAAGTGCTTGACAAAAACTTTTTTTACAATGATAAACGGATAAATTTATATATGCTACATGAATATACATGAATATCAAGCCAAGGTTTTACTTAAAGAATTTGGTGTGGCAGTACCGGTTGGATATCCAGCATTTACAGTTGCAGAAGCGGTGGAGAATGCAGAAAAATTAAAAATTGATGGAAACAAGGTATTTGTTGTAAAGGCACAAATTCACGCAGGTGGAAGAGGAAAGGCAGGCGGTGTTAAAGTTGTTAAATCAATTGCAGATGTTGAAAGCATTGCAACGGAATTACTTGGAAAAACACTTGTGACACATCAAACTGGTCCAGAGGGTCGTGAAGTAAAAAGACTTTATGTTGAGGCAGGTTCAAATATTGCAAAGGAATATTATATTTCTGCCGTCGTTGACAGGGCAACATCTTCGGTAACATTTGTTGCATCAGAGGAAGGCGGCATTGAGATTGAAGAAGTAGCAAAAAAAAGCCCAGAAAAAATTATAAAGGTATCTGTTGATATTGCAACTGGTGTGCAGGGAATGCATGTAAGGAGCCTTGCATTTGGTATTGGACTTGAAAAAGACATTAAGCAATTTTCTAAAGTTATACAAGGAGTTTACAATATGGTTATTGCAAAGGATGCCAGCCAAGTTGAAATTAACCCTCTTGTCAAAACTGCTGAAGGTGATTTAATCGCCCTTGATGGCAAAATTAACTTCGATGACAACGCCTTGTATCGTCAGCCATCAATTGTTGAGTTGCGTGATACCGGTGAAGAGGAAGCCCTTGAAATAGAGGCATCAAAGTATGGTCTCTCTTATGTTAAAATGGATGGAACCATTGGCTGTATGGTGAATGGTGCAGGCTTGGCTATGGCAACGATGGACATCATCAAGCTTTATGGGAAGGAGCCGGCAAACTTTCTTGATGTTGGTGGCGGTGCAACTAAAGAGAAAGTTACCGCTGCTTTTAAAATTATTCTTTCAGACCCAGCTGTTGCAGGAATTTTAGTAAATATTTTTGGTGGAATTATGCGTTGTGATATTATCGCAGAAGGTATAATTGAGGCAGCGAAAACAACGTCAATTAAAGTTCCATTGGTAGTTCGCCTTGAAGGGACAAATGTTGAGCAAGGTAAAAAATTGCTCAAAGAATCTGGGCTTGCAATAATTGCTGCTGATAACCTTGAAGATGCAGCACAAAAAATTACAAAAATTGTATAACATTTTGTTTTTATTTTTATGTCACTAAGGCAACAAAACGAAATTATTTTACCAAAAAATTACACACCAAGTGATGTTGAGCTGTACATGATAGATATGCACACTGAATATTTTCGTATGGAGCTAATGAAGAGGCGTGGTATTTTGCAAGATGAATGGACAGCACTTGATGAACAAATACATTCAAGTGCAGATGTTGACATCGATGTCGTTGACAAGGCAAATCATGATGTCATTTTATTTTCAGGCATAAAGCGTTTAGAAAGTATTCAAAAATCTATTACATCGATTGACCTATCTCTTGACGACATTGAAAACAAGAGATATGGATATTGTAAAAAAACTGGAAAAGAAATTGGTATCAAGCGTCTTCTTGCTAACCCTGAAGCAAAATTATGTATTGAGGCACAGGAAAATGAAGATATAAATACCAATATGTATGAAGAAAGCTAATATTTTACTTGTTGGGTCTGGTGGGCGTGAGTCCGCTATTCTTGAATCTCTTTTGCAGTCTGAATGTCTTATTGCATGTTATTCTAATGTGATACGCATTAATGAACATCATAAGCTTTTACCTTGTGAAGTTCAGTATGAAAACCATAATGATGTGATTGCCTTTTGTAAGGAAAAAAATATTGATCTTGTTATAATTGGTGGAGAGGCGCCACTTTGCGACGGCTTGGCAGACTCACTTAATGATGCGGGTATTTTAACATATGGTTGCAATAAAAAAGCAAGCCTCCTTGAAAGTTCAAAAATTTTCATGAAAGATATTTTATGTAAGGCTGGCGTTCCAACGGCAAAGTATAAAAATTTTACAAGCGATGAATTGCCTGATGCAGAAAATTATATCTCCACATTTAATGGTCAAATTGTTATTAAAACAGATGGGCTGGCTGGTGGTAAAGGGGTGTATATTTGTGCAAATCAAACGGAAGCATTGGAGGTGTTGAAAGAATTTTTTGATGGAAAATTTGGAAATGCTGGCAAGAAAGTTGTGATTGAAGAATTTCTTGAAGGGCGTGAAGTTAGTGTATTCGCAATGTGTGATGGGGGAAAAGCGATACCATTCTTTCATGCATGCGATTATAAAAAAATCAATGAAGGAGAGGCGGGCCTTAATACAGGTGGAATGGGCTCATTTGCACCTTCATTTTTAAGTGACAATCAATTTCGTGAAACAGTAAATAAATACTTTAACGCAACAATGCAAGAGCTATTACGCCGTGGCATTAAATATACAGGCTTTTTATTTGGTGGGCTCATTTGCACGAAAGATGGTATTGTTTTTTTGGAATACAATATTCGTATGGGCGACCCTGAAACGCAAAGTATCATGCCACTTTTAGAGAGTGATATTGTCGAAATAATATTTCAGTCTATCAATGGGACATTGCAAGAAAGTGATATAAAATTTAGCAATAAAAGTGCTGTTACGGTAGTCCTTGCATCGGAAGGGTACCCATTAAATTACACCGTAGGCAAGGAAATTATAGGTATGCAAAATACTGCGTGTCAAATTTTTACTGCAGGTGTAAAAAAGCAAGGTAGTAAATATTTAACAAGTGGAGGAAGAGTCCTTGGAGTTACTGCAATTGGTAGCACAGTGAAGGAGGCGCAAGATTCGGTGTATCAAAACATACCACACATTCATTTTGATGGGAAATATTTTCGTAGAGACATTGGAAATTGAAATTAATAATCAATATGGCAAAGTAGACTACTTTGAAGATATGTTACATATCATTGCACACAAGGCGTTAAAAGGTAAAAATATTCAAAATGCAAATATTTCTATTCTTTTGTGTGATAATGAATATATTACATCGCTAAATAATAAATTTCGCAATAAAAACTGCCCAACAAATGTGCTTTCATTTCCAGATGGAGAAAGTATTGGCGGCATAACATACCTTGGAGATATTGCAATTGCAATACCAAAAATTATAGAAGAGGCTAATGAGCAAGGTAAAGATTTTAAAAATCATCTTTTACACATGTTTACACACAGTGTGTTACACTTGCTTGGATACGACCACCAAACTATGCAAGAGCAAGAAGAGATGGAGAAAATTGAGGACGATATTTTGTGCTCAATTTAACACTAAGTTCAATTTAGAGTGTTAGATATTTCCATATATTACTTTTGTTGGGGTGCCTTTAATTGTATTAGAAATAAATTTTTGAACATCATCAATGGTAATTGATTCAACATTGGAAATAATTTCTTCTGGTGTAATGTAGCGATCGAATGCAAGTAGATTTGCTATTGCCTTTTGTGCACGAGCACCAGTGCTTTCATTGCTAAAAATAATAGATGACTTGTATTGCTCTAAAACTTTGTGTAGCTCGTTTTTTGTAATATCTTTGGTTGCATTATTTAGCTCTTTTAGGATGGTTTCTTCAAGAATCTTTACATCTTTTGGAGAGGTGCCAGAGTAAATAGTAAAAAGCCCTGCATAAGCATGTGATTCCTGAAAGCATGCTATAGTATAACACAGCCCTAATTTTTCGCGTACTTCCTGAAATAAACGCGACGACATTCCTCTACCAAGAATTGCCGACGATACACTCGCAGTGTAATATTCTGGACTAGCATGGGAAACGGATTCAAAGCCTAACACAAACTGAACCTGACTCAGGTCTGATTTGTTCTTTGTGTAACTCCCACCAATGTATCTAGGACTTTGCACAAGCTGTTTATTATTGTGGTTTTTTAAGTGTGAAAAATACTTTTCTGCCAAATCAAAAACTTTTTGAGGGTTAACATTCCCTGCTACCGAAAGAACTAAATTTGAAGGTGCATATTGCCCATCAATGTATTCTACAAAGTCACCTCTATCAAAAGATTTAATATTTTCTTCTGTTCCGAGAATTGTCCTGCCAAATGGTGTGTCATCGTAAGCTTGGTGCTTATAAAAATCAAAAACAATGTCATCTGGTGTATCAAGACCTGCTGCAAGTTCTTGTAAAATAACGCCCCTTTCTCTTTCTAACTCTTCTTTGTCGAAGGAAGAGTTGAGTAAAATATCGGCAAGGATATCAACTGTTTTTTCAAGGTGTGTAGCTTGGCATTTAATGTGGTATACTGTTTTGTCATAACTTGTAAAAGCATTCATTGAGCCACCAAAGCAATCTACTTCATGGGCAATGTCAAAGGCTGTCCGCTTCTGTGTTCCCTTGAAGGCCATATGTTCTAAAAAATGAGAAATCCCATTCTGTTTTTTAGTTTCATTGGTGCTTCCTGTTCCAACGCCTATTGCAACAGTGCACGACTGTACATCGGACATTTTATCAACAATAATACGAAAACCATTTGCCAGTGTGTGTTGTGAGATCATAAATTAAGAAATATATTTAAGGAGTTTTGAATCGTTAGCATTGGGGTTGAATCTATCAGAGCAAGGGCTGTTATTTGCCCCTACACACGGAGACATTAGGTCACCTTTTTTTGTTTTACCCGTCATCTCTTGACTGTTAGAGCATGAAAAGGCTATTATAAGTAGAAAAGTATAGAATACATATTTCATAATTCTAATAAAATTAGATTAATAACAATTAAAGTATCAACGCGTTAATGTGCTGCCAATATAAATTTTTGTCACCATATATTACAATGATATTGCCCGCACTTTTTATCTTAATGATTTAGCAACTTCAACCATATTAATCAATGCTTTCTCAACCTCTTCCCATCCACGTGTTTTGAGACCACAGTCAGGGTTGACCCAAATTTGCTCTTTTGGCAAAACTGCAATAGCCTTCTTAAGAAGTCTTTCCATTTCAGCTTTATTTGGTACCCTTGGGGAGTGAATATCATAAACACCTGGGCCAATATCGTTTGGGTAATTGAATTTCTCAAAGGCTCTTAATAATTCCATATTAGAGCGACTAGTTTCAATTGAAATAACATCTGCATCCATTCGTGCAATTTCTGACATAATATCATCAAATTCAGAATAACACATATGTGTGTGAACTTGAGTTTTATCGCTTGCTATGGCAACGGAAAGTTTAAAAACATCAACTGCCCATTTTAAATATTCCTTTGCCTTGGAAGACTTTAAAGGCATTGCTTCACGAATTGCAGGCTCATCCATTTGAATTGCCTTAATTCCTGCATTTTCCAAATCTTGTGTTTCATCGCGAAGAGCAAGTGCAATTTGTTTGCATACCACCTCTAGGCTTTCGTCATTTCGTGGAAATGCCCACTTCATCATTGTAATAGGGCCCGTAAGCATACCTTTCATTGGACGCTTTGTTAACGAGGCAGCATATTTTGACCACCGAACCGTCATTGGTGTTGGTCGAGAAACATCACCAAAAATGATTGGTGGCTTTACACACCTTGAACCATAGCTTTGTACCCAGCCATTTTGTGTAAACGCAAAACCTTGAAGCTGCTCACCAAAGAATTCTACCATGTCATTTCTTTCAAACTCTCCATGAACAGGCATATCAATGCCAATTTCATCTTGCCATTCAACACACTTTTTTGTTTCTTTAGCAATGAAGCTGTCATACTGCTCTTGTGATATTTCTCTTTTCTTAAGTAAATTTCTTTGGCGGCGTACATCAGCAGTTTGCGGAAATGAGCCAATAGTGGTTATTGGAAATAATGGGAGGTTAAGATATTTTTGAGCCTCTTTTCTTTTAGCAAAAACATTTGCACGGTGATAGTCTGCATCTTGAATATTTTCTACCCTTTGCTTTACAGCATCGTTGTGTATTCTCTTTGATGATGCTTTGCTTTCGATCGCTTTCTTATTTGCAGAAATATATTCATCGTTTAATTTACCATTGACAGCATTAGTAATTTCTTCAATTTCCTTTACTTTTTGTTTTGCAAACGCAAGCCATGAAAGAAATTCTTCGTCAAGCTTTTGTTCATTTTCTAAATTTACAGGAGAAAACGCCGTAGAGCAAGACGGTGCAATAATTACAGAGCGATTGCGTGCAACTTTTTTTATTAAATCAATTGAGTGACTGACATCGTTTTTCCAAATATTCCTTCCATCAACAATACCAAGAGAAACCGCAGTGTTTTTAGGAATTTTATTAATGATTTCCTCCAAATTACTAGCACCACGAACTGCGTCCAAATGTATTGATGTCACGTCAAAGATGTCTAGCAATTCAAGATTTGACGATATGTCTTCAAAATAAGTTGTTAAGTGAATTTTTACATCGCCGTTTTTTATTATTTTATATGCTGACTTGTAAGCGTTTGTATACTCTTCGGAAAGATTTGTCACAAGAAGAGGTTCGTCAATTTGAACATCTGTACATCCCACTTTTTTTAGCTCTGCAAAAATCGATAGATATTCATTCGCGAGCTTTTCTATAAGAGCGTTGGGGTTTTGAACTTTTGCTAAAAACAAATATGTAACTGGTCCAATAATAACAGGGCGAGTATGAAAACCAGCGTCCTTTGCCTCTGTAAAATACTTTATAATATTACTTTCTTTTCCTGCAAATTGTGGTTTGAAATTATTTTCATCAAACTCTGGAACTATATAGTGATAGTTTGTATCAAAGTATTTTGTCATCTCAAGAGCAAAGACATCTTTACCATCTTTTTGATAACCCCTCGCCATTGCAAAGTATTCATCAAGGTTGGAAAGGTTGAGCTCTTTGTAGCGACTGGGTATAAGGTTCATGTAATATGTAAACCCAAGAATATGATCATAAAATGAGAAATCATTCGAGGGGATGTACTCAAGGTTAGATTGAACTTTCCAATTATGAATACGAATCTCCTTTGCTACCTTTTCAAGATCTTGTGCAGTTATTTCACCTTTCCAATATTTTTCAAGTGCGAATTTTAACTCTCTCTTTTCACCCATTCTTGGGTAACCTAAATTTGCCGATTTTATCACTTTTTTTGGTTATTAATTAGTTATTTTAATATGTTTTTTGCAAGACCAATTTAGTTGTTGATAATTTTATTTTTACCTATCCAAGGCATCATTGCACGAAGTTCTTTGCCTGTTTTTTCAACCTGCATACCCTCAACTTCCTTCCTTTTGGCATTGATATTTTTGTATCCATCAGAATAATCACCCATCCATTCTTTTGCAAACCTACCATCTTGAATGTATGTTAGTATTTCTTTCATCTTTGCTTTTGTTTCCTCCATAGGAACAACTTTTTCACCAGAAACATAAGCACCATATTCAGCGGTATTGGAAACAGAGTAAAGCATACCGCTTAACCCCCCTTCATACATTAAATCTACAATAAGCTTTAATTCATGAAGGCATTCAAAGTATGCCATTTGTGGGGGATAGCCCGCCTCTGTTAATGTTTCAAAGCCTGCACGAACAAGATTCATTGTGCCACCACAAAGAACGGCCTGCTCTCCGAATAAATCAGTTTCACATTCATCTTTAAATGTTGTTTCAATAATTCCAGACTTTCCACCACCAATGCATGAAGCATATGAAAGAGCAGTATCGAGTGCTTTACCATAGGCGTTTTGATAGACAGAAACAAGGCATGGTACTCCGCCACCTTTTAGGTACTCTGAACGCACAGTATGCCCAGGACCTTTTGGTGCAATCATAATAACATCCATTTCTTTTGGTGGAACGATTGTTTTAAAGTGCACTGAAAACCCATGTGCAACCGCAAGTGTAGCGTTTTGACGCAAATTATCTTTGATATCATTCTCCCACAATTCTTGGTGAATTTCATCTGGAACGAGAATCATTAATATATCTGCTTTTTTTGCAGCCTCGCTTGGAGTTAGTACTTGAAATCCTGCTTTTTCTGCCTTTTCTTTTGATTTAGACCCATTTTTAAGAGCAATAATAACATTTGTTACGCCAGAGTCTTTTAAATTTTGTGCATGTGCATGTGCTTGTGAGCCATAACCAACAATTACAATACATTTTTCTTTAATTAGTGCGTCATTGCAGTTATTATCGTAATATACTTTCATTTGGGACATCATCTTGTAAAATATTATGCATAAAGTAAAAATGAATAAGTTAATTATGCAAGGAAAATTTTCAACCTACAAAAGTAACGATATACCAGTTTCCTAAAAATTAAATTCCCTGCCGAGGCAATCAAGTAAATAAAATAAAAAGAAGATAAAAAATAATATAATATATATAGCACTTATGTTTTAGATGTAAAATACACTAGACACATCTTCGTTGATATAAAGATAGAAGTACTAAAGAAACTATCAAGTTGTGTCTTGAGATTACACCGCAAAGTTTTGCAAAGCAGATAAATAACTCGAACAACAATAAGCGATGTTGCCATTGATTATGAGTCATATTATCATTAGTTAGTGTGGATGTGTAGTTCAAAATGTCAGCGAGAAAAAATAGATATTTTTCAAATGGCTGTCAAATACGATGAAAGCGTTGTAATATCTGGAAAAATGATGGTGTGCCCGAAAGGATTCGAACCTTCGACCCACAGCTTAGAAGGCTGTCGCTCTATCCAACTGAGCTACGGGCACAATGTGCTTTCCATAGAAGAAATAATGCATTGCCTTGTCAAGTATTATTTTTCACAAAGTGCTTATTTTGCGATGTGCTACACCTCTAGTCAGTCAAAGTAACATTGCATACTCATAATTTAAAACATACTCAATGAATTCTATTTTATTTTCACACTTATAAGTAACCTTTCTATAACCTGTGTTGGGCTTTCGTTAACCAAACACACTTTTCTTAATAATAGATATGGGCCTAGATAACTTTGTACTGAAGTTGCTCTTGAATTTTGCGTTGTTCTTGTTTTGATGTAAATAGAAGCCCGCCTTCTTGAACTTTAGGGTCTTTAGAAATAGATACACTATAGCCCTCAGCAAAAAAAGTGACACCCTGCAATGTGGTGTGCTTGTCAAAATGTTTGATGAGTGTATTACGCAATGCGTGATTTATGTGTTGCTCTCCAACTCAAATAACCTTGCTTCCATTTCTTCCCTTTCCTCCATTTCTTTGAATATTCATAACTTATACTAAATATTTACATCTTAAAATACACACAAATGTCAAACGCAAAAATCTCTACAAACTAAATGCCTACCTAAAACCTCGTCCACTCTTTCACTAACGACGCCCCTTAATTCATCATTACTCAACCCAAATCTTATCCTCATAAAGCAAATTAAACTCATCAATGGCAAATATTATTATAGAACTTAAACGTACAATTTTATCCCAGAAGGTATTTTGCTGAATAAACTACTTACTCCTACAAGCTTGAATAAACTTTGCGAGATAGTTAATGATGGTTTTTGATTAATATAAAGGTATGTTTGGACGAAATGATTATTAAGCTCCGATTTGACTTATACGATGAATGGAAAATATTATTAAAATTTAATGTATGTAGCGTTTAACCATAGTTTGGAGCGTCTTTTGTAATTTTGATATTATGAGGATGGCTTTCCTTCAGTCCTGCATTGGTAATTTTAATAAATTGTGAATTTTTTTGCATAGATGTTATATCAGGTTGACCAACATACCCCATTGCAGAACGCAATCCACCTATTAATTGGTGAAGGACATCTTCCACATGTCCTTTGTAAGGAACTACGCCCTCAATGCCCTCTGGAACAAGTTTATTTTTTTGAACACCACCTTGAAAATATCTCTCGGATGAACCTCTTTCCATTGCTCCAATCGATCCCATTCCACGATATTCTTTGTATGTAACATCATCATATATAACAATTTGCCCAGGGCTTTCATCAGTTCCAGCAAGTAAGCTACCGATCATAACGCAATCAGCTCCTGCCGCAATCGCCTTGGCAATGTCTCCAGATGTACGAATACCACCATCTGCGATGATTTTTAATCCATATTTTTTTGCCATTTTTGCACAGTTATACACCGCACTTAACTGTGGCACTCCCACGCCTGCAACTATACGCGTTGTGCAAATAGATCCTGGGCCAATACCAACTTTAACGGCATTTGCTCCTGCTTTCGCTAAAGTTTCAACTGCTTCAGGGGTAGCAATGTTGCCAGCAATAATGGTAATGTTTGAGAATTTTCTAATTTTTTTAACCATATCAATGACGCCCTTTGAATGTCCATGCGCAGTATCGATGACTATTACATCGCAATGTGCATCAATTAAATTGCGTACTCGCTCAAATTCTTTTTCACCAACTCCAACTGCCGCTGCAACCGCAAGGCGACCATTTGCATCCTTAGTTGCAAATGGATATTTTTTCGATTTTTCTATGTCTTTAACGGTCAACATTCCAACGCATTTGCCACCTTTCTTAATAATAAGTTTTTCAATTTTATGTTGATGAAATAACTTTTTTACTTCTGACATATTGAAATCTGGGGCAACTGTAATGATGTTTTTAGTCATAACATCTTGTACTAATGCCGATTTATTTAAAAGAAATCGTGTATCACGATTTGTTACAATTCCAACAAGAATGTGGTTGTGGTCAATTACAGGTAAGCCTGATATACCATTATTTTCCATAAGACTCATTGCATCACTGATTGATGCTTCTGCATTAATTAAAATAGGGTCGGAAATAACACCAGATTCGTATCTTTTGACTTTTGTGACTTCTGCAACTTGATCTTCAACGGATAAATTTTTATGAATGCAACCTATTCCACCATTTTGTGACATTTTGATTGCCATTTTGTGTTCAGTCACAGTGTCCATAGCGGACGAAAGTAGAGGTATTTCTAGTGGTATTGATGTAGAGATAGATGTAGAAGTGCTAACATCCAATGGTAGCACTTCAGAATATGATGGTAAAAGTAATACGTCTGCAAATGTAAGGTATTCACCCGATGAAAATATATCTTTTACCACAATATTGTAATTATCTATTTCTTAGAAAGCTCTTCTTGTATTATTTTACGACAAATATTTTCCAAGTGATCTTGACACCAAGCATGCACTTCTTCTCTTGCAATAACAGAAAGTGTTCTTTCAATGCTCATAGCAATATCGCCCATAGAGTTATAATCTTCATCTTGGTATGATTGGTTATCTGTATCTTCGTAATCTTCATCTGAAACGTTGTTATCAGCATGTAATGTATTGTCTTCGTAATCAAGAGTATTAGATTCTGCATTTTGACGAGGTGTGTTACCTGTATTTGTAAGTGATATATCGTCGTCAAAGCTAAAGTCATCTGCTTTAGTAGATTGAGGCTCACAATTATTGTTATAATTTTGAGATTCAAGCGTAGACTTTGGTGCATCTACTCTTGTATCCGACTTATAAGAAGACTGCATTGAATTTTGATATGCTCTATAAGCGTTGTTTGCATTTCTCTCTCTATCTGTTGGAGATGAATGGTTATCAAAGTCTAAATCAAAAGAAAAGTCATCATCAATTGCATCAGCAGATTCTGATTCGTATGCTGTATCTTGTAATTCATCAAATTCATTGCTAGTAGCATTTAAAGATGTAATATCTCCTGATTGTGTAGACCAAGATGATGGGCGATTACGGTTATTGTCTGATGGAGGTGTATTATTGCTAGCTCTGTCCAAATCTTTTTCATATGGGCGATTGTGAGCATAATCTTGTTGTTGTTTATCTTGGGAATTAGTGTCTTCGGACAAACCAAGCCTCTTCTTAATATTTGACAGTATGTCATCAGCCGAAAGATTTTGTTGAAGAGAATCTTGTTCTTTTAAGTTAAACATATAATTTTGATAAAGTTACTATTCATTAATTTAAATTGCTAACACGACACTAATAAGTGCAATTTTATTTGTCAAGTTTTTTTATTAACCAGTGGCAACTATATACAATTTTGACCTAAAATGCGAATTAAAATAATTGCGTAACAGCTTAAAATGCTCTTTAGTATTTCAGCTTTACACTGTTATAATTACCAATCGCTTGCTTACTGTGGATGCTGTACTTCGATTGTAATATCTTTTGTAATTGCAAATTCATCTTCATCGGTTATAATAATTTCACTACTGTCATTCAATGATGATGGTAGAAATGTATTTATTGCCTCCTCCTCTTTAGATGCAAGTATACTTCTGCCGTCTGTTTTATATTTTGTTGCAATATTTACTTTTTGTGTTTTATATATTTTGTATGCATTTTTATGTGACATATCATTCGTTTCTAGCATTGTCTTGATGTACATATCATAAAATTCCTTACCTGTACGATAATACCCACTATCATCCTCGCTCCACTCGTAGTCCATTGTGTTGCTATCAATATTCTTCATCAGTGCATAATTATATGGAGGGCGTAGGCGATCTTGTATTTCAATATTTGTTGGCTCTACTGATGAACAGCCAAACAGTGCTAACAATAATAAAGTGATTCTAATCATAATTTTTTATTAGATAATCCTTATATTTCTTTAGTCCGCCATCATCTATTTTGACTTTATAAACTCCATGTGGTACTTTTGTAAATATATAGTATCCATCAGATGATGACTTGGTAGTCTGCACAATATGATTGTCTTTGTCAATAAGTTTTATCTGCACATTCCCTATGGGAAAATTGACATCACCTTTGTGTACTACCAAATTACCATCAATTTCAGTTACCTGAATAACGGGCAAATGAACTTTGTGCGTTGCACCTGAAAGAAGTATTATGCGTCTTTTTGCATCTACACCACCCTGCATTGCGATGTCTGGCATAGTTTCAGTGTTAACATCGAAAAATATCTCACTTCCCACGGGAATGTTTGATAAAATCATTCTACCATCGCCCTCCGTAACTTCCGTCATTTCTCTTCCTGCAATCTCAACGCTAACACCGGAAAGTGTTTTTTCATCAAAATCTTTTATTCCATCACTGTCGTCATCTAAAAATGCCTCAACTTCAATTGTACCAGATGTAGAGGCGTTATATGGTACAACTTTGGGCTTTACACCACTAAATACAACGCCCGATGCAATATTAAATGTTAATTGCGTACCAGAATTTTCTCCATAACCAACGCTTGCACTTGTAACAAAATAATTATTATTATAATTTATACCTACATTAATATTGTCACTATTGTTATTTAAATCTCTTAAAAAGCCCAACGATACTCCATACTGACCAAGATTATAGTTGATATTCACCGCTGAAGATGTTAATATTCTTTCATCATGAAATGGTCTATATCCCAATGTACCACGCACAAGCAATTGCGATCCCTTTCTAAACGAAGCATTAAATGATGCCGTTGTAAGGCGATCGTTTAATGTTTGATTAATATTTAAGATATTTGATACATTCAGAAAATGAAAAATACTCATAGAGCTCCGCAGTGTAGATATGTATGTTTTGCGTCCATTTTGCAATATTGACAAATTCATTGTATAAATATTTGAAAGATATCTACCTAAAATATTTGTTCCAGAGGTAAATCGCACTTGATTACTGCTTTTGATAGCAATATCATTTGCCTGTGTGCGTAATTCACTTATATAGTTATCGGTAAAAAATTTAGATGATACAAATAAATTTGATCCAGATAAAAATGGAGTTGGTGTATTAATGCTAAAAGCAAACGCTTGAGACCCAGTGTTTGACTGATGCGATGCATCAAGGTTAATAAGCATGCTTTGCACACCCGTTGTTAACGATGTATGAAAGTATGCATGTCGCTCTTTTAACCCAGCACCAGAGCTGATAAAATCTTTTTTGTACGATGTTGTTCCAAAAGCAATAGCAGTTTTATGTCCCAGTCCATAACGAATATTTGCATGATATCTATTGCCATCTTCAAGGCGGTTGTTTTGCAAAGTTGTGTTGCTTTCTACAATAGACCTTCCGCCTTTAAGTGCTGAGACTTCATATACCATTTTTCCTTTTTGTAATAACTGTGTATCTAAATTTACCTTCTCTATCACTTCTCTTCTTTGCCCATAAGGGCCATAAAATACCAACTTTATAATGTTTAAACCTGCATTCAGCGGTATATTTTGAAAGGAATAAGTACCGCTAGACGGTACATCGGCAAAATCATAAAGGTTATTATTAATATAAATTTCAATTGACCAATTTGGCAAAGAATAACCAGTGATATGCAACTTGTTAAAGTCTACCTTCCACCCTGGCGGAATATTAGACACTGTAAAACCCACACCTGACATTGCATTGGATACAAGGTTTGAAGGGTTAGAAATAATGTCCCCAATCCAATATCTTTTTGGGTTTAACATATGTTCAAATGGGCGTTTAATATAGTCATTTCTTTGTAAAGATAACTGCATATTTGTTATATAGCAAATTAAAATAACCTTGCATATTATAAACACAATAAATATCGTTTAGATATTTATTGTGTTTTATGATGGCAGTTCCTTACTCCAGTGACCTTAGAAAGAAAGTGATTAATTTACTTCAAAATGATAAGAAACA